>CAXYJY010000051.1:0-88260 GCA_964277755.1 uncultured Hymenobacter sp.
TTGCGCTAACTGATGTTAGCGAACGTGACCAGTCGTCAGGCTCCCCTCTCCCGGAGGGGAGGGGCCGGGGGTGGGGTGAACGCGCCTAGATACCCATATTCAAGCCTACCGTGAGGGTGCGGGGCACCGGGTACGCGCCCACGTCCAGCCCCCGGTTACCCACCTCGGGGTCCATGCCGGTGTATTTGGTGATGGTGAAGAGGTTTTCGACCGTCATATAGAGGCGCAGGCTAGCCCCGTTGCGCACGCGGCCGGTGAGGCCGGCGGGCAGCGTGTAGCCCACCATTAGGTTCTTGAGGCGCAGGTACGAGCCGTCTTCTAGGAACCAGTCGGAGGGCTGGCTGAAGTTCTTGTTGGGGTCGCTCAGCGAGAGGCGCGGGATGGTGGCGTCGGGGTTGTCGGGCGTCCAGGCACCGAGCACGCGGTTGTCAAGGTTGTAGCCTTGCAAGCCGGCGTTATAGGTCGAGAACTTGTAGGCGTTGAAGAGCTTCACGCCGCTCACGCCCTGCCACAGCATACTGATATCGAAGCCCTTCCACTGGCCCGACAGAGTCACGCCGTAGGTGCGCTTGGGCATGGCGCTGCCCATGTACACGCGGTCGTTGTCATCGATTTTGCCGTCGCCGTTCACGTCGCGGAACTTCAGGTCGCCGGGCTTGGCGTTGGGCTGAATCGGGGTACCGTCGGCCTTTTTATAATCAGCTACTTCCTGGGCCGATTTGAAAATACCATCGGTCTGGATGAGGTAGTAGGCGTAGAGCGGCTGGCCCACCGTCGAGCGGAAGGGGTAGAGCTGCGAGCGCACGTTGTCGCCGTGGGCGATAAAGGGGCTGCCGTAGCCGTTGAGGTCTTTCACCTCGTTTTTCAGCAGCGTCATATTGCCATTTACCTGGTATTTAAACTCGCCCGCCTGGCCGTTGTAGCCCAGGCTCAGCTCCAGGCCGCGGTTGAGCACGGTGCCTACGTTGGAGGTCGGGCCCTCCCCTACCCCGCTGCTGGGGTTGGGGGCCACCGGCAGGATGAGGCCGCGGGTGTATTTCTGGAAGTAGTCGGCCGTGAAGGTGAGGCGGTCGTTGAGTACGCCCACGTCGAGGCCGAGGTCGAAGGTTTCCGAGCGCTCCCACTTCAGGTTGGGGTTCGACTGCTTGTTCAGGTAATAGCCGTTAGTATAAGCAGGCGTCGAGCCCAGGTACGACTGCCCCACCACCAGCGGCACGTTGTAGGCGTAGTAGTCAACCGATTGAATATTACCAATCTGCCCCCACGAGGCGCGCAGCTTCAGCGTCTGAAACACGCGGTTGCCAATGAACGACTCCGACGAGAGCTTCCAGGCACCCGAGATGGCCGGGAAGAAGTCGGCGTTGTAATTCGAGAGGCGCGAGGTACGGTCGCGGCGCAGGCTGCCGCTTAGGAAGTAGCGGTCGTCGTAGCTGTAGGTGAGGCGGCCGATGGCCGAGGTCAGGGCATCCTGGTACACGCTGCTGGTGGGGCGCACCACGAATTCCTTGGCGTTGCCCAGGTACTGGTACCAGCTGTCTTCGCGGTCGAAGTTCTGGGCCTGCATGCCCCAATACTCGTAGTTGGTGCGCTGGGCCGAGTACACGGCCGTGAGGTCGAGCACGTGCTTGCCGAAGTTCTTCACGTAGCCCACCTGGTTGTCCCAAATCCACTTATCGCGGTTTTCCTGGCTCTGGTTCAGGTAGTTCATCGTGTTGGAGCGGCCTGGCTCCGGGATGCGCGGGTCGAAGCGCTTATAGCTGTTACGCAGCAAATCGAGGCTGAAGCTGCTGCGCAGGCGCAGGCCCGCCAGCGGCCGGTACTCCAGGTAGCCGATGCCGTTCAGGTTGAGGCTGGGGCTGGTGATGGTGGGGCGCAAGAGCAGCGCCACCGGGTTGTACACGTCGCCGTAGGCCCCGGCAAACTGAAACGCCGGGTCGGGCGACATCGGCGTGACGCCGCCAAACGTGCCGTCCGCGTTGTACACCGGCGCGGCCGAGGGCATGTAAATGGCGTTGATAATGGCCCCCGAGTACGAGCTAGACGTGTTGGCCCCCTGGCCGCTGGTTTGGTTGATGTACACGTTCTGGCCCACCGTCACCTTGCTGCCGAGGTCGTAGTCCGACTTCAGGCGCAGCGTGTAGCGCTTGAGCTTGGTGCCGATGAGCAGGCCCTCGCGGTCGTGGTAGCCGAAGGAGGCCAGGTAGTGGCCGGTGCCACTACCGCCGCTCACGCTGGCATTCAGGTTATAAATGCTGCCGGTGCGAAAAATCTCGTTTATCCAGTTGGTGCGCGTGGTTTGGCCCCAGGGGTTTTTGGTGGCGTCGTGGGCATCGATACGGGCGCGGCCGTCGTTGTCGGCGGCTTGGTTGTAGGCGGCGGATTGCTGGGTGGCATTCAGGGCCTGCGGCAGCTTGTAGGCCGACTGCCAGCCCTGGTAGGTATCGATGGTGACGCGCGGCGCGCCCTCGCGGCCGGCCTTGGTCGTTATTACAATCACGCCCGAAGCGGCCTGCGCGCCGTAGATGGCGGCGGCCGCCGCGTCTTTCAGCACCGTCATACTGGCGATGTCGTTGGGGTTCAGCGGCCCGCCGTAGTAAGGCATGCCATCGACCACGTAGAGCGGGGCCTCGGCATTGACCGAGCCCGCGCCGCGGATGACGACGCTGGCCGTGGCCGTGGGGTCGCCGCTGTTCTGCTGTACCGTCACGCCGGCCAGGTTGCCTTGCAGCATGTCCTGCACGTTGGTGATGGGGCGGCTGGCTTGCTTCTCGGCGTTGGGCAGCGAGGCGATGGCCGTGGTCAGGTTGTCGCGCTTGGCCGTGCCGTAGCCGATTACGACCACGTCATTCAGCCCCTGCGGCATTTCCTTCAGCGTAATGGCTAAATCGTTTTGGCCATTATAGGCAACCTCCTGGCTGGCATAGCCCACGTAGGATACTATCAGCACCACGGGCTTGCCGGCCGGCGCGTCGAGCGTAAACAGGCCGTCGACATTGGTAGCGGTGCCGATGCTGGTGCCTTTGAGCACTACCGTCACGCCCGGCATGGGCTGGCCGGCGGCGTCGCGCACGGTGCCCGAAACGGGCTGGCCGACTACCGGGGCAACGGCTAGCGAAGAAGCGGAGGCAGGAGCTGCCAGGGTCGCCGCAGGCGCAAAAGCCGCCGCGCCCAAGGCCAGGGCCACGGGGTAGGCGTGCGGGTTTAGCAGGCGGCGGCGCAGAAGTTGAGATGCAGTCAAGGTAAACTAAAAAAAGTGATGAGAGCGGATAAAAACCCTTGTTTTTCAGGCACAAGCGCACTAGTCCAACCTGTGAAGTCGGTAGTCAGAAACCCGTAGTAACGAGGGCCGCCGACCGGCCAATGCCAGGGTCAGCGCAAGGGGAGAAGCAGAGAAGAACTGTACTGCATTAATCGCCGGCAGGTATGCGGCTTTGTGCGGTACAAAGTACCGGCAAGGCTGTTGGCCTTATGTTTTTCCAAGATTAACTTACCATTAAGGCGGAGCTTAGGGGCTATTTTGCCGCTTAGCGCACGTTTTCAACTATCATGCTGAGCGGAGCGTAGCGGAGTCGAAGCATCTCTGCCGCTTCGTTGCTATGGCGTCGGGAGTTAGTTCACCGATAGAGATGCTTCGACTCCGCTGCGCTCAGCATGACGGGTGAAAGCCGACCTTGCGCTACCGTGCGCGGACCCGCCGAGTCCACGGTATACCGGAAACATTCGCCCGCCGGCAACTCTTTAGCTTTATTCTGAACGGAGGGCGTGCAACGCGGGCGCGGCGCGCGTCATCAATGCCTTGCCGCGCGGCGTATCTTTGAACCCGTTTCGCCGAAATCCGCTTTTGCTACCCAAGTTTATATACGTTGCCCGATGCCCGAGATAGCCTGCTCTTTTTGTAATAAGCCTAAGCGCGACGTCGCGGTGATGATTTCGGGCATCAATGCCCACATTTGCGAGAAGTGCGTGGCGCAGGCCCAGCACATCTTGGCCGAGGAAACCAAGCTGCAAGCCGAGGCGCGGCAGCCCAAGTTCAACCTCATCAAGCCCCGCGAAATCAAGCAGCACCTCGACCAGTACGTGGTGGGCCAGGACGAAGCCAAGCGCGTGATGAGCGTGGCCGTGTACAACCACTATAAGCGCCTGATGCAGAAGCCCGCCGCCGGGCACGACGAGGTGGTGATTGAGAAATCGAACATCATTATGGTGGGCGAAACCGGCACCGGCAAAACCTTCCTAGCCAAAATGCTGGCCAAAATCCTGCAAGTGCCCTTTTGCATCGCCGATGCCACGGTGCTGACGGAGGCCGGCTACGTGGGCGAAGACGTGGAAAGCATCCTCACGCGCCTGCTGCAAGCCGCTGATTATAACCTCGAAGCGGCCGAGCGCGGCATCGTCTATATCGACGAGATTGACAAAATCGCCCGCAAGAGCGACAACCCCAGCATCACGCGCGACGTGAGCGGCGAGGGCGTGCAGCAAGCACTACTCAAGCTGCTCGAAGGCACCCACGTGAACGTGCCTCCGCAGGGCGGCCGCAAGCACCCCGACCAGAAAATGGTGTCGGTGAACACCGAAAATATCCTCTTCATCTGCGGCGGCGCTTTCTCGGGCATCGACCGCATCATCAAGAGCCGCCTGAATACCAAGCCCATGGGCTTCGCCAAAACCAACCTGGACGAGAGCGTGGACACGCAGAATTTCCTACGCTACGTGTCGGCCCAGGATATCAAGAGCTTCGGCCTCATCCCCGAGCTCATCGGCCGCCTGCCCGTGCTCACGCACCTCAACCCGCTCGACAAGAGCACGCTGCGCATGATACTCACCGAGCCCAAAAACTCGCTCGTGCGCCAGTACCAGCGCTTATTTGGCATGGAAAACATCGCCCTCGGCTTCACCGAAGAAGCGCTCGAATACATCGTAGAGAAAGCCGACGAGTACCGCCTGGGTGCGCGCGGCCTGCGCTCCATCTGCGAGAGCATCATGACGGATGCCATGTTCGAGATGCCTTCCGAGGTCGGCACGCACGAACTGATGATTACGGAAAGCTACGCGCGAGGCAAGTTTGAGAAGTCGCCGCTACGGCTGATGCGGGCGGCGTAAAGCGTATGTAGTTAGGGTCATGCTGAATGCAGTGAAGCATCTCTGCCGCACCGTTCAACGAGGCGGCAGAGATGCTTCACTGCATTCAGCATGACAGCCGTATTACTTCCCCGTCACCTTAAACTCCGTCCGCCTATTTAGCTGGCGGCCCAGCTTAGTATCGTTAGAAGACACGGGCCGGGTGTCGCCGTAGCCAGCGGCAGCCAGGCGGTCGGCAGCGATGCCGTGCTGCGTAAGATACGTTACTACGGCCTGGGCGCGGCGTTGGCTGAGGTTCTGGTTGGCGGCGGGCTTGCCCACGTTGTCGGTGTGGCCGGCCATTTCAAGTTTGATAGTGGGCTGGTCGGCGAGCAACTTTTGCAGGCGCTTCAGCTCGGCGGTGCTTTCGGGGCGCAGAGTGGGCTTTGCCGGCATCGAAAATATGTTGCTCAGCACGATAACTACGCCCACCTTCAGATTTTTGAGCGGAATGTCTTTCGTTACCTCGGCGTAGGCCGCCTCGGCGGGCAGGTCAAAATTTTCGGAGTGAAACAGGTAGCCGTCCTGCCGCACCACAATGCCGTAGTTGGTGCCCGATGGCAAACTCACGAGGTAGCGGCCCGAAGTAGCGTTGTTGTGGAAGGTGGCGATGCTCTGGCCCGTCTTATTATCAATCAGGTCGATAAGGGCTTCGACCGGCATCTTGGTCGCGTCGTCGGTCACCGTGCCTTTCAGAATGGTAACCTGCGCCGTGGCCACGGCTACCGGCGGTGCCAACATGGTTTGGGTTATCGGCGCGAGGTGCGAGGCCAGCAGTTGGTTTTTTCGCTGAGCGCGGGCGGCTTTTCCGGCCCCAGGAAGGTAATGCGGTAGATGTCCGTGCCACCCAGGCCGCCCGGCCGGTCGCTGGCGTAGTAGCTGTGCCGCCCCGAGGCCGAGGCCACGAAAAACACGTCGTCGTCGGGCGTATTGATGGGCCAGCCAGGTTTTCGGGGGCGCTCCACTTGCCGTTCTGGTACACTGTGAAAATATCGTAGCCGCCCATCGAGTTGTGGCCCTCCGAGGAGAAGTACAGCGTCTTACCATCGGGCATGATAAAGACGGCCTCCTCGCCGTAGAGCGTGTTGATAACCGGCCCCAGGTTTTCGGCGGGCTTATTCCCAGCCAGCTCTACCTTATAAATATCGTGGCCGCCGCGCCCGCCCTCGGGCTTGTCGCTCACGAAGTAGAGGTAGTGCCCACCGGGCGAATACGCGGCCGACGACTCGTGGTACTTCGAGTTGATGCGGCTGCCCAGGGTCTTGGGCTTGTCTCAGGTGATGCCGCGCAGGTTCGATTCGAGCAAATCGTCGCCGCTCTCGTCGGCGTACACCAGCAGGCGCTGGCCGTCGGGCGCGAGGCCCACGGTGGCATCGTGGTTTTTGGTGTTCACAGGCGCGCCCAGATTGGCGGCGGCAGTCCATTTTTTACCCTACCACGCCGACTAGTACACGCCCTCAAAGTAGCTGTCGCTCATCTTGTTTCAGGCACACTGGCCGCGTCGGGCCGCCGCAACGTGAAGAGCAGCGTCGTCTCGTCGGCCGCCACCACGGGGCCGTAATCGGAGTAGGCCGAGTTCATTTCGGGGCCCACATTGTCGATAAACACCCGCACGAGGTGCTTTTGCAGTTCCATCCCATTGCGGTACTCCCGGATGCGACACGACAAGTCCTCGGCCGTCACGGTGAGAGCACAGTCGGCGGCCTTGCTGCCACCCATCGGTGCGCTTTGTTGGTACTCCTTGATGGCGGCGGCCCACTTGACATTGAGGTGCAGGGCCTGGCCCAGCAGGTAGTGCGCGCGCATAGTTGGCGGCTCCAGTGCTGGGCCTTGTGCAGGTAGGGCAGCGCCACCGCCTTAGTGCCAGAGTGCAAGTTCGCCCATTTTGGCATTCAGCTCGGCATTGTCGGGGTTGAATTCCTGCGCGGCCAGGTAGCGCGGCAGTGCCACGAGGTAGCGCGCCGGGTCGGTCTTGTAGGCTTCGTCGCCGGCCTTTAGCTCACGCTGCGCTTCCTTCAATCCATCCTTATTTTCCTTGAATTGCTCTTTGGTAAACGGAATGCTCTGCGCGGCAGCCGGCAGGCTAGCAGCCAGCAGTAGCGCTAGCGGCAGGTAGCGCAGGTGGAAATGCGTAGGCATAATTCAGATAACAACGTTATATAATACTAAAAACCAATACGCTATTAAATTCTCAACCTAACACTCGTCATGCTGAGCGCAGCGGAGTCGAAGCATCTCTACCGCTTCGTTGCTAGCGTCAGAGGTTAGTTCACCGGTAGAAATACTTCGACTCCGCTGCGTTAAGCATGACGAACGTTTCTGTCGCTACTCTTTATCAGTCGCTTCCTCGGCGGCCGGGCCGGCGCAGCCAGCGGCGGTGACGTAGCGGTTTCCCACCACCATGCCCAGCGCGGCGGCCCGCCGCCAGTCCTGGCAGGCCTTGTCGGCCTGGCGCAGCATTTCGCGGGCGTGGCCACGGTTGAGGTAGGCCTCGGCCTAT
Source organism: uncultured Hymenobacter sp. (assembly GCA_964277755.1). GTDB lineage: Bacteria > Bacteroidota > Bacteroidia > Cytophagales > Hymenobacteraceae > Hymenobacter. The sequence continues at coordinate 7,619 of CAXYJY010000051.1, forward strand.
TTGGGGTTGAGGCGGATGGCCTCGGTGGCGTCGGCGGCGGCCTTGGCGTATTGCTCCAGCTTTAGCTCGGCGGCGGCGCGGTTGTTCCAAGCGTAGGCGTAGGTAGCATCGAGCATAATGGCCTGGCCGAAGTCGGCGATTGCGCCCGCGTAGTCCTCGCTATCGAAGTGCGCATTGCACGGATTGCTGTAGGCCAACACATTATCGATTTTTTTGCGCGAGGTAGGCGTCGTAGTCGCGCAGGGCTTCGGGGAGCTTACCGGCACGGCGCTCGGCGGCGGCGCGGTTCAGCAGCGCTGGCAGCAGCGTGGGCTACAATGTTAGCGCCCGCGAGTAGTCGGGCACGGCGGCGGCTTAGTTACCGAGCTTCTGGCTGGCGCTGGCGCGGTTGTGGTAAGCGTAGGCGTAAGTTGAATCGGCTTTCACAGCCCCGCTAAAATCGTCGTGGGCCGCCTGGTATTCACCTTTTTCAAAGCGCAGTACGCCGCGATTGTACTAGGCCGGCGCGTAGGTGGGATTGGCTTTGAGGGCGGCAAAATCGGGCTTGGCGGCCAGCGCCTGGTCGAAGTTGGTGAAGGCCGCCGCGTAGTTGTGGGCGCTGAAGCTGGCGAGGCCAGCGTTGTAGGCCTTTTCGGCGAGCTGCCGGCCGGGTAGCGTGCTGGCCCGCACGCTATCGACCTGGGCCGGCGCTGGCGCGGCACGTAGCAGCAGCGCCACCCGTACTACACTTATAATAAACGTACTATTTATGGATATATCTAATAGAAATATTAACTCGACCAATACTTACTTATACAACCTAAATATCTTGGCTATTAAGGCAACAACTTCGACGAGGCATTTCAGCTTTACCCTATACCTAACTACAATTAGATAACCTATATTGTATAATTATCACAGTTTACACTTTGTATTATTAAATAATCAACCAAAAAAACGGCGACTGAAATCAGTCGGTTTCAGTCGCCGCCTTAGCAGACACCAGCTACCCCTCGGTTTAGCTCAGCTCTCGTTGCGCGGCTTCGCGCTCGGCAGGCGTATTTATATTTCGCAGCGCTTTGCCACCCGGCGTAGGCAGCATTTCCACGTCGCTGTTGATAAGCATTTTGCGTGGGCACGAGTATCCTAACCCCAGAAATCGCAGCAGTTCGGGATAAGCGCGCGGCTCAAAAATGGTGATGAGCGGCTCGGGGAAATCGCTACCGGGGCTTTGGAAGGCAGTAGCCAGGCGGCTGAGCTGGCGGCCGGCTACCAGTTGCCGTAGCACATCGGCAGTCAGAAAAGGCAGGTCGCAGGCCAGTACCAGCCAAGCGGCGTTGGGGTCGTGGCGGAAGGCCGACAAAATGCCGCCCAGCGGCCCCAGGCCCAGAAACGTATCGGGCAGCGGCTGAAGGCCAGCGGGCAGCTCGGCCGCCTGCTCGGCGCGGCACGATACGAAGACATCCTGGCAGACTTCGGCCAGCAGGCTGGCGGCTACCTCGCGCTGCTCGCGGCCAGCGGAGCCGTAGCGGAGACGACCTTTATCGGTTTGCATGCGCTGGCTAAGGCCACCGGCCAGCACCAAGCCACGCAGCGGAGCCCGGTGGCGCACCAGCCACTGCTGCGCCCAGGCGGCCAGACCGGCTACGTCGGCTGCGGCAAACTGCGGCAGTTGGGCGTGGTGCGGCAGGTACGCTTGCAGGTAAGCGGGCACTTCGGCTGCGCCTTCGGCGAATAGAAAGGCCCGCACGTCGGTGAGCTTGTCGAGCTTGTGCGCCAGGGTTTTGCGCGGGTCAATCATCACTACTTGGTGGCGGGCGCGGAAGTGGTTGCCATTCACCAGCACTAGGTCGGCGCCGGCCAGCAGGTCGGGCTGCGAGAAGCGGTCGAGCGCCCGGCGCTCGTCGCGGCGGCGGAAATGAATTTTGTCGGTCACTTCCACGGCCGCGCCGGCTTGTAGCAGCGGGCTTAGGCTCTGATTTTCATCGGTGTCGCCGCTGGCGTGGTCGGCATCGACGTAGCCCACGCGGTGCCCGGCTGGGGCTAGCGCGGCGGTGAGGTGGGCGACGAGCTTCTGGATTTCGCCGCAAGGCGCACCCAAGAAGGCCAGCTCGTGGCGGGCAAATTCGCCGAGGTCGGGGCGCGTGAGGTCGGCGTGCTTGGCGCGGGGTGGGGTTGCAGGAGTCATAAAGCAGTAACAGAGTAGCGCGAACTTTGTAGTTCGCGTAAGCAAGTGGGCGGTGCGCCCGCGCTGCCTATTCGCTCGCCCTTTTACGCGAACTACAAGATTCGCGCTACTTCGCCCATGCTTTCCGTCGCCGATGCCTACCAGCAGATTCTCGCCACCGCCCGGCCCCTACCCACCGAAACCGTGCCGCTCGCCGCCGCCGTGGGCCGGGTATTGCGTCAGGAAGTAATTGCCGACCGCGACTTCCCGCCCTACAACCGCGTGACGATGGATGGCATCGCTCTCCGCTTCGCGGCATTGGAATCGGGCAACACCACCTTCCCCATCGAGCGCACGCAGCTGGCCGGCGCGGTGCCCGAGCCACTACGTAAGCCACGGGCGGCCATCGAGATAATGACAGGCGCGGCCTTGCCACCCGGCACCGATACGGTTATCCGCTACGAAGACTTGGCTTTCACTGACCAGCCCACGCGCCAGGCCACCGTGCGCGTAGCCCCGCCCCAGCCGGGCCACAACGTACATGCGCAAGGCAGCGACCAGGCAGCGGGCACGCCGCTCCTCGCTCCCGGCTTGGTTCTCAGCCCCGCCGACATAGCCGTGGCTGCCACCGTAGGCGCGGCCACGCTGGCCGTGGCCCGCCGCCCCCGGGTGGCCGTGGTGAGCACCGGCGACGAAATAGTAGATGTGACGGAGACGCCCCTCCCCCACCAAATCCGGCGCTCCAACGCCCACATGCTGCAAGCCGCCCTCACCCTGGATGGGGCCATGAGCGATATTTTTCACCTCGACGACGACTTGGGTGCGCTTAAAGCCAGCCTACCGCCGCTGCTGGCCACCTACGACGCCGTGCTACTAAGCGGCGGCGTGAGCAAAGGCAAGGCCGATTTTCTGCCGCAGGCACTGCGCGAGTCGGGTGCGGCAGAGCTGTTTCACCGGGTGGCGCAGCGGCCTGGGCAGCCGCTGTGGTTTGGGCAGCGGCCGGGCGGCGCGGTAGTGTTCGCATTGCCGGGCAACCCGGTGGCAACCTTCGCGGCGTACTACCGCTACGTACACGGCTGGCTGCGCGCGGGCCAGCAGGCGGCCCCCAGGCCGTTGGTTTTTGCTGAGTTAACCGAGGCGGTGGAGTTTAAGCCGGCCCTCACCTACTTCCTGGCTGTGCGGCTCGCAAGCGCGCCCGATGGCCGCCTGCTGGCGCACCCCGCGCCCACGGCCGGCTCGGGCGATTTAGCGGGCTTGCTCGCGGCCGACGGGCTGCTGGAACTGCCGCCGGAGCTGACGCATTTTGCGGCGGGCACGGCGTGGCCAGTGTGGGTTTATAGAGCTTGAACCTCAAGCGTAGTTTACAAAACAAGCCGCCCGATTCACCTAGGAACCGGGCGGCGGCCTACCTAAAAATACGCGCCTACTTAAACAGCGCCAGTGCCTTAATAAACGTCTGCGAGACGCCCCAGGCCAGCGGAATGCCCACGTAGAGCCAGGCCAGAATAGTGGAGCCGCCAGCCGATGCTGCCGCGACGGGGGCAATGGAATTTGCTTTTGAATTCATTTGAAAAGAGCGTTAGAAGGTGATGAGCAGCCGCCTAGTGGCCGCCCGCTTCAACAGTGACCGGGCCTTTTTCCTGGTACTTCTCGTTGACGGCCGTCACGGCCAGGTCGGCCAGAAAACCGACGACCAACACGCCCGCCATCGTGTAGAATACACTCTGGTAAGCCGCCGCACCGGTGAGGCCGTTGGCCTTGGCGTGCTCCGATAACGTACTTACTATCAAGTGCCCCAGGATGGCGGCCGTGCTCCAGGCCGTGAGCAGGCGGCCGTGAATGGCCCCCACTTGGTACTTGCCAAAAAGGTCGGATAAATACGCCGGGGCCGTGGCGAAGCCGCCGCCGTACATGCTGATAATCACGCAGGCCACTACCACGTACAGCGTCAGTTGCAGATTGTGCCCTAAGGTTGGAATGAGGGCGTAAAGCACCGCGCCCAGCCCAAAATACAGCAGGTAAGTACGCTTGCGGCCAATCTTATCGGAAGCCGACGACCAGAAGAATCGCCCGAGCAGGTTGAACAAGCTCAGCAGCCCCACGAAGCCAGCGGCGGCGGTGGGCGTCACGAATTTATCGCCGAGCGCGGCTTTGGAAAACGTCTCCTGAATGAGCGGCGAAGCTGTTTCGAGCACGCCAATACCGGCCGTCACGTTGCAAAGCAGTACCACCCACAGCAGCCAGAACTGCGGCGTTTTGATGGCGCTGTCGGCCGACACGTTGCCGGTAGTGATGAGGGCGTTGTGCTCCTCGCTGGGCACGTAGCCAGCGGGCTTCCAGTCGTCGGCGGGAACCCGGATGGTCCACACCCCAAACTGCATGAACAGCAAGTAGATAAGCCCCATTGCGATAAACGTGGGTGCCACGCCCTGCGACGCGCTGCTTTTAAAATGGCTCATCAGCGCCACCGCCAGCGGCGAGCCTATCATGGCACCCCCGCCAAAGCCCATGATGGCCATGCCCGTGGCCACGCCCTTACGGTCGGGAAACCACTTAATGAGCGTGCTTACCGGCGATATGTAGCCGATACCCAGCCCAATACCGCCCACGAAGCCGTAGCCAAAATACACCAACCAGATGTTGTGCAAGCTCACCCCGAGCGAGGCAATCAGGAACCCGCCCCCGAAGCACAGCGCTGAGGCCAGCATGGCCTTGCGCGGCCCCACGCGCTCAAGCCATTTACCAAACAGCGCCGCCGACAAGCCGAGCAGCACAATGGCGATGGAAAACGTGATGCCAATCTGCGCCAGCGTCCAGTCGCCTGCGGCCGGGTGGTCGGCGTCACCGCTGAGGAGCGAGCCCAGCGGCTTATTAAACACGCTAAAGGCGTAGGCCTGCCCAATGGCCAGGTGAATCGCCAGCGCGGCCGGTGGCACCAGCCAGCGGTTGTAGCCGGGGCCGGCGATAGTGCGGCTGCGGTCGAGCAAGCCGGGAGAAGAATCGGGCATAGACGGGAATTTGAAAGGTGAGAGCGTGAGTGGCCGGCGTCTAAATTGCTAGCCAAGTGCAAGGTAGAAGATTAAAATAAGCTCACAAGCTGGGCGGCGAATTATGTCGCTAATCTGGTATAGCCACTTAAGTAAGACATATCTAAAAAGCGGCTGTCATTGCGAGCGTAGCGAAGCAATCACACCTGTTCAGCCGCGCCGTTCAGGTTCTGTTCGGGTGCGATTGCTTCGCTGCGCTCGCAATGACAGCCGCTTTGAGACAACCGCTTCGGAAAGAGAAAAGCCTCTGGCGCAACGCCAGAGGCTTTTTCTAAGCTAATGCGAACCTAGGCTGACACCGCCTCGGCCCGCTGCTTTTGGGCCGGCGCAGCTTTCTCGACCTTGGCCGGAGCTACGGTCACGACCACGTATTTCGAGGTGGGCGTGTTGCTCACCTTCGCCACGCTGCTGATGGGCACCAGCGGGTTAGCTTCCGGAAAGTAGGCCGAGACGTTGCCCTTCGGAATATCGTAGGGCACTACCAAAAAATTCTCAACGGTGCGCTGCTGGCCCTCAAAGTGGCTCGTGATATCGACCGGCTGCTTGGCCTTGAGGCCGCGCTCGGCGATGTCCTCTTTGTTCATGAAAATAACGCGGCGCTCACCGTGGATGCCCCGGTAGCGGTCGTTGTAGTCGTAGATGGTGGTATTGAACTGGTCGTGGCTACGCACCGTCATCAAAATGAGTTGGCCAGGCTCCAGGCTGTACTTTTCCAGCTCGGTGGTGGTGAAGTTCGCCTTACCGTTTTTGGTCGTGAATTTGCGCTCACGGGGGCCGTTAGGCAGGTAAAAGCCGCCGGGCTGCCGCAGCTGCTCGTTGAATTTCTCAAAGCCCGGAATGACGCGCGATACGTGGTCGCGAATGACGTCGTAGTTCTCCGTCATGGCTACCCAGTCGGCCACGTTAGTGCGGTCGGGGCCGAGGGTGGCGATGGCTACGCCCGCCAAAATGGCTACTTCACTTAGGATGTCGTGGCCGGGTAGCGGCACCAGCACGCCTTTGTTCTGGCTTACTACACCCATCGAATTTTCACAGCTGGTCATCTGGTGACCAGACTTTTGCATGTCAATATCGGCGTGCGTGAAGCACGGCAGCAGCAGGCTGGTTTTGCCGGTGGTGAGGTGGCCGCGGTTGAGCTTGGTGCCCACGTACACGGTCAGATTTTGCTTGCGCATCCCTTCGGCAATCACTTCAGTATCGGGGCCGGCGGCCAGCAGATTGCCGCCCAGGCCGAAGTACACTTTCAGGTCGCCACGGTACATGCGCTTGATGGCTTCTACTGTGTCGTAGCCGTGCTCGTAGGGCGGCTGGAAGTTGAACTCCTTGCCCAGCGCATCCTGAAAGGCCTTGGTGGGCTGTTCCCACACGCCCATCGTACGGTCGCCTTGCACGTTGGAGTGGCCGCGCACCGGGCAGGTGCCCGCGCCGGGCTTGCCAATGGCCCCCTTCATAAGTTGCAGGTTCACAATTTCCTGAATGGTTTGCACGCCCTGGCGCTGCTGCGTCACGCCCATCGCCCAGCAGGTGATGATTTTCTGCTTGCGGGCAATCATGTTGGCCGCTTCCAGCAGCAGCTCGCGGCTAATACCGCTCAGCTCCTCAATATCTTCCCACCTGGTGTTGCGGATGTTCTGCTCAAACGACTCAAAGCCAGTCGTGTACTGCTTGATAAACTCGTGGTCGACCACCTGTCCGGGGTTGCGGTCCTCGGCCTCAAACAGGTGCTTCATGATGCCGCGCAGCAAACCCATGTCGCCATCGACCCGCACTTGCAAGTAGAGGTCGGTGATGGGCGTACCGTCGCCCATCAGCACCCCGAGGGCCTTGATGGGGTTCATGAAGTCCTGTGGGTTCTTGAAGTGGTTCAAGCCCGCTTCAATCAACGGATTGACGCTGATAATCTTGGCTCCGTTTTTCTTGGCCTTTTGCAAAGCCGACAGCATCCGCGGATGGTTCGTGCCAGGGTTCTGGCCAATGATGAGAATTACCTCCGCCTCGTAGATGTCATTAAGCGTAACGGAGCCTTTGCCTAATCCCAATGTAGGGCTGAGGGCCGCGCCGCTGCTCTCGTGGCACATGTTCGAGCAGTCGGGTAAATTATTAGTACCGAACTGCTTGGCGAATAGCTGAAACAAGAACGCCGGCTCATTGGGCACCTTACCCGAGGTATAAAAGGCCGCCTCGTTGGGCGACGCCAGCGCGTTCAGCTCGCGGCCGATGATTTCGAAGGCTTCGGGCCACGCGATGGGCTCGTAGTGGGTGCCGCCGGGGCGCTTCACCATAGGGTGCGTGAGGCGGCCCAGGTTGTTCTGGTCGCGGTCGCTGAGGCGCGAGAGGTCGGCCAGGCTGTGCTTGGCAAATACCTCGGGGCCACAGGCTTTATCATCGGCATCGGAGGCAGTGGCCTTGGCGCCGTTTTCGCAAAACTCGGCTACCGAGCGGTGGTCGTCGGGGTCGGGCCAGGCGCAGCTCGAGCAGTCGAAGCCATCCTTCTGATTCATTTTCAGCAGGCCATGGGTGCCGCGGGTCATGCCCGCCTCGCTCCAGCTGAATTGCATCGATTTCATCACCGCCTCCACGCCAGCCGCGATTTTCATGCGATTTTCAAGCTTCAGGCCGGTATGCTCTTCGGTGGGCTGGGCCAGCACGGGGTTATGGTACTTGGCACCGGCCACATCGGGGGCCGGAATGGGGGCTTGGTCACGGTCCACTTGCGGGTCGGGGCGATAATGGTCGTTGGTGGGGGCGGTGCCCTGGTCGGGGCGCTGGCCGCTTTTGGGCGAGTTTTGCTCTGCGCCTTGCTGCTCGGTTTTGCCAGCTTTGCTGGGGTCGTTGGTGGGCGACTCTTCCATAATGGTAGTGGGTATGAGCGGGTGGGATACTTGCTAAAATAAGAATAAACCAGCCACCGCGCCCGCGCCAGGGCGCAGCTTAATGGCGGCAGTCCAAATCCTTCTCTACCAGGATACGTAACTCGCGCCCTTCGGCGACGACTATTTGGGCCGAAAAGCCGTTTTTTTCGGTTTCCGTCCATTCCTGGGCCAGCGCGGCGGGCACGTCCACGGCCAGCGCCCCGGCCGCGTAGCGCACCTGCACGGCCTCAGCGGCCGCCGTGGCGGGCAGCTTCTCCAGCGAGTAGCGCAGGGTCTGGTCAGCCCCAGGGCCAAATACGATGGTGTACGCTACCCGCCCAGCACGGGCAAACTCTTGCACCTCGGCTTCGGAGAGGCGCAGGCGCAGCGAGTTTTCTTCTAGTCTAAGCTTCATATATCGGTAATGCGCTGGGCATGAGTGTAGATATTGAACCGCTCGTTGCGCACAAAGCCCAGCAGCGTGATGCCGAACTCCTCGGCCGCCTCCACGGCCAGGCTGCTCGGCGCACCCACGGCGGCCAAGATGGCGACGCCCGCCAGCGCCGCCTTTTGCACCAGCTCGAAGCTGGCCCGGCCGCTCAGCAGCACCACGTGCTGACCTAGGGGGAACTGCCCACTCAGCAGCGAGGCGCCCACCACTTTGTCGAAGGCATTGTGGCGGCCCACGTCTTCGCGCAGCAGTAGCAGTTCGCCTTCGGCCGAGAACAGGGCCGTGGCGTGCAAGCCGCCCGTTTGCTCAAACACCGCCTGAGCTGCGCGCTGCCGCTCGGGCAGCGCGTGAATGAGGGCGGCGGGCACCCTAGGGCTGTCTAAATCGGGCGGCAGCGGGCAGGCCGTAGCGCGCACCGCCGCAATGCTGGTTTTGCCGCACACCCCGCAGCTGGAGGTAGTGTAGAAATGCCGTTCCAGGCGGTCGAGCTCTACCACTACTTCGGGGGCCAGTTCGACTTGTATCACGTTGCCGCGCTCTTCAGGCCGCCTAGGGTCGGCGCGGTGCCCAATGCGTAGGATGTCAGCGGGTTGACTGATGATGCCTTCGCTCAGCAGGAAGCCCGCGACCAGCTCGGCGTCGTGGCCGGGCGTGCGCATGGTCACGGCGAGGGCGCGCGTTTGGCGCTGGGCGGCTGGGCCGTGCAGCAGGCTGATTTCCAGCGGCGCTTCCACGGCCAGCAGGTCGGTGGCGTGGGTAGTGGCCGCGCCGGTTACGCGCACCACGGTGGTGCGGGTGGCGCTGGCGGCGGGTGGGGGCTGGAGCGGCAGGGTCATGAGCGAAATAACCCCGGCGAGCCGCTGCGGCTCACCGAGGTTATTGCTTTTTAAACCACTGATTGGGGCGAATGTTCGCCGTAGTGCGGACTTTCAGTCCACGAGTCAATAGGCTTTTCAGCGAAAGCTCAGCACTCGCGGACTAAGAGTCCGCGCTACTTACTTTCCCGCAAGTACTTCACCATCAGCGCAGCTGTTTGGCGGGCGGCGTTGTGCTGGCCCAGCTTGGCGCGTAGCTCGGCGTAGCCGGCTTTCTGGCGAGCGATGTAGTCCTGGTCCGTCAGCAGGCGCTTGAGCTCGTCGAGCAGGTTACGGGCGGTGAATTTACTTTGGATGAACTCCTGCACTACCTCGCGGCCCATAATGAGGTTGACGAGCGAGATGTACGGCACCTTTATCAGCGCCTTGCTGACCTGGTACGTGAGGGCGCTGGTGCGGTAGCATACCACCTGCGGCACGCCGAAAAGCGCCGTTTCGAGAGTAGCCGTGCCGCTCGTCACGAGCGCGGCGCTGGACCGGCTCAGCAGGTCGAAAGCCTGGTCGAACACCAGCTTGATGCCGTTGCGCTCGAAGTGCGCGTAGTACGTGCGGTCGAGGTTGCTCACGCCGGCCACCACGAATTGGTACTCCTGAAACGCGGGCAGCACGGCCAGCATCTCGTGCAGCATCTCCTCGATTTCCTGCTTGCGCGAGCCCGGCAGCACCGCGATTATCGGCTTTTTGGGGTCAATACCGTGCTGGGCCTCGAAGCCAGGGTCGGGTACGAAGTCGGCTACCTGGTCGGCCGTGGGGTTACCGATATAATCAACCTTATAGTCAAAGCGTTGGTAGAACTCTTCCTCGAACGGCAGGATGACGAACATCCTATCGACGTGGGCCTTGATTTTTTCAACGCGGCTCTGGTTCCAGGCCCAGATTTTGGGCGAGATGTAGTAGAACACCGGCACGCCGTGCGCCTTGGCCCAGGCCGCCATGCGCAAGTTAAACCCGCCGTAATCGACCAGAATCAGCACGTCGGGCTTATGCTCCAGAATATCGCGCTGACACTCTTTCAAATACCCTCTGAATTTGAGAATACTCGTAGCCGTTTCCCAAAACCCCATCACGGCCAACTCGCGGTAGTGATGCACGAGGTGCCCGCCCTCGGCCTGCATCAGGTCGCCGCCCCAGTAGCGGAAGTCGGCGGCGGCATCCTGCTTTTTCAGCTCGTGCAAGAGATGAGCGGCGTGCGTGTCGCCGGAGCGCTCGCCGGCTATGAGATAGTATTTCATTTTAATTATGAATTGAGAATTATGAATTATGAATTGATTATCAAGTCACTACAGCAGCTGCAAACTCAATTCATAATTCATAATTTATAACTCATAATCAAGCAAAGGCGCTAGCCGTAGTATTCCACCGCGTTGCGGGGCGTTTCGTAAATCTTGATGCAGTGCAGCTGGGCCCCGGTGATGGCGGGCAGCTCGCGCACCAAAATTTGCCAGAAGGCCACGGCCAGGTTTTCGGTGCTGGCGAGCTGGCCTTTAAGAAAAGGCACGTCAAGATTCAGGTTTTTGTGGTCGACCTGGTCGGTGATGTGCGTGCGGATGAGGTCGCTGAGGGCCTTGAGGTCTACCACGAAGCCGGTATCGGGGTCGGGCTGGCCCTTCACGGTCACTATCATTTCGTAGTTGTGGCCGTGCCAGTTTTCATTGGCACAGGGGCCAAAAACCTCCTGGTTGCGCTCGGGCGTCCAGGCGGGGTTGTAGAGCTTGTGGGCGGCGTTGAAGTGCTCGCGGCGACTAACGTATAGCATAGCGAAATAGCAAAGCGGGATATGCGTGGGGCCTGCGGCGCGGCAGGCAAGGCGGTTTTGAGGGGCGCAAAGATACGCCCGCTACTTGCGGCGGCAGTCGGAGCCACGGCCGGTGCGCTTTGGTAGCGCGTCCGCGTTTTGTATAGCAGAAGCCAGGATTTGTATAAGCCGGGCGGCCGGGCGCGCCGGGACCTTTGTGCCGGATATTTCTCCATCTCACTTTTCCTTAACTCGCTACTGATGAGCACCCTCAAACAAGTACCCCTGGGCAGCCAGGGCCTGCACGTACCCATCGAAGGCCTGGGCTGCATGGGCATGACGGCCGGCGTGAACGGCATGAGCGTGTACGGCACGGCCGACGAAGCCGAGAGCCTCGCCACCCTGCACCGCGCCCTGGAGCTGGGCGTGAACCTGCTCGACACCGCCGACCTCTACGGCCCGCTGCTCAACGAGCGGCTGGTGGCCAAGGTGCTACCCGGCCGCCGCCACGACATCATTCTGGCTACCAAATTCGGCTTCGAGGTCGACGACAATGAGCAGTGGACTGGCGGCTACAACGGCCACCCCGCCTACGTGCGCAAGAGCATCGAGCGCAGCCTGCGCAACCTCAACACCGACTACATCGACCTCTACTACCTGCACCGCGTGGACCCCGCCGTGCCCCTCGAAGACACCGTGGGCGCCATGAGCCGCCTCGTGGAAGAAGGCAAGGTGCGCTACCTCGGCCTGAGCGAAGTAGCCCCCGACCTGCTGCGCCGGGGCCACGCCGTGCACCCCATCACGGCCCTGCAAACCGAGTACTCGCTCTTTGACCGCCGCCCTGAGGAAGAAGGCATCCTGGCAGCGGCCAACGAGCTGGGCATCGGCTTCGTGGCCTACTCCCCGCTGGGCCGGGGCTTTCTGTCGGGTGAAATCAAGTCGCCCGACGATTTTGAGGCCAGCGACTCGCGCCGCTTTTTCCCGCGCTACCAGGGCGAGAATTTCTACAAAAACCTGGCGCTGGTCGAGAAGCTGGACGAGTTCGCCAAAGCCAAAGGCGTAACCACCGCGCAGCTGGCGCTGGCCTGGGTGCTGGCGCAGGGCGTGGTCGCCATTCCGGGCACCAAGCGCCGGAAGTATCTGGAGCAAAACGTGGCCGCCGCCAGCCTGCCGCTCAGTGCACAGGAGCTGGCCGAGTTGGATGCCATTATGCCGGTGGGCAGCGCGGCAGGCGCGGCGTATCCGGCGGGGTTGTAGTATATTTTCTCGCCGCCTGTGTAACCCCACCCCCGGCCCCGGCTCCTCCCTTCTGGGAGAGGGGAGCCGAACGAGTTTTTAGTTTTAAGTTTTGAGTTAAGAGTTGAGCAACTCAAAACTCTCAACTCAACGATAGGCTCCCCTCTCCCGGAGGGGAGGGGCCGGGGCCGGGGTAACACGAGCGGCAAGCCAACCAATCACTATGAAACACCCCGCTAAAGACTTCCTCCTCATCGATTCCGTCAGCGCGTTTACCGAGCATTTCGGTTTCCCCAAGCCGCTGCACCCGCTGCTCGCCGTAATTGACCTGAAGCCCACCACGCACCGGCCGCCGCCCGGCCTTATGCTGCGGCAGCTCTACATTATCTCGCTCAAGAAAAACCTCAAGGGCAAGCTGCGCTACGGGCAGCAGGCCTACGACTACAGCGAGGGCGTGCTGGCCTTTTACGCGCCCGGCCAGCTCTGCACGGCCCCGGCCGACGTCGACACGTCGGAGCTGGATGGCTGGATGCTGGTTTTTCACCCCGACCTGTTGCACCGGCACCCGCTGGGCAAAAAAATCGGCAGCTACAATTTTTTCTCCTACCAGGTACACGAGGCGCTGCACCTCTCGGCCCGCGAAGAGGCGGTGCTCGACGGCCTGCTGCACGGCCTGCGGACCGAGGTGGCGCAGCCCATCGATGGCTTCAGCCACGAGGTAATCTGCTCGCAGCTAGAGGTGTTGCTGAATTACAGCAACCGCTTCTACCACCGGCAGTTTCTCACGCGGCGGCCGGCCGCGCACGACCTGCTGAGCCGCTTCGAGGAACTGCTGGTGGCCTACTTCGCGCAGGGCGGCGAGCAGCCGCTGCCCACGGTGCAGCACTTTGCCGATGCGCTGCACGTGTCGCCGGCCTACCTGGGCGACCTACTGCGCTCGCTCACGGGGCAGACTACCCAGCAGCACATTCACAACCAGCTCATTGAGCGCGCCAAACACTTGCTGCTCAGCACCTCGCTCAGCGTCAGCGAAACGGCGTTTCGGCTGGGCTTTGAGTATCCGCCGTATTTCAGCCGGCTGTTTAAAAGCAAAACCGGGCTCACGCCGGCCGCCTTCCGGTTTTCGGCGCAGTAGCGGCGCTACCTTTGGGGGCTAAAATCTGCCCTTCCTATGATAGTCGTAACCGGTGCCGCCGGCTTTATCGCCAGCTGCTTAGTCTCGCGCCTCAACGCCGCCAATTTCAACGACATCGTGGTGGTCGACAATTTCGCGGTGGAGAAAAAACTGCCCAACATCCGGGGCAAAAAGCTGCGCGAGTACGTCGACCGGCTGGAGTTTTTCGACTGGCTCGACCAGCACCACGCGCAGGTCGAATTTATTTTCCACCTCGGCGCGCGCACCGACACCACTGAGCAGGACTACGCCGTGCTCGACCTGCTTAACCTCAACTACAGCAAGCAGCTATGGCAGGCCTGCGTGCGCTACCAGCTGCCGCTGGTTTACGCCTCGTCGGCCGCCACCTACGGCGATGGCACCCTGGGCTACTCCGACGACGAGGCGCTGCTGCCGCAGTTGCGCCCGCTCAACCCCTACGGCGAGTCGAAAAACGACTTCGACAACTGGGCCGTGCAGCAGGCCGAAAAGCCGTATTTCTGGGCCGGCCTCAAGTTCTTCAACGTCTACGGCCCCAACGAGTACCACAAGGGCCGCATGGCATCGGTGATTTTCCACGCTTTCCACCAGATTCGGCAGCACGGCAACATGACGCTCTTCCGCTCGCACAACCCCGACTACATCGACGGCGGCCAGATGCGCGATTTTGTCTATGTAAAGGACGTGGTGGAAGTGTGCTTTTTCCTGCTCAACCACCGCACGCAGTCGGGCATCTACAACCTGGGCAGCGGCCAGGCCCGTACCTTCATGGACCTCACCCTGAATACCTTCGCCGCCCTCGGCGCCGCGCCCGACGTGCGCTTCCGCGACACGCCCGAGGACATCCGCGACAAGTACCAGTACTTCACCGAGGCCGACATGGGCAAGCTGCGCAGCATCGGCTATGAGCGCCCGTTCACCTCGCTGGAAGACGGCATTCAGGACTACGTACAGAATTACCTGCTACCCGACCGCTTTTATTAACCCGCCACTAATTACCAAAAAAGCAAAAGCCGCTCGTCAGCAACGAGCGGCTTTTGCTTTTTCAGAAAACGTGTTACGCGGCCAGCGGCAGGCCCTCGGGGTACATGGGCAGCACCGGCGTTTCGCGCTGCTCGGGCCGGGCCGTGGCGGCCGCTTCATCGGCGTGGCGGCGCAGGGCGCGCATCAGCAGGTACTTGTATTTCTCGGCATCGGCCAGGGCCTGCTCCACGGCGCGCAGGGCGTCGGCGTGGCTCACTACGGGCTGCAACTCGCGGCGCGGGCGGCGGGCTTCAAATACGTGCGGGGCGAGGTATTCGGCGGGGCTTTTCATAGTCGGATAGGCTACTGGTTATTGCTTGCTTTATAAACGGTTGGCGGATGGGTTAAATTCATTTTGGCCTCTGTTTCAACAGAATTAACCTCATTACAAATCAAGCTCTTACAAGCAAAATTAAGCATTTTATAAAACAGCCGCAACAACCCTCATCCTAAAGCCTGAAAGCTCGTACTTCCCGCTGCCCAACTTAAAACTGGCACGAGTTTTTCTTGTAGAAAGCCAGTGCTTGTAGGTGCCGTGCCCGCCGCTTTTGCCCGCGCCATACTACTTGCCTGCCGGGCAGGCGCGTTAAACTCTGGGAGTTTTTTGGCGTCTAAGTGCTGTTGTTCCGTTATCCGATTCACTCTTAACTAAAGCGCCTCGGTGCTTATGGCTATGCGACTGAAATCTTTGTTTGCCCTGTTTTTTGCCTTGAGTTTCGGCCTGCTGCTGAGCAGCTGCACGCCGGGCGTGTACGTAGGGGCCAGCGCCGGCTACCCGGCCTACGGCGGCTACTACGGCCCGCGCTACTATGCCCCCCGGTACTACGGGCCGCGCTACTACGCCCGGCCGCTGCCCCCGCCCGGCCCGCGCTACTACGGCGGCGACCACCGGGGCTTTCATCCCGGCCCTGGCCCCGGCGGCTTTGGCGGGCGGCGCGGACGCTAATACTCTGTTTACTGTAGTTCATTCTAAATCAGCGTGCTGCGGCGCGTTTCTATCATGCGCTTACAACCAGTGATATTTGCCCTGCTGCTGAGCTTGGGCGTGCTCGGAACCCGGTCGGCGGCGGCCCAGGTCGTTATCAATGCCCAGATTGGGCGGCCCTACTACGCGCCGCGCCCTTACTACGGGCCGCGCTACTACTACCCGCCCGTGGCGCCGGTGGTAGTAGCCCCGCCGCCCCCCGTGGTGGTGTATCCGCGCCCCGTGTACTACGCGCCCCGGCCCTACTACTACGCCCCGCGCCCGCGCTACTACGGGCGGGGCTACGGCCGCCGGTGGTAGCTTTTCAACGCAGATAACGCGAAAGAAAGCGCAGGGGGCCGCAGAAGCTGAATAACTTAGCTTGTGAGCTTCAACGACTAAAAAAGCGCCCCGGCCGGTTTGGCCGGGGCGCTTTTTTAGTCGCCGCCCAGCTCATGCACGCGCACGCCGCCACCGTCGTCTTCGGCAGCGCGCAGCATGGCGCTAGCCACGGCTTCGGCGGTGATGGCGCGGTACTTCTGCCAACTGCCGCGCAGCAGCGGGCCCACCAGCCTGAGTAGCAGCCCGCCCAGGCGCTCGCCGAGGCGCGGCCGGGCCCGCGCGCCCAGCAGCAAAGAGGGCCGGAAGATATGGATGGCCCGAAACGGGGCCTGCCGCACGGCGGCTTCCATCTCGCCCTTCACCTTGTTGTAATAAAACAGCGAGTCCGCATCGGCTCCGAGGGAAGACACGACCAGAAACTGCGCCGCGAAATTGGCCGCTGTGAGGGCTGCCAGCTTCACCACGTATAGAAAATCGACTTCGTAAAATGCCTCTTTCGAGCCCGCTTGCTGCATGGTGGTACCCAGGCAGCAGTATACGTCGTCGGCAATGAGACGTAGGCGCTCAGCTTCGAGCTGGCTTAGGTCAGTGACTACTTGCGTGAGCTTGGGATGCTGCACCTCAACCGGGCGGCGGCCCACTATTATCACCTTGGCATAGCGCTCGGAGGTAAGCAGCATTGGCAGTAACGCGCTACCAACCAGGCCGGTAGCGCCCGCGAGTAAAGCAGTTTTTTTCATTAGAAAGTGAATAGCAGTGGCGGCAAGCAGTAGCTTCTATTGCGAACAAGGCGCAACAGCTCGTGTCTGAGAAGCTGTTTGAGTTAAATTTGGGTCATGCAAGACGTAGTCGTATTGGCTAAGCGAAAAGCCTATAGTTCAGACTTATCAGCGCACGCTTGGCAGCGGTTGGAGCCATTGCTGTTGGCCCATGTGCGGCGGCGCAGCAAATGGTCACTGCTAGAACTGGTCAATGCCATCCTGTACGTGCTGAAAAATGGTTGTTTGTGGCGCGACCTGCCGGGGGAGTTTCCCCCTTGGGGGACGGTGTACTGGTACTTCAGTAAGTGGCAGCACAGCGGGGTGCTCGATGAAATAAATGCTTGCCTGGTCGCCGATTACCGGGAAAACGTGCAAAAAAAACGCAGCCCACTTGCGTCATAATCGACACGCAAAGCGTCAAAAACGCGGCCACGGCAACCGGCAGTACGGTGGGTTTTGACGCGGGCAAGCGGGTGAAAGGGCGCAAGCGCTTGGTACTCATCGATACGTTAGGTAATATACTGGCTAGCTGGGTAGTGCCAGCTGGGGAATCGGATGCAGCCACCGCCATCGCTTTTTGGGACGCAGTCGCCGCGCACCTGCCGTTACTAGGGCAGGGGCAGGTGGTCATGGGCGACAGCTCGTTTGCGGGGCTTTTCGCCGACCACCTGCACCAGCGCTATGGCCTACGGTTCGAAAAACCGACGCACATCGTGCTGAAAAAGAAGAACTTTTGTATTCATAAAAAGCGCTGGCTAGTCGAGCGCACCCTGGCGTGGCTGAGTGCTAACCGCCGCTTGTCGAAGGAATATGACCGGTTGCTGACACGGGCAAATGACTGGTTAACATGGGCTAACATCCGGCGCATTCTCAAATTCTGCTAACTCAAACAGCTTCTTACGCAAAAACACCGTTTGTCATTGCGAGCATGTTGCGCAACATGCTCGCAATGACAGGCCATTTATTCATTCACCATCTCACTCCTTCACCACCTCACCGGCGGCCCAGCTCCTCGGCGCGGTCGCGGGCAGCGGTGGCGCCGGCCATGAGGCCCTCGCGCACAGCGGCCTGGCCGAAGGCGCGCATGGCAGCCTCAGTAGTACCGCCTTTGGAAGACACGCGGGCTATCCAGTCCTGGCAGCTGAGGCCAGCTTGGCTGTAGAGCTCTACCGCGCCGCGAAAGGTCTGGCTGACAAGCAGCTCGGCCTCGGCGGGCGCGAAGCCCATTTGGGCGGCTGCCGCCATGAGGGCTTCCATGCAATAGTACACGTAGGCCGGGCCGCTGCCCGAGATGGCGGTGCTGGCGTCGATGGCGCTTTCGTCTTCCACGTACACAGTTTTGCCGGTGGTACTCAGCAGGTTTTGCACCTGTACCAGCTCGGCGCGGGTTACTTCGTCGGTGCTGGTGAAGGCCGTCATGCCCATGCCAATCTGGGCGGGCAGGTTGGGCATGGCCCGGATGACTTTGGGCGTGCCCAGCGCCTCGCGCAGCGTGCTAATCTGCACGCCCGCCATGATACTGATGATGACCTGCTGCGGCTGCACCAACCCGCGCAGCTGCTCGAAGAGCGCGCCCGAGTCCTGCGGCTTCACGGCCAGAATGATGATGTTAGCGCCCGGCACGCACTCTTCGGGGCGTCCCCAGGCGGTACCGAGTTCGTGGGCGGCCAGCGCGGCCACGCGCTCGGGCGAGCGCGCCAGCAGACGCAAGTCGAGGCGCGAGGTAACGTGGGCGCGCACAAAGCTACGGGCGTAGGTGAGGCCCATGTTGCCGCCGCCGATGATGAGAATTTTCATTGGGTAAAATATGACAGGCTATCTATGTGGCTGCTACAAGTGCTCAGGCTTTCCACACCCATTGGCGGCGATAGAGCACGCTGAGCACCGCCCACCAGACGAGCAAACATACCACCGCCCCCGCCAACGACGCCTGACGCGGGTCGCTGAAAAACGGCACGATTCCCCAGCTGTAGAGCCACTCCTTCAGGCCCCCTACCCCGCCGCCCGGCAAGGGCAGCTTAAAGAGCCCGAAGGTGCGCGAGAGCAGCGCCGAGCCCACAAACACGGCAATGGCATTGACCCCGAACGGCACGGCCGGCGCGGCCCAGGCCCGGTAGCCGCGCACGTCGCAAAGCCAGTACAGCGCGGCCAGCACCAGCAGCGCCAGCCCGCCCGTGAAGAGCACGTAGGAACTGGTCCACAAGGCTTTGTTGATGGGAAACCACCCATTCCAGAACACGCCCAGCAGCACGCATAGCACGCCCGCCGCCAGCAGCCCGCGCACTTTGGTGGCGGAGGTAGCAGCACGGCGCAGCCACTGCGCGGCCAACCCGCCCAGCAGGCCGGTACCCAGCGCAGGTAGCGTGCCAAGCAAGCCCTCGGGGTCCCAGGTGCGCGACTGCTTCCAGAGGTGCGGCTCCGTGAGAACGGCGCGGTCGAGCCACGCGCCGAGGTTGGTGGTGGGCTCCAGGTTGGCGGGGCCAACGCCGGGCACGGGCACTAGCTGGAGCAGCGCGGCGTAGCCTAACAGGAAGGCTATCAGCAAAATAAGCTGCGTGCGCCAGCTGGTTTTCAAATAAATAACGCTGCACCCCAGGTACACCAGCGCAATGCGCTGCAACACGCCCATGATGCGCACCACTGCGAAATCGAAGCGCGGGTACAGCGACAGCAGCAGCCCCAGCCCAAACAGCACCGCCGCCCGCCGCAGCACCTGCGTCAGCACGGGGCCTTGCGGCACGTGGCGCTGTTTGGGGCCGGCCAGGGCGTAGGCCAGGCTGACGCCCACAATAAACAGGAAAAACGGGAACACCAAGTCGGTGGGCGTGCAGCCGTGCCACTCGGCGTGCTCCAGGGGCGGATAGATGTGGCCCCAGTCGCCGGGATTGTTCACCACGACCATGCCCATCACGGTGAGGCCCCGAAACACGTCGAGGCTGAGGAGGCGGGCGGGCGGCGAGTACGGAAGCATATACGCAAAGGTGCCCGGCCGCTTCGGGAAAAGCAACCGGGCACCCGTTTTAGTGCTGGGCACTACTGCCTACTGCGTGGGCTGCGGCGTGGGCTTGCCCCAGTTGAAGCGGTAGCGCAGGGCGAGGCTACGATTGGTGGTCACGCCGTTGGGGCTACCCGTAATCTGCTGCCGCAGGTAGGGCGGGGCCCCGTCCAGGTTGCGGTTCCAGGCGTGGTCGTACAGCAGCTCGAAATGGCGGCTGAACACCCAGCGAAACCCCACGCCCGCCGTGGCGAGGAACTGCGCCCCGTTGTCGCGCCGGGTTTGCTCGCCGGTGATGACCCCGTTGAAGGTAGAGTAGGAATAGGAAACGTAAGCGTTGCGCGCCCACATCAGCCCCAGCAGCGCATCTACTTGCAAGCGGTTCTTTTTGGGCAGCACGGCGTAGCGCAGCAATGTCGAAACCGACCCACGCTTATGCGTATAATCTGTAATTCCCGTTATAGAAGTTCCGGTAGGGTCCTGCATGATACCCCCTGGGGAATTATAGGTGATATGCACATAGGAACCGCCAAGCTGCACAGCTAAACGAGGAGTAAAATAATAGCCTACCGTAAAAGGAAAAAGGCTCTCATCCAGTGGATTTACATCTATCACTCCATTGCCGTTTTGGTAGCGGATTTCGCAGTTGTTATGCGACCCTCGCAACTCAACGTAGAAAGGCCGGCGGTCGAGTTCGGGGGCGGCGGACTGAGCCAGTAGTAGCTGAGGAGCTACTGTTAACGAAACAGTGAGCAGGAAGTAAGCATTCATGAGCTTCTGCTTTTACGCTACCGCTTGTAGCAGAAATAGATAAAGTCACCCCCAGCACTATCATTTAGGTCTTGCGGATACTTACCCCAGCCAGCAGGCGGCTGAATTTGGCTACTATTGCCTGATATAATACCTATTTCGTGAAACGGAGCAGCACCGTTTCCAACGCTCAGCGTTTTAGCTTGATAAGTCCAGACGTATTCTCCACCAGCTCCCTGGTTTAAGTCGACAGGCTTCCACCTTCCCCTATCAATATCCGGATTAGGATACCATATCCCAGCAAAATCTGGGTCGGAGTCGGGGACGTTTTGATAAAACCAGTGCGTCGTTTTGCCGCCGTAAGCTACGACAGGGTCGGCAGTACTCAAGTTTGGGTACTGGTCGGGCTGGCTGTATTCGACACCCTGTATCACGCTGCTGGCGAAGCGCGTGAAGTGATAGTAGATATCTGAACCACCAGCGCCTTGATTCAGGTTGGCGTTCAGCTTCTCGTACCCCAGAATGCTCTGCACATCATACAGAGATTTTATATCCACGATGTCGCCGGTGCCGCCCAGGCCCACGCTGGACACAAACGTGCTCGTAACGGCGGGCGGGTAGCCGCTGGGCGGGCACGGCTCACCGGGCGGGCAGGGCTGCGGGGTATCGTTGCGGGGGTCGGTGAAGCTGGAGCCATTGTCCCCGCCGGCACCTGTTTTTGCCAGCGGCACCACTGTGCCATCCGCCAGCAGCACAAACGGGTACTTGTCGCGGGCCGCATCAAATTTGGGGCGGACGTGCGGCTGCTGGTCGTCTGGCACGCGGGTGCCATCCTTCACGTATTGCCCGGTGGGGTCTATTTGCTCGCCCCGGCGCACCTTAGCCACGAAGTTGAGCCAGGCTTGCTGGGCCGGCGTGTAGGTAGACGCGGCGGCTGGTTCGGCCTTGGGTGCCACGGTGGCTTGCGGCACTACCTCGCACCCGGAAAATACTCCCCCCCCCCCAGGAATAGTACAGTTTTTAACGTCAGCGTAGTTTGTCGCTGCATAGCAGTTGGCGGGCCAGAATAAGGTTAAGAGTGACTGGCCCGGCGCAAATGTAGCTTGGTATATCGATGATAAACTATTCGACCAGCAAACTAAATATGCCTGCTCACGCTGTTGTGGTCACAGGGCCTACCGCGCTCACCTATACCTGCCTTCCTTTCCCTATTTCAACCCAAACAAGCGGGCGAAGAAGCCGCGCCGCTTCTTCACGGGCGGCTTGGTTTTGATTTTCACCTTGGCGGCTTCGGCGCGGGCTACCTCGCCGGGCACCGGCGACACGGGGCGGCCGGCGGCCTTGGGCACCGAGGCCACGGGCGGCAGCGGGCGGTGGGCCTGGGCGGGCATGTTGATAGGTGCAGCAGCCAGCACCTCCACCGGCAGCTTGCCTTCCGAAAACACGCGCAGCGGCACGCTCTCGTTGTGCAGGCGGTCGACGGCGGTAAGGAAATACGAATACGCCACGCCCGGCCGGGCGGTGGTGTCGGCAAAGGTGGCGGGCTGGCCCAGGTTGGTGGGGCGCACCACGGCCAGGATGTGGCGCGGGTCGGCGGGCGACATCACTTGCCCGCGCTCGAAGCGGTAGAGCACGTAGTAGGCCGCCAGGTCGCCGTCTTCGGCGGGCACGGGGTCGGGCATCCAGGTGAGGGTAGCCACGGCGCGGGTACGGTTGAGCACCAGCTCGCGCACCGGGCGCGGGGCCAAGCTATCGAGCCAGGGCATGGTGGGCACCAGCGCCGGGGCGCGGTAGAGGTTGAGGCGCAACGAGTCGGTAGTGTGCAGCGGGTTATTCAAGAGCGAGTTGGCCGAGAAGTACACGCTACCCTGCACGTCGTCGGGGTAGCTGCGGTTGAGGCGCACCTGGGTGGGCAGCTCGCGGGGGTTGCGCCAGGCGGTGTCGGAGCGGGTGCTTTCGCGCATGCGGTACATGCCGTGGCCGATGTAGAGGTGGCGCTCGAAGCGGTTGCGCGCCCACCACTCTACCATCGTGGCGTAGGGCACCAGTTTGAACTTGGTGCTCCAGTAGAGCTGCGGCACGATGTAGTCTATCCAGCCCGAGCGCAGCCACAGGCGCGAGTCGGCGTAGAGGTTGGAGTAGCTGGGCTGCCCGGCGCGAGTGTCCGAGCCATCGGGGTGGGCGCTTTTGTTCATCCACACGCCGAAAGGCGAAATGCCGAATTTCACCCACCGTTTGGCGGTCAGAATACTGTCGTGCAGGTCATGGATGAGCGTGTTCACGTTCTGCCGCCGCCAGTCGGCGAGGCTCAGTTGGTCGGGGTTATGGGCGGCAAAGGCGGGCTCATCGTGAAAGACAATACCCGGCTCAGGGTACGGGTAGAAATAGTCGTCAAAATGCACCCCATCAATATCATAGCGCCGCACCACGTCCATAATCACGCGCTTGATGTGGGTGCGCACCTCGGGCAGGCCAGGGTTGTAGAGGTACTGCTTGGAGTAGCGGATAAACCACTCGGGATGCTGGCGCAGCGGGTGGTTGGCAGCCAGCGAGCGCGTCACGGTGTCCATCGTGGCACGGTAGGGATTGAACCAGGCGTGGAACTCCATGCCGTGGCGGTGCGCCTCCGAGATGAGGAAGGGCAGCGGGTCGTCGTTCTCAATCGGGGCCTTGCCCTGGCGGCCCGTCAGGTAGCGGCTCCAAGGCTCCAGGTCCGATTTGTAAAAGGCATCCGACGCGGGCCGCACTTGCACGAATACGGCGTTGAGGCCGGCGCGCTGGCCGGCGTCAAGCAGGCGGCGGTATTCACGGCGGTACACCTCGGGGGCCATGCCGCGCTGGCTGGGCCAGTCGATGTTGGCTACGGTAGCAATCCAGAAGGCGCGCAGCTCGCGCTTGGGCGGCACGGGCGCGTCGGCATCTTGCAGGTCTTCGCGTAGCACCAGGGGCGGCGTAGTGCGCAGGCTGGGCAGGGTGTTGGCGGCGGCCTGCGCCCGCAGCGCGGCCGGAAAACTCAGCAGGAAAGCAGCAAGAAGAAAGTAGCAGGAAAAAGCAGCAGAACGCATCAACGGCAGGTAGGGCACCAAGAAGTAGGCTGCAAGTTACGCCCGCCGCGTTGGGGCGGGCTGGCAACCGGCGCGGCAAAAGCAGTGGCCTGGGCGGCTGGCGCGTGGCGGCGAGCCGGCCAGCTACACGGCACTCTGCGAAGAACAAACAGGACTTATCGGTATCAACTGGCAACCGGCTCTACTTATTATCATAGCCCTATATTGCAACCCTAACGGGCTTGTGGCTGCCACCACCGACCCTCGCTTACTTCTCCACCTTAGTATGAAAGCCAAACAACCCCAGCCCGCAACGCGGCCCGAAGCCCGCCTGCTTTTCAATCCTTTTCTGCCGTTTACTCCCACTATGAGCGGCAATATGACCAGTTTTTTTCCGTTAGGCGCAACCGACGCCGGCGCGAAGAATGCCTCCAAGAGAGGCCGCAGGAAAGCCTCGTCTGCGCCCCAGCCGCAGTAGGCCCGCACCGGCTTCTTCGATAGTATAAGCTACTGTACGGAGCCCTCTCAGTATCGTTAGCGAGGCAATAAACAACCCAAGCCCCAGGGGAGCGACCCACCCGTGAAGTTGGGTTGCTCCCCTGGGGCTTGGGGGCGCAGAAACCACTGATTCTCCTTACTCGCCTTGCTGGGCGGCGTTGGTCGGGTTTTAGTCGGCACGGTCGGGGCTGGCGTCTGCAGGAGCCTGCTCGCCACCTTCGAGGCCAGTAGTCTGGCTGGCGTCGCCGTAATCACCCCGGATGCCCGCCCCGTCGCTACTGGCCAAGTCTTGCTGGGTTACGGTTTCGGGGTTGCCGCTGGCATTGGGGTCGGGGTCGGCCTGCTGGTTGGTAATGGGGCCGGCGGTGCTGGGTACCTTGTTTTCTTCGATTGCGGCCGGGCGGCCGGCGTCGGGGGCGGGGTTGGGCGTAACCATGAGCGATGGGTAGTTAGAGTAATGGAGAGTAGTTTTAGCAGTGGCTGAGTGGGCAGTTCGGATTGCTCTGACCACCTACTACGCGCATTGCCTACAGCGTAACCTGGCCGATGCTGCCGCCGCTGCTAGCGGTGCCGCCGCTCACGCCGCCGCCTTTGATGGCCCCTTCGTTCTGGTCGGCCGATTCGATGGTGCCGTCGGCCTTATTAGCAGGCACGGCAGCGGCAGCGGTGGGCCGGGCGTTGCCACCGCTACCCGAGTTGTCGTCGGCGTTGCCGCCGTGAAGGGCGTCGGGGTTGGTGGGGGCTTCTTGGCGGCCGATGGGCTGGTACTGGTCGGCCTGCGTGGGCTGGGTGGCTTGGTCTTGCTCGGAGCGGGTGGTGGGCATGGAAAAAGGGGCTGCGTGAGATACAACTGTTGTACGCAGGGCGGCGCGGGTGGTTGAGGCGCGGGCCATTCCTAGTTTTGGTGCCAACTTGGCCGGTCCGATTGCTGGCACGCTTCCTGAACTACTTAGCTTATGGCTCTTTTTACCCGCTTCCTTTTTTCTAAACCTGTGGCCGGCTTGCGCTGGCTGGCGCTGGCGGCGCTGGGCACGCTCGGCACGCAGTGCCAGCCGGGAGCCCCGCCCGAGCAGACTACCTCCCACGAAACGCCCAAGCTCGAGACGGCCGCTTCGACACCCATTCCCAAATTTGACGTCGAAAGTCCCATCATGCGGCAATTGGGTTTGCTGCCGCCCGCCGAGCGCAACACTGCCCCCGAGGCCATGCATCGCTACCAGCAGCTCACGCGCCGCTTCTGGCTGGCCGAATACTCCACCGAGTTTTTGCTGAAGCAGGTCCAAACACCCGCCGGCCCACCCAACGTAACCGTATACGAGCAGCAGTTGGCCCTCATTCAGAGCCACTGGCGCGTGCTGCGCGAGGGCATCGACCGCCGTCCGGCCATGCCACCCGTCATGACCGAACACCTCAATCGCATGCAGCAAGTAGGGCGCTACCAGCACGCGGCCCTGGCCGACTTGCAGGCCGACTGCGCCGCCTCGCGCCCGCCCCGCCCCGACGCTACTACCCTGGCCACCCAGCCCGCCGTCAAAAAACTCATCGCGCCCCTACTGCGCGAGCCCCGGCCCCTACGGGTCGATTTACACTAGCCAACCTTGCCTCAGCATACTTAATTAGTAGTCAGCCACTTGCCCACAATTAAGCCCAACATCAAGAATTATCCTCGGTATTGATAAGTATTTATTGGAATGAAACTTGATATCCAGTAGCTTTACCGCACCTTCAAAGAAAAAAGGTATAAATTCCAATTCCATTTTTCTCCAACGCCATTTCATCACCGTCTTTCTTTCCCCATTCGCAATGAAAAACTTCCTCCTGCTCGCCTTGCTGGCCGTAGCCGCTATCGAAGCCAGCGCCCAAACCAGCCAGCCCACTACCCCCATGACCAAGGCCGAGCGCAAAGCCGCCCGCCAAGCCAAGCAACCGCAGGTCTACAAAGGCACCGTAGCCGAGCGCCGCCGCATGGTAACCGATGCCGCCGGGGCCGAAAACGACCGCGACGGCGACGACGATGCTACCACCACTACCAAGAGCAGCAAGAAGACTAAAACCAAGAATTAGTTGCTTGCTGCACACTAAAAAAGGCCCGCTAACGCGGGCCTTTTTTATGCGGCCACTAGGTTAATTGAGGCGGCGGCGCAGCAGGCCATCCACGGTTTCAATAAGGCGACGGGGCTCGTAGGTGCGCCAGGGCAGGTCGTCGAGGTCGCCGCCGAAGTTGAGGTAGTGGTCGAGCCCATATTGGCTCATTTCGCGGCGCACGTGCTCCTGAAAGTTCACGCCCGCAATCCAGCCGTCTTCCACTTCCTCAAACCACTCTTCGTAGTAGCTGTCGTCGGAGCCGTGGAAATTGAACACGTTTTCGCCGATGAGCACGAAGCGCCGGATTCCCTCGTGCAGCAGCACGTCGAGGATGTTGCGCTTGAGGTTCATGATGTCGTTTTCGATGGCATCGTTCCACTCGCCGATAAACTCTAGCACGGCCGCGCCCTCGTCGTAGTCAGCCCACAGTATCTTGAAAAAGAGCGTATCCGACTCCAGGCTATCCCACTGCGGATGAATGTAGTAGCCGTAAATAGTATTGCTGAACGTGTCGAGGCTGTACTCGGCCCCGTAGAGCGGCGAGCGCTCGTCGTCGGTGGCTGAGTATTGGTCTATCCAGTTGTAATAAGGCTCGATAGTATGCATGGCAAGCGAGCCAGCTAGAACCGGCCCACTGGCAAAACGCGCCTTTAGGCAAATCGTTCGGTTCAACGCCTTCCCTCGTTACTCGCAGTTTGGTTATCAAGCTGAAGCAATATCTCCCAGGGCCCAGAACACCAACCCGGCTGCTCGGATTAGAATAAAAACAGGCTAGCAAGCCGAGTTGCATCAGCCCGCTTATGGCCGCGCGAGCACTAAATGAGCGAAACATAACCCGGCTACCCCTGCCGCGCCAGCAGCGCCGCCCGCACCGAGCCGTGGCGCGCCAGCAGCTCGGCCGCCTCGGGCTGGGCTATGCCGAGCTCATCCATGAGCATGCGCTGGCCGCGGTCTACGAGCTTTTCGTTGCTGAGCTGCATGTCCACCATTTTGTTGCCCTTCACCCGGCCCAGGCGGATGAAGGTGGCGGTAGTCAGCATATTGAGCACCAGCTTTTGGGCGGTCCCGGCTTTGAGGCGCGTGCTGCCCGTGATGAACTCTGGCCCGGTCACGACCTCCACCGGAAACTCGCAGGCCGCCGCCACCGCCGAGCCCGCATTGCACACCACGCAGCCGGTGGCGAGGCCGGCGGCGCGGGCGGCTTGCAGGCCGCCTATCACGTAGGGCGTGCGGCCCGAGGCGGCGATGCCCACCAGCACGTCATTGGGGCCGGCATTAAACTGCTGTAAATCAAGCCACGCCTGCCGGGCATCGTCTTCCGCGCCTTCGACCGCCTGGCGAATGGCCCCGTCGCCCCCGGCCATGATGCCAACCACCAGCCCGGCCGGCACGCCAAACGTGGGCGGGCACTCCGAGGCGTCGACCACACCCAGCCGCCCGCTCGTGCCCGCCCCGATGTAAAACAGCCGCCCCCCGGCGCGCAGCCGGGCCACGGTAGCCTCCACCAGTTTTTCGAGCTGCGGCAGGGCTTTGCTTACGGCCAGCGGCACGGTCTGGTCTTCGTGGTTCATGCCCGCGAGGATGTCGGTAGTGGGCCAGTTTTCGAGGTCGTTGTAGGTAGAAGGTGCTTCGGTAGTCATTAGAATGTAGGGTAAGCTTCAGCTTGCCAGAAGAGTGTGCGGTAAGCTTTAGCTTGCCGTAAAGATAAAAAAGCGACGAAAAGGCAAGCTAAAGCTTACCCTACACCAACCGCCCGATGATGGTAAATTTATCAAACACCGTGGCCAGGTGCGGCGCGTCCTCGTCCAGCTCGCGGGTGAGGTCCTGGCCGGCCCAGTGCTCGTAGTGGTTGCCGCGCTGCCAGAGGCGCGAGCGGGTTACGTCGTAAATATTGCCCTGGTAGGCCACCCAGATTTCATCGCGGTCCTGGCCGTTGCGCAGAGCGAGTTGATTCTTCGTGTACGTTTTTATATCGTCGTTTGTCATGCTGGCTTTTATCGTCCGTCATGCTGAGCGCAGCGGAGCGGAGTCGAAGCATCTCTATCGGTGAACTAACCTCCTGGTATCTGATAATTAACTATTACTCGGCAATGAAGCGGTAGAGATGCTTCGACTCCGCTGCGCTCCGCTCAGCATGACGGATTGTGCTACTGGCACCTCCTACCCCAACAGCGCCTGCGTGCGAATCCAACGCTGCGGCAAGTCGCCTTGCGCGGCGTGCAGGTAGTCCTGGTGCGTGCAGGGCACTATACGCTTAATGGACTGGTCGGTGATGCTTTCGACCTGCATCCACCACTTATCGGTGTCGGCGCGGCGCGACTTGTAGAAAACTAATTCGGTGGGCTCGTGGGGGCCGTTGCCGGGCAGCACCAGCGTGTAGGTGAGGAAGCGGTAGGTGCCGAAGCCAGTTTCGGGCTTGCGGTGGTAGTAGCCTTCGATGAAGTACCAGAGCATGGTGGCCAGCGTGGCAGCGGCTAGGCCATGGGCGTCGTGGTCGGGCCGGTAGCCGTATAGGCCGAGGGAGGTCAGCTGCTCGTTATGTCCTGCGTACCAGCAGAGTTGCGCCCCATCCTCGTTGCTGAGGCCGAAGGGGCTGGCGGGGTAGTAGCCGGGGGCATCCTGCCAGCGCAGGGCCGCGATGTCGAAGCTCAAAAAATTGGCTTGGCGCAGCACGGGCTCGGCCAGGCGGCGGTCGGTGCGCAGCTCGCCCACGCTCATGGTTTCGAAGTGCAGCTTCTCGAAGGCCGTGAGAATATCGGGCGGCGTGAGGTACTGCTGGTGGCCGAGGTGCGCGCAGCTGAACACAAAATTGGGCTGGTGCAGCAGCAGGCGGCGCAGGTGGCTGTCTTCGGCGGGCATACCGGGCATGGGCAGGGCCATGTCGGGCCGCGAGTCCACCACCGCGAAGTTGATGGCCGGAGCCTGCTCGTGCTGCGGCTCGTAGGCCAGAAACTGGCCGTAGTCGAGGTCGTGGCCGCCGCCCAGTAAGATGGGTATCGTGTTGGCTTCCAGCAGGGCGCTCACTATTTCGCACAGGCGGCGGTAGGTATCGTCGAGGCTGAGGCCGGGGCGCAGGTTGCCCAGGTCCACGAGCCGCAGCGGGCCGGTGCCACGTTGCAGGCAGTAGAAGCGCTCGCGCACGCGGTTGGCCCCGTGCTGGCCGGCGGGCGGCGGGCCGGCGGCCGTGCCGCGCCACTCATCGAGGCCGATGAGGGCGAGGTCGGCGGTGCGCCAGTCGGGGAAGTCTTCGGCGAAGCGCGTGACGTAGGCCGCCACGGTGGTGGGGGCGGCCGTGGGGGCAGTCAGCTCGTCGGGGAGCGGGTCAAAAAATAAGGCCAGGTTCATCAGTCGGCGCGGCGGGCGCGGCCAAATTTACGCCCGCGCCGCCCCGGCCGGGCTACCTGGCCGGGGCGGCGGGCAGCCTCCGCGCCGGATTTCCGTAAAAAACCTGTTTCTTTAGCGCTTCATTCTTCCCGTTGCCGCCCCTGCCCCGCCCTATGGACGTCCGCCGCTCCTTCGACATTCTGGCCAATCAGCTCGAAAAATTTCCCAAGCCCGATGCGCTAGCCGCCAAAATCAACGGCCAGTACCAGCCGCTCAGCAGCCAGCAGGTGCAGGACCAAACCAACCTGGTGAGCCTGGGCCTGCTGAAACTGGGTTTGAAAAAGGACGATAAAGTCGCCATTATCAGCATGAACCGGCCCGAGTGGCTGCTCGCCGATTTTGGTATCGCCCAGATTGGCGGCACCAGCGTGCCGATGTACCCCAGCATCACGGTCGAGGACTACCGCTACATCTTCACCGATGCCGGCGTGCGGGCCGTGTTCGTGAGCGACAAGCACCTGTACGCCAAGGTAAAGGAGGCCACGGCCGCGCTTGATATTCCGGCCGAGAACGTCTTCACCTTCGACAAAGTAGCGGGCGCGCGCCACTTCTCGGAGCTGCTGGAGCTGGGCAAAACCGGCAACCCCGCCGACCTGGAGCCCCTGAAAGCCGCCGTGCAGCCCGACGACCTGCTGACGCTCATTTACACCAGCGGCACCACCGGGCAGCCCAAAGGCGTGATGCTCAGCCACGACAACCTGCTCAGCAACTGCCGCAACTCGGCCGCCTACGTGCCCGTGGGCCAAGAGGATAAGGCGCTCAGCTTCTTGCCCTTGTGCCATATTTTCGAGCGCATGGTGACGTATCTGTACATGATACACGGCGTGAGCATCTACTACGCCGAGAGCATGGAAACCATCGCCGACAACCTACGCGAGGTGCACCCGAGCATCTTCACCACCGTGCCGCGCCTGCTGGAAAAAGTGTATGATAAAATCGTGGCCAAGGGCCACGAACAAACCGGTATTAAGCACAAGCTCTTCTTCTGGGCGCTGGATTTGGGCTTGAAATTCGACCCGCAGAAAAACCAGGGCTTTATCTACAACACCGAGCTGGCGCTGGCCAATAAGCTCATCTTCAACAAGTGGCGCGAGGCGCTGGGCGGCAACCTGCGCTGCATCGTGAGCGGCGGCGGGGCCTTGCAGCCACGGCTGGCCCGCGTGTTCTGGGCCGCCCAGATTCGGGTGATGGAGGGCTATGGCCTCACCGAAACCTCGCCGGTAATTGCGGTGAACGGCTACGAGCCCGAGAACAACATGATTGGCACGGTGGGCCCGCTCATCGATAACATGGAAGTGAAAATCGCCGAAGATGGCGAGATTCTGACCCGCTCGGCCTGCGTGATGAAGGGCTACTACAACAAGCCCGAGCTCACGGCCCAGGAAATCGACGCCGACGGCTGGTTCCACACCGGCGACATCGGCGAATTTGTGAACGGGCGGTTTCTCAAGATTACCGACCGCAAAAAGGAGATGTTCAAGACGAGCGGCGGCAAGTACATTGCCCCGCAAGTTATTGAAAACAAAGTAAAAGAAGACCCGCTCGTGGAGCAGATAATGGTGGTGGGAGCCGACCGCAAGTTTCCGGCCGCGCTGCTCGTGCCGGCCTTCGATGAGCTCAAAAAGTGGGCGCAGAAAAACGGTGTCGCGGCCACCTCACATGCCGACTTGGTAAAGGACGCGAAAGTGGTGAAGCTCTACCACGACCTGATGAAGAAGTACAACCAGGGTTTCGCGCAGTGGGAGCAGGTGAAAAAAGAGGTGCTGCTACCCGAGCTCTGGACGGTGGAAAGCGGCGAAATGACACCCACCATGAAGGTGAAGCGCAAGGTGATAACCGATAATAACAAGGATATTATCGAGGATTTGTACGCGCGGGCCGAGAAGGAACCGCACGTGCCGGGGCAGCACTAGGCGGCTGCTGGCGGCGCTGGCGGTAGTCTTAAAGGAGCGCAGCGACTGTGACTGCCCGCCGACCAGTGGGGGCAGTCTCCAGACTGCCGACATCATTGCGGCGCGCAATGTGCCAGTATCGGCAGTCTCCACGTCGGCAGTCTGGAGACTGCCCCCACTGGTCGGCCAGCAGTTGCGCGCTGCGCGCTAAACTGCGGCCAGCGCCGCCGTTACATTAACCTAAACTAGTATGCAAGCCTAACAAATTTCTTCGTAAGTTTACCGCCCTATCCCCGCGCGTATGAAACCCGAAGAAACCGTCGATTACAACATAAAAGTAGCCTGGCACGCCATTTCGCGCATGTACAACACGCAGGCCGCCCGCTACGACATCACGACCAGCATCGGCTTCGTGCTCCTCAACATCGACCAGGAGCAGGGCACGCCGGCCACCAAAATAGCGCCGCTGCTGGGCCTCGAAACCCGCTCGCTCACGCGCATTCTGCGGAGCATGGAGGAAAAGGGCCTCATTTACAAGCAGGCCGATACGCAGGACAAGCGCTCGGTTCGCATTTTTCTGACGGAGTTGGGATTGGAGAAAAAGGAGGTTTCGCGCCAGACGGTGCGGCACTTCAACCAGAAGATGCGCGCCAAAATCCCGCAGGGCCAGCTTGATGTTTTCTTCAAGGTAGCCGGGCAGATTACGAGCATGATTGAGGGCAAGACGCTCTTCGATGACTTTGAGCTGAAACCGCGCAAGGAAGTGCAGTAGCGCGGACTTTTAGTCCGCCTCGCGCCCAATTGGTAATTAAGATATCCCACCCAACGCGGACTAAAAGTCCGCGCTACTTCCATTATGAAACGTACCATCAAGAAAGTTGCCGTGCTGGGCTCTGGCGTCATGGGCTCACGCATTGCCTGCCACTTTGCCAACATCGGCGTGCCGGTGCTGCTGCTCGACATCGCGCCCAAGGAGCTGACGGCCGACGAGGAGAAAAAAGGCCTCAAGCTGGACGCGCCCGCCGTGCGCAACCGCATCGTGAACAGCGCCTTGCAGGCGGCGGTGGCGGCCAACCCGTCGCCGCTGTACCGCAAAAGCGAGGTGAGCCGCATCAAGACCGGCAACTTCGACGATAACCTCAAGGACATTGCTACCTGCGACTGGGTGATTGAGGTAGTGGTGGAGCGGCTCGACATCAAAAAGAGCCTCTACGAGCGCGTGGAGCAGTTCCGCAAGAAGGGTACGCTCATTACGAGCAACACCTCGGGCATCCCGATTCACCTGCTGGCCGAGGGGCGCTCCGAGGATTTTAAGCAGCACTTCGCGGGCACGCACTTCTTCAACCCGCCGCGCTACCTGAAGCTGCTGGAGATTATCCCGACGGCCGAAACCAAGCCGGAAGTAGTGGATTTCCTGCTGCACTACGGCGACTTATACCTGGGCAAAACGGTGGTGCTGGCCAAGGACACGCCCGGTTTCATCGCCAACCGCGTGGGCGTATTCGCCCTGCTCGACGCCATGCAGACCATGCAGAAGCTGGGCCTGACGGTGGAGGAAACCGACAAGCTGACCGGCCCGGTCATCGGCCACGCCAAGTCGGCCACGCTGCGCACGTCGGACGTGGTAGGACTAGATACGACCATCAACGTGGCCAACGGGCTGGCCCAGGGCCTGCCAAATGACGAAGCCAAGGACGTATTCGTGCTGCCCGACTTCGTGAAGCAGATGGGCGAGAACAAGTGGCTGGGCGACAAGACCGGCCAGGGCTTCTACAAGAAAGTGAAGGGCGAGGGCGGCAAGTCGGAAATCCACGCCCTGGACCTCAATACCTTGGAATACAAGCCTTCACAGAAGGTAAAGTTTGCCACGCTGGAGCTAACTAAGAGCATCGACAAGCTGGCCGACCGCTTCAAGGTACTGGTGAGCGGCAAGGATAAGGCGGGCGAGTTTTACCGCCTGAGCTTCGGCAGCCTGTTTGCCTACGTGAGCAACCGCGTGCCCGAAATCGCCGACCAGCTCTACAAGATTGACGACGCGCTGCGCGCCGGCTTCGGCTGGGAGCTGGGGCCGTTTGAAACCTGGGACGCGCTGGGCGTGCAGGCCGGCATCGACCTGGCCAAGGCGGCCGGGCGCACCGTGGCGCCGTGGGTGGAGGAAATGCTGGCGGCCGGCAACTCGACCTTCTACAAGGTGGAGAATGGCGTGCGCAAGTTTTACGACAAGGAGAGCAAAGCCTACCAGCCGGTGGCCGGCGTGGAGAATTTCATTATTCTCGACAACCTGCGGGCCAGCGGTAAGATGCTGTGGAAGAACGCCGGCGCCTCGGTTATCGACCTGGGCGACGGTATCCTGAACGTAGAGTTTCACGCCAAGATGAATGCGCTGGGCACCGACGTTATCCAGGGCCTTTTGAAGGGCGTGGAGATGGCCGAAGCCGGCTACCGCGGCCTGGTGGTGGGCAACGACGCGCCGAACTTCTCGGCCGGCGCCAACCTGGGCCTGGTGTACATGCAGGCGCTGGAGCAGGAGTTTGACGAGCTGAATATGATGATTCAGCAGTTTCAGCAGGCCATGATGCGGATGCGCTACAGCAGCATCCCGGTAGTAGGCACGCCGCACGGCCTCACGCTGGGCGGCGGCTGCGAGCTGAATTTGCACTGCGACAAGGTGGTAGCAGCCGCCGAGAGCTACATTGGCCTCGTGGAATTTGGCGTGGGCCTGATACCCGGCGGCGGCGGCACCAAGGAAATGACCTTGCGCACGGCGGCCAAGTACGAGGAAGGCGAGCCGGAGTTTAACCTGCTGCGCAACACGTACATGACCATCAGCACGGCCAAGGTTTCGACCTCGGCGGCCGAGGCCTTCGACCTGGGCTTCCTGCGCCGGGGCGACGAAATCGTGGTGAACTCGAACCGCGTTATCGCCCAGGCCAAGGCCGCTGCTATCGAGCTGGCCGAGGCCGGCTACTCGCAGCCCAGCCAGAAAACCAACATCAAGGTGCATGGCCGGGGTGCGCTGGGCATGTTTATGAGCGGCGTGTACGCCATGAAGGCGGGCAACTACATCTCGGAGCACGACCAGAAAATTGCCAATAAGCTGGCCTACGTGATGTGCGGTGGCGACCTCTCCTCCCCCACCGAGGTGAGCGAACAGTACCTGCTGGATTTGGAGCGCGAGGCGTTTCTCTCGCTGTGTGGCGAGCGCAAGACGCTGGAGCGAATTCAGGCGATTTTGACTACCGGCAAGCCACTGCGCAACTAACCAAAATTTGTCATGCTGACGAAGGAAGCATCTTATCACGGCTGCCTTCGCCAGACTCCATTTCCCACCCGAGCGCTGCGAACGTGATAAGATGCTTCGCAAGCTCAGCATGACAGAAAAACTAAATGTCTTCCCAACAAGCATATATCGTAGCTGGCTACCGCACGGCCGTCGGCAAAGCCCCGCGGGGCGTCTTCCGTTTCACCCGGCCCGACGACCTCGCGGCCGAGGTTATCAA
The DNA here is from genome assembly GCA_964277755.1 of uncultured Hymenobacter sp. Taxonomy (GTDB): domain Bacteria; phylum Bacteroidota; class Bacteroidia; order Cytophagales; family Hymenobacteraceae; genus Hymenobacter. Next base: position 42,352 of record CAXYJY010000051.1, read on the forward strand.
GCACCTCGTAGCCTCGGTGCCCGCCCTCGACCCTAGCCGCGTCGATGACGTAATCGTGGGCAACGCCGTGCCCGAGGCCGAGCAGGGCCTGCAAATGGGCCGTCTCATCTCGTTGCTCGCGCTGCCCATCAACGTGCCCGGCCTCATCGTGAACCGCTATTGCGGCTCGGGCGTGGAAACCATCGCCATGGCGGTAGGCAAAATCATGGCCGGCATGGCTGACTGCATCATCGCAGGCGGCACCGAAAGCATGAGCATGGTGCCCACCGTGGGCTGGAAAACCGCCCCCAACTACAAGCTCGCCACCCAGCACCCCGATTACTACATCGGCATGGGCCTGACGGCCGAGGCCGTGGCCAACGACTACAAAATCAGCCGCCAGGACCAAGACGAATTTTCGTATAACTCGCACCAGAAGGCCATCAAAGCCATCGCGGCCGGCAAGTTCAAGCCGAGCATCGTGCCCATCACGGTGGAAGAAACCTACCTCGACCAGGCCAGCGGCAAGAAGAAAACCCGCTCCTACGTGGTAGACACCGACGAAGGCCCCCGCGCCGACACCTCGCTCGAAGCGCTGGCCCGCCTGCGCCCCGTGTTCGCCGCCAATGGCTCGGTCACGGCCGGCAACTCGTCGCAGACCTCTGACGGGGCGGCGTTTGTGCTGGTAATGAGCGAGAAACTAGTGAAGGAGCTGAATCTGGAGCCCATCGCCCGCATGGTGACCTACGCCAGCGAGGGCATCGACCCGCGCATCATGGGCATGGGGCCGATAAAGGCGGTGCCGAAAGCCCTACGCCAGGCCGGCCTCCAACTCGCCGACATCGACCTGATTGAGCTCAACGAAGCCTTCGCCTGCCAGTCGCTGGCCGTGGTGCGCGAGCTCGGCATCGACCCCGACAAGCTCAACGTGAACGGCGGGGCCATCGCCCTGGGCCACCCGCTGGGCTGCTCGGGCGCCAAGCTCTCGATTCAGCTTTTCGACGAGCTACGCGCGCGCGGCCAGAAGTACGGCATGGTCACTGCCTGCGTGGGTGGTGGCCAGGGCGTGGCGGGTATCTACGAATTGCTAAAGTAAAGCCCGCGCCCGCGCGTCTACCCAGGCCAATACCCTTCGTAGCAACCCATGAGCAAACGCGCTTATAAGTACCGCCTGCGCCTGGAGCAGGTGGCCGGCATCGCACCCGACAGCCCCCAGCACGCGCCGCTGGAGCTGGATTTTGAGAACCATGACGACATTTTCGGCATCGTGGAGCGGCTGCAAGGCCGGCAGCTCTTTGCCGAGCCGGACCAATCAACCGAGTTTGCCATCGGCCTGAAGCTCTTCAGCGAGGTGATGCTCAAGAACCGGCAGCACCCGTTGTTTGAGTAGTTGGCCCCGGCTTTCAAAGCCTTTATGCAGCGGCTGAAAGCGCCGCCGCAGGAATAGATTTTTCAGCAAGAAGCTCCGTGGAAACGCGGGGCTTCTTTTTTATTAAGTCTGCTTACTACCTTCACAGCCATTATTTTGCGCTATGAATAGAATAACTGCTACCGCATGGCTACTGGCTTTGGCACTGAGCGCCTGCGCGCAGCAAGAGGCACCAAAGCCGCCAATGGCCGCCACGCCTAAACCCGCGCCGGAGAAGGTATATACCTACATGGAGCAGATGCCGCAGCTACCAGGCGGCGGTGGGACGCAGGCGATTGTCAACAACTTTTACAAACGTGTTCACTTGCCAAAATCTGCTGTCGAGCAGGGTTATGACAAGGCAATTGTTCATTTTGAAGTGGCACCTGATGGTAACGTGCTTCACATCAAAATAATAGATAGTAGTAATTCATCTGCTCTTGACGCCGAAATTCTCGCTGCGGTGCGCGCTTTTCCGAGGTTTATACCTGGCCGTCAGAATGGCAAACCTGTCACGGTAAGCTTTAATTTACCCGTCACGATTTGTGCCCAGTAGCTGATAAATAACTATTTATGAAAAAGCGTCTACGCAAGAAGCTGCACCTTAAAGAGTTTCAATACGATGGTTTCGCGGTCTGGCTTAGCCTGAAGTTGGCAGAGGATGACGAGTCGAGAGCCCCTTTCTGGGAGAAGCTTGAAGCCGCTATTGAAGCACGAGGCCTTTACGTGCTCGGGCGAGCAGATGACTTTTTCGTATTTACCAACTACAACCTGACTCCCCGACCTGCCATCAGAGAAGCCGACCGCTACTGGATGAGAGATTGGCTTGTTCAGCAGCCAGAGGTTGCTTCTTATCGCGTTCGTGCTTCAGCTAATACGTGGTACCCTGTTACCTGGCATTCAGAATACGACGCATGGTTAGAAGCTCTGAAATAATAAAGCCCTTACTCGGAGTTTTCTTTTCCTTAAATAGTCGGCACGCCTAACATTTTTTTCTTATCTTGCAACACCAAAACGCCCGGCGCGTTGTTGCCTAAATACTCGGCTAGCCTAACAGTTTTTATCCCACTCAACCTTCATTCTCGTCATGGAAGTATCGAACAAGCCCACCGTTAAAGGTGGTGAATTCATCATCAAAGCCACGGAGGCGCAAGACGTTTTCACGCCCGCCGACTTTTCGGAGGAGCAGAACATGATGTACCAGACCTGCCTCGACTTCGTAGAAACCGAGGTACGCCCGCTGGTAGAGCGCCTCGACAACCACGAGGAGGGCCTCATGCGCGGCCTGATGGAAAAAGCCGGCCAGCTCGGCTTGTTTGGGGTGAGCGTGCCCGAGCAGTTTGGCGGGCTCGATATGGACTTCCCGACCGCGCTGCGCGTGACGGAAGGCGTGGGCGGCGGCAACTCGTTTCCGGTGGCATTTGCAGCGCACACGGGCATTGCCCTGCTGCCGATTCTGTACTTCGGCAACGATGCGCAGAAGCAGAAATACATCCCCGGCCTCACCGATGGCACGATGATGGGCGCGTACTGCCTCACCGAGCCCGGCTCGGGCTCCGATGCCCTGGGGGCCAAAACCAAGGCCGTGCTCAATGCCGAAGGCACGCACTACGTACTGAACGGCCAGAAAATGTGGATTACCAACGCCGGCTTTGCCGACGTGTTTATCGTGTTTGCCAAGATTGACGGCGAGCAGTTCACGGGCTTTATCGTGGACAAGGACACGCCCGGCCTGAGCCTCGGCAACGAGGAGCACAAGATGGGCATCAAGGGCAGCAGCACCCGCCAGGTGTTCCTGACCGATGCGCTGGTGCCCAAGGAAAACGTGCTAGGCGAGATTGGCAAAGGCCACCTCATCGCCTTTAACGTGCTGAATATCGGCCGCATCAAGCTGGCCGCCGCCTGCCTGGGCGGGGCCAAAGCCACGGCCACGCAGAGCGTGAAGTATGCCAACGAGCGCGTGCAGTTCAAGCTACCCATCTCGAAATTCGGCGCCATTCGCTACAAGCTGGCGCAGCAGGCTATTCGCATGTACGCCGTGGAATCGGCCATTTACCGGGCCGGCGAGGATATCTACCGCAAGGAGCAGGAGCTGCTGGCCAGCGGCCTGGGCCACAACGAAGCCCTGCTGGGCGCGGCCCGCGAGTTTGCCGTAGAGTGCGCCATGCTGAAAGTAGAAGGCTCGGAAGTACTTGACTACGTGACTGATGAGGGCGTGCAGATTTATGGCGGCTACGGCTTCTCGGCCGACTACCCCATGGACCGTAACTACCGCGACTCGCGCATCAACCGGATTTTCGAGGGCACCAACGAAATCAACCGGATGCTGGCCGTGGACATGATTTTGAAGAAGGGCCTGAAGGGTGAAATCGACCTCATGGGCCCCGCTCAGGCCGTGCAGCAGGAGCTGATGAGCATCCCGAGCATGGGCGAAAGCGACGACTCGGCCTTCGCTGCCGAGAAAAAGGCCATTGCTAACCTCAAAAAAGCTACCCTGATGGTGGCCGGTACGGCCGTGCAGAAGTACATGAACTCGCTCGCCAAAGAGCAGGAGGTGCTGATGAACATCGCCGACATGGCCATCAAAACCTACACCGCCGAAAGCACGCTACTGCGCGTCGAGAAGGAAATCGCCGCCAAAGGCGAAGAGGCCCTGAGCCGCCAGCTCGACATGGCCCGCGTGTACCTCTCCGACGCCATCGACCTAGTCGAAAAATCGGGCCGCGAAGCTATCGCCAGCATGACTGAAGGTGACGAGCAGCGCCTCATGAGCATGGGCCTCAAGCGCTTCACCAAGCCCGACCTCTTCAACGTGAAAGACGCCCGCCGCCGCGTAGCGGCCGGGCTGATTGAGGCCAACGAGTACATCTACTAGACCGCTGATTTAACTGATTTTAGCGGATGGAACGGATTTTTTGTGGTTCGTTCTCTAAAGGTCATAGAACTGAGAAGGCTGCCCAGCGAGGCAGCCTTTTTCATTTGGCACGAACCACAAAAAATCCGTTCCATCCGCTAAAATCAGTTAAATCAGCGGTCCTGTTTGAGCTTCACTTCGTTTAGCTGCAAGGCCGCCGACTTCTTGCTGGGGCGGCTGACACCGATGATTTCCTTGGAGCCGAGCCAGGTAGTAAAGTCCTTGACGTAGGCTAGTTGCTGGTCGTCGGCCACGTTGAGCTTGAGGCGCTGGGGCGGGCTGATGAGACCGGTGCGCGTTTGCAAATGGCGGAGGTAGAGGTCCGACTTACCGGCAATATTTTCCAGGGTTAGCAGTTGCACGTCTTCGCCGAAGACGGCGGCGCGGAAGCCGATGCCGGTGTAGCTATCGATGGCCGGCGCTACTTGGTCTTTGGGCACTACCAAGTGCCACGGCGGGGCCACAAACGACGGGTAGCCGAATACGTGCAGCTCGCGGGCGTGCACCGGCTGGTCGGGGCCGCCTTCCTCAAAATGCCGCTCGGCAATTAGAACTAGGTTTTTTTCTTCCGAAAGCAGCATGTCGGCCAGGTAAATATCTTCCAGGCGCTTGGTCTGCGCGCCAGTAGCTTTGTTGGTTTCGGCGAGGTAGGCGGCTGAGAAGGGCAGTTCGGGCGCCATTTGCAGGCGGTTAGCCTCGAAGTCGAAGCGCACTACCTTGAGGCTGGTTAGCTCGCCGGTATTGTAGTTACCACACAGCGCGGCCGCGTACAGTTGGCCATCAGGCAACAGATTGAATTTTGCGTCGCGAATGGTAACGGGCTGGCCCTCAAACACGCCGCCCATCGGCGCGCCCAGCACGGCGGTGGGAGCCGCAGCGCCGGCCGCGGCTGGGTAGCGGCGCACGGTGAGGCGGCGCATCCGGTCGCTGAGCAGCGTTACGTACTGCGTGCCATCATTGGCGAGCAGCACGTTGGGCGAAAAAAAGTCGCCAAGGTCGCGAAAATCGTAGGTGCGGTCCAGAATTTTAGTCAGCTTCTGGTCGTAGAGCGAGCCCACGAGGCTGCGAATCTGCTGGTCGGTAGTTTCATAGCGGTAGGCCAGCAGGCGGGTACCATCGGGCGAGAGGCGCACGGCGGGGCGGCGCTCGGTGGTAGCGGCGGTCATGAGCACCACGGGCGCGCCCTTGGCTCCGCTGGCGAGGCTCACGGGCTGCACGGTCAGGTTCTGGCCGCTTTCGTCGGTGTGGTGCAACACTACCCAGGCTTGTTCAGCGCTGCGGCCGAAGGCTTCTACCGTTTCGCCGGGCGCGATGGGTAGCGTAGTGCTCCACTGCTTTTTGAGGTCGCTAGTGTAGCGCTCCACATTGTAGCTGCTGCCGCTTTGGTGGGCCAGTATCACAAAGCCGCTACCATCGGCCAGGGCCAGGGTTTTGCGAGGCACGCGCTGGTTGTAGCGGTCCTCGCCCTGCTCGGGCAGGTAGCTGAACGGGGCCGATTTCACCTTTTGAGCCAGGGCCAGCCGGCCACTGCCTCCTAGCCCGGCTACCAGCGCAAGGGCAACTACAAAACGACGCATAACCAAAAAATAACAGGGGCTGCCCAACCAGACAGATTGGGCCAAAAATACCCTCTACCGCCCAAGTAAGCCATTAAAGGCCCTTCACAAGCGGCTGCCCCCGGCCAGCAAAAGAGTCTGGCAAAAAGTTTCCCCGCTAATTATCAGCTATTTTTGCACTACCAACTACTGCTATTGCAACCGTTGGTCATTTCTTTCGTTTACTGGCCGCGCTGCTTCGGCAAGGTGCTACCGCTCTTCCATCCATCTCCCACCCATTTATTAACTTCCTGAAAACCAAGAATACTATACACTAACCTCGGCCCCAGGCGCTGCCTGCCCAGCTGAATCCGCCTTATGAAATCTTTCGCAAAAATCGGTTTGCTTTTCGCCCTCATCATCACCGGGCGCTATTTGCAGCCAGTTGCTAGCGCTTCGGTAGTTGCTCATCCCGCTCCTACCCCCCGCACTTTACCCCTTGCCCTAGCCCGCTACACCAACCCTACCCAGCCTGAGCAAATGCAGCCCGCACGCACGCAGCCGCAGCAACCCACTGGCTATTTCCTCTAATAATCTGAAGCGGCCAAATGGCCGCTTTTTTTATTGCACTAAAGCATTAACTTATTCTGCTCCAATTCACGGCTGTAGCCGGTAGGCTTTCAATGTGGCGGCGAATGTTACCATGTTCGGGCCGCGTTAGCTCGGGGTCGTCGTGCAGGATGGCCTGGGCGGCGGCCCGGCTTTCAGTAAGGATGCGGCCATCCTTAGCTAGGTCGGCGATGAGCAGGTCGAGCACGCCGCTTTGCTGGGTGCCCATTAGGTCGCCGGGGCCGCGCAGCTTCAGGTCGATGTCAGCTATCTCGAAGCCGTTGTTGGTGCGTACCATCGTTTCGAGGCGGGTGCGGCTGTCTTTGCTAAGCTTGTAGCCCGTCATCAGGATGCAGTAGCTTTGGTCGGCGCCGCGGCCCACCCGGCCGCGCAGCTGGTGCAGTTGCGAGAGCCCGAAGCGCTCGGCGCTCTCAATCACCATCACCGAGGCGTTGGGCACGTTCACGCCTACTTCGATAACGGTAGTGGCCACCATTATCTGGGTTTCTTTTTTCACGAAGCGCGCCATCTCAAAGTCCTTTTCCTCGGCCTTCATGCGCCCGTGCACGATGCTGATTTGCATCTCCGGGAAGGCGCGGCTCACGCTTTCGTAGCCATCGGTGAGGTCTTTGTAGTCGAGCGTTTCGCTTTCTTCGATGAGCGGGTACACGATGTACACCTGCCGCCCCAGCGCGACCTGGTCGCGAATAAACTGAAACACTTTCAACCGGTTAGCGTCGTAGCGATGCACCGTTACAATGGGCTTGCGGCCGGCGGGCAGCTCGTCAATCACGCTCACGTCGAGGTCGCCATACAGCGTCATGGCCAGCGTGCGCGGAATGGGCGTGGCCGTCATTACCAGCACGTGGGGTATCACGTAGGGGTTTTTCTGCCATAATTTCGAGCGCTGCGCCACGCCGAAGCGGTGCTGCTCGTCCATTATCGTCAGCCCGAGGTTGCGGAACTGCACTACGTCTTCGAGCAGGGCGTGGGTACCCACGAGCATCTGCATTTCGCCGGCGCGCAGCTGCTCGTGCAGCTCGCGGCGTACGCGGGTGGGCGTGCTGCCCGTGAGCTTGCCGAGGTTGATGCCGAGCTGGTCGGCGTACACTTTCAGGCCCTGGTAGTGCTGGTCGGCCAGAATCTCGGTGGGGGCCATCAGGCAGCTCTGGGCGCCGTTATCGGCAGCCATCAGCATGGCGATGAAGGCCACGATGGTTTTGCCCGAGCCCACGTCGCCTTGCAGCAGCCGATTCATCTGCTTGCCGGCCAGGAAGTCTTTGTAAATCTCGTGGATAACCCGCTTTTGCGCGCCCGTGAGGTCGAAGGGCATCACATTCTTGTAGAAATGCACCAACGTAGGCACCTCATTGAAAATCTGCCCGGCCAGCGTCACCTTGCGCTGGTCTTTCTGGCGCAGCAGCTTGAGCTGAATGTAAAACAGCTCCTCAAACTTGAGCCGGAAGCGGGCGCGTTGCAGCGTATCCGCGTTCTGCGGGAAGTGAATCTGCTGCATGGCCTCGGCCTTGCCCATCAGCCCGTACTGCTGAATGAGCGCGGGCGAGAGCGTCTCGGTAATCTGCGGCAGCGCGATTTTGAGCAGGTCGCTCACCATCCGCATAATCGCCTTGCTGTCAACGCGATGGTAGTTGCGCAGCTTGTCCGAGGTGTTGTACACTGGCTGCAAAAAGCTCTGGCCAGCCTTCTGCTCGGTTACTTCCTCTAGCTCGGGGTGCGCCATTTGGGGCCGGCCATTGAACATGGTCGGCTTGCCGAACACGATGTATTCCTGGTGGTTTTTGACGATTTTCTCGAGGTAGTTCACGCCCTTGAACCACACCAGCTCCAGCTCACCGCTAGCGTCGCCTACCTTGGCAACCATGCGCTTTTTAGGCCCCTCCCCTATCACTTCGCGCCCGCGCAGCACGCCCTTCACCTGCACAAATTGCATATCATCGTGCAGGTCAATAATATTATAAAACTGCGTGCGGTCGAGGTAGCGAAACGGATAGCGCTGAATGAGGTCGCCGTAGGTGAACAGCCCCAGCTCCTTGCCCAGCAGCTGCGCCCGCTGCGCGCCCACGCCCCGCAGGTATTCGAGCTTGGTATTAAAGAAATTACTCATCTACTTCATTTAACAATTAATATTTATCATTTAACACTCTTGCTACCTGCTTTTTTGCGCATCAACAGCCTGTTAAATGTTAATTGATAAATGTTAAATGACTAGCGGTACTTCAGCGAGTTAAGCATCTTAATCATATCATACTTCACGTATTCAATCACCGGGGCCAGCGAATCGTTGTCGGTGGCGGTGCGGAAGTAGAGCGCGGCGCGGAAGAAGTGCTTGGTGCTGTCGGTGGTATAAAACTGGAACTGGCTCGGCACCTCGCCCTCCAGCTCAAACACCGAGGCGCGCAGCCCGTTCGGCGTGCGCAGAATTTTTTCCTCAATCGAGGTCGCCTTTATCTGGTGCTTGCCGGTGAGCTTGCGCGCGTCCTCCATCATTTTATTGTAGAGCTTGCGGTTGCGCACCACGTTGGTGTACGTAATCTGCACGTTGGCATGCAGTTGCGGGTAGTAGATATTGAGCCAGTCGGGTTGCGCCAGGTACGACGAGTCGCGCAGCACCTTGGCGTATTTCGAATACTCAAAGGTGTACGGGTGCCCCGGCCCCAGCTCGCGATAGGCGTGCGCCGGCAGGTCGATGCGGTTGTAGCCCTTGGGCTTGGGCGTAAACTCGGCTTCCGACGAGCACGCCACTACCCCGGCGCACAGCGCCAGCACTACCCCTGTTTTGCCAAGCTGCGCTAGCATTTTATAAAGCATAAGTAACTGGAAATTCCTCAAAGATAAGCCCCGACCGCACGGGTAGCAGACGAGCTATTTCCCCATCCAAAACAAAACTCAAAAGGGCCACCGGCCCAAAAGCCAGCAGCCCCCAAAAGCCAGCCCGCGCAACGGGCGTATCCGTTAAATCCTAAAAATCCGTTTGAATCTGCGGTCTAGAACGGGAGTTGGTCTAGCTCGGGCTCCTGGCGCAGCCTCACGTTTTCATCGGCCCCGCTGCCGGAGCCGTTAGCGTTGCCATTACCATTGCTGCTACCGCCCGGCCGACTACCTAGCAGCGAAATTTCCTCCGCGATAATCTCGGTGATGTAGCGCGTCTGCTGGTCTTTGTCTTGGTACTGCCGCGTGCGCAGCTTGCCTTCTACGTACACCTGCGAACCCTTTTTCAGGTATTTCTCGGCCAACTCGGCCAGGCCGCGCCAAGCCGAAATATTGTGCCACTCGGTGCGCTCGACGCGCGCACCCTGCTTGTCTTTGTAGTACTCGTTGGTTGCCAGGGTGAAGTTGGCTACGCTATTGCCGCCTTCGAGGTGGCGCACTTCCGGGTCTTTACCGAGGTTGCCCACCAGTATTACTTTGTTTACTCCGGCCATGTTGTTGCTAGTCTACGCTAGTTTAAAAAGTGAAATGAACCTTGTCGGAAGCCTAAGGCTTTCGACGCTCTAAAATTACACATAGTGGCTGGATAATGCAAATTTTATTGGTAATTTTTTACCAAAATTACTAGTAAAAGCCTGTTGCGTAGCGCTAGCTCGCTGTTGCAATTGGGCAGGTAATAGAACGAGCGTAGAGACGCATCTTTGCGTCGCGTCGTTGTTTAGCTGCTCAGTATCAGGCTTAACAACGACGAGAAAGATGCGTCTCTACACTCAGCAATAGCCGGCTTTAACTAACCTTAGCCAAGTAGTTGCTAATCAGCACCGGCTTGGGCAAGTCTTCAATTTCAGCGGCCGAGTACGCCCGCAGCCTCATGTCTTGCAACGTAGCCGCTGGTAGCGCAGCGGCCAACGTTACGGCGTGGAAGCGGGCCTCCAGCTTCTGGTGGCTCAGCACGTGCTTTAGAGTGGGTGCGGGCCGGTCTTCGGCCACGCGGCTCATGTCGGGCACGCCGCCCAGGGCTTCCACGTGGCGTAGCACTTCGGCGGCGGGCAGGTTAGCAGCATCGGTTTCGACCAAGGCAAAGTCGTAGAGACCCTGCCAGATGTCGCCACCTGGCCGCTCCTTTAAGTACAGCTGCTCGCCGTGGCGCAGCACGAGGTAGTGAAAGTAGCGCGTACGCGTGGCCTTGGCCTTGCTCTTGACGGGTAGCAGCGCCACCTGCCCGTGCTGAAAGGCCCAGCACTGGCTTTGCAGGGGACAGAAAAGGCAGTCGGGCTTGGCGGGCGTGCATTGCAGCGCGCCAAATTCCATAATGGCCTGGTTGAACTCGGCGGCATGGGCCGGGGGCAGGTGCGCGTCGGCCACGGCTTGGAATTCTTTGCGCGAACTGGGGGCCGCGATGTCGGAATGCAGGCCGAAAACGCGCGCCAAAACCCGAAAAACGTTGCCATCGAGCACCGCCACGGCCTCGTCGAACGCAAAAGATGCGATGGCCGCCGCCGTATAGGGGCCCACGCCTTTTAGCTGGCGCAGGCCGGCATAGGTGCCCGGAAACTGGCCACCAAACTCGCCCACTACCTGCTGAGCGGTGTGGTGCATGTTGCGGGCGCGGGAGTAGTAGCCCAGGCCCTGCCAGTGGCGCAGCACCTCTTGCTCGGGGGCGGCAGCCAGGTCTTGCACGGTAGGGTAATATGTCAGAAAATCAATATAATATGGCAAGCCTTGCACCACGCGAGTTTGCTGCAAAATAACTTCGGATAGCCATATAGCATACGGGTCGCGGGTGTGGCGCCAGGGCAGGTCGCGGCGGTGGCGGGGGTACCAGCCGAGCAGAGCGGTGGCGAAGAAGGACGGGGCCGGCAAAGCAGGCGGCGGAGCAGTTGAAATAAGCAAAAGAATGAGCCAGAATATTTTGAGAGAAGCCAATTTTGGGGTCAACCATTGGCTAAACGAAAAAAAAGGAGTACCTTTGTGGTCCGATTTCCACTAGCAACCCCTTACCGGGCAAGGGCTTACGGTGGAAATCGGAGGACTAACCATCCGCTAATTTATTTTTTTCACTTCCAGTACCCCCTTACCAACGTGACCAAAGCTGAGGTAATTTCCGAGATTTCGCAGAAAACCGGCATTGAGAAAGCCGATGTGCTGACGACCGTAGAAGCCTTCTTCAAAGTAGTGAAGGACTCTATGACCGAGGGCCACAACATTTACGTGCGTGGCTTCGGCTCGTTCGTGAACAAAAAGCGCGCCCGCAAAGTAGCTCGCAACATCTCTAAGAACACGTCGCTCATCATCGACGAGCATTTCATCCCGAGCTTCAAGCCGAGCAAGACTTTCGTTGCTAAAATCAAAAACAGCAAAAAAGTTGTTGGCGAAGAGGCTTCGCCGAAGAAGGCTCCGAAAGCCAAGAAAGCTAAGTCTTAGTTTTAATTTGAGGTGAAAAAGTAGTGGGGTGAGAAGGTTAGCGCGGTGATGGCCAGCCCGTTGGGCTTTAGCTGTCGCCCCCGGCCTTCTCGCCCCATTGCTTTTGCTTTTGCCCTGCTTATGTCACTTTCCCGCACTGGTACGCATCAGGTTTTGCTGCTGGTTGGCGCGCTGGCGCTGGCCGGGGGGCTCTACGCTTTGCCCAAGGGCATCGTGAAACCCAAGGAAGGCAAGGCGGCGCTAAGCCAGGATGCTGCCCGCACGGCTACCCCCGACGGCGGCGGCATGGCTACCAACGGCTCGAAAACCGACGCCTCGTCCGGCCCGCGTCCGGCCGAAACGGGTACTATCGGGCCGGAGGCCGCCAGCGGCACCGGCGCTGCCCCGCATACACAGGCCAATGCTGACCAGCGTCGGGAATTGAACACACTGCTGGCGCAGTACAAAGCCGCCCCAGCGGCGGGCCGCCTCGCGGTGGCTACGCAGTTGGCCGCCAGCTACAACGCCGTGCAGCGCTTCGACAGCGCGGGCTACTACCTGGCTACCGTGGCGCAGGCCAAGCCCAGCGAAAAAGCCTGGCAGGCAGCGGCCGATGCTTATTTCCAAGCGTACAGCTTTGCGTCGTCGGAAGAGCGCAAGCAGATGCTGGGGACGCGGGCGCGGGAGCTATACGACAACGTACTGACTGCCAACCCCAACAACCTTGACGCCAAAACCAACCTGGGCATGGCATACATGAGCAGCGACAACCCCGTGAAGGGAATTTCGCTACTGCGGGAGGTGCTGGCGCAAGACCCCAAAAACGAAAAAGTGCTGTACAACCTGGGCGTGCTGGCCATCCAGAGCAACCAGTTTGACAAGGCCGCCGACCGGTTTGCGCAGCTTATCAAGGTCAATCCCAATAATGTGGAAGGCCAGTTTTACCTCGGCGTGACGCTGGCCCGCACCAACCGGGTAGCACAGGCCAAAGCAGCGTTCCTCAAAGCCAAAAGCCTCAGCAAAGACCCGGCCCTCGCCGCGTCGGTGGATGAGGAGCTAGCCAAATTGCACTGATTCAACTCGAAATGAGGGCGCAGCGAAATGGAAATTGCCGGGCAATTTCCTACTTTTGTGCCCCGATTCCGACTGACTCAACTCAGAATTCAAAATTTTTAACTCTTAATTCCTAACAAGATGCCTTGCGGTAAAAAACGTAAACGCCATAAAATCGCCACCCACAAGCGCAAGAAGCGCCTGCGCAAAAACCGTCACAAGAAGAAGTAATCTTCTGACTTCGTGCGGTGTAGGGGGTGGGGCGGCTGGCCCGAAGTCAGCGGCCCGCCTATCTCTCACGTAGCCTCCGCCACGCGGACGACTAACGTGGTGTGCCAGCCGGCTCTTTGCAAAAAGACCGTGGCCGTGGCTCGCGAGGGGAAGCTGGGACGCTCTTGGTCCTGGCTTCCCTTTTGCCAGTTTCGGGGCAACCCATGTTGGCAAAGCCGGCCAGGAGCTATTTTAACAACCTAATACGTTGAGCAATGAATTAATAATCAATTCGACCCCCGAGGGTGAGCGGATTGCCTTGCTCCAGGATAAGCGGCTGATTGAGTATCACTTTGACCGCAACGACACCAACTACGCGGTGGGTGACATCTTCCTGGGCACCGTGCGCAAGGTGATGCCCGGCCTCAACGCGGCCTTTGTGGATATCGGCTCCGAAAAGGATGCCTTTCTGCACTACGGCGACTTGGGCGAGCAATATCCTTCCCTCAACAAATGGGTGAACGGGGTAATGAAGCACCAGGCCCAAAGCGCTGGCCTGGAGAATTTTACCCTGGAAGCGCCACTTGAGAAAGTCGGCAAGGCCGACAGCGTTTTCAAGAAGGGGCAGGCTATTTTGGTGCAAGTCATCAAGGAGCCGATTTCGACCAAGGGGCCGCGCGTGAGCACCGACATTTCGATGGCGGGCCGCTACCTCGTGCTGATGCCCTTCAGCAATACCATCAGCGTTTCGAAGAAAATCGTGAGCAAAGCGGAGCGCGACCGGCTCAAGCGGCTCATTGCCAGCATCAAGCCCGAGGGCTTCGGCGTCATCATCCGCACCGTGGCGGAGGGGCACGAGGTAGCCGAGCTCGACCGCGACATGCAAAGCATGGTCGAAAACTGGGAAACGCTGTACCAGAACCTCCGCAAGGGCCAGCCCCGCGACAAGTTGCTCGGCGAGTTGGGCCGCACGTCGTCGATGCTGCGCGACATGCTCAACGAGTCGTTCGACTCGATTGTGGTGGATACGCCGGCCCGCTTCGAGGAAATGAAAACCTACGTGCAGAAAATCGCCCCCGACAAAGCCGGGCTGGTGAAACTGCACAACAACAAAGCTAAAGTATTTGAGCACCTGGGCATTGAGAAACAGCTAAAAACGCTGTTTGGCAAGACCGTAAGCGTGCCCGGCGGCGGCTACCTCGTGATAGAGCACACTGAGGCCCTGCACGTAGTAGACGTGAACTCGGGCTCGAAGAGCAACCAGGAAAACGACCAGGAGGCCACGGCCCTCATGATTAACCTACTGGCCGCCAAAGAAGTAGCCCGCCAGCTGCGCCTGCGCGACATGGGCGGTATTATCGTGGTCGACTTCATCGACATGCGCGCCGCCGAGAGCCGCAAGAAGGTGGAGGACGCGGTGTACAACATCATGAAGCTGGACAAGGCTAAGTTTACCATCTTGCCCATCACCAAGTTCGGCCTCATGCAAATCACCCGCCAGCGGGTGCGCCCGGCCGAAACTATCGTGACCGGCGAGGTGTGCCCTACCTGCGGCGGCACCGGCAAGATTTCGGCCTCCATCCAGGTTACCGACGAGATTGACAACAGCATCGACGACCTGCTGCTCAATCAGAACCAGGCCGGCATCACGCTGTTCGTGCATCCGTTCCTGCACGCCTTCTACACCAAGGGCCTCGTGAGCCGCCAGATGAAGTGGTACCTCAAGTACTACAAATGGGTGAAGGTGATGAAAGACACCTCGCTCGGCCTCACCGACTTCCGCATCGAAGACGAGCACGGCGAGCAGATAGAGCTGCACTCGGCCGCCGCCGCGATGGCGCGCGCGCAAGACCGCGAGGTAGTCGAAATCACCGCAGATTGAAACGGATTTGTCGGATTTAACGGATACGCCGCTAGCGCGGCTGGCTATGCGAGGTTTTGTAGAGATTGCAAGGGCTGAGTAAGCCAAAATGAAGAGAGCCGCCCAGTTGGGCGGCTCTCTTTACTTAACTGTATAGCCAGCCGCGCTAGCGGCGTATCCGTTAAATCCGACTAATCCGTTTTAATCTGCGATTAGAATTTGAGGCCCAGGTCGAGCGAGAAGATGCTGTTTTTGATATTCACGCTGTCGAAGTTGCGCGTTTTCTCAAAGTAGCGGTCAGTATCTATCAGGCCGTGGTGGTAACTGAGGCCAGCCAAGAACTTGGTGCTCTGACCGAGTTGATACTCAGCCCCTACACCACCGATGATGTTAGCGTCAACATCGAATACGTGGCTGCCGGCCGTCGATTCGCTATTACCGTTGTAGCGGTCGACATAGTTCTTTTGGCCGTTGATGCGCGTTTGCACGGGGATGGCCAGCGAGCCGCCAACTTGGAAATATACACGGGTATCAGGCGCTACTTCGTTGGTGAAGAGCTTAACCGTGAGCGGCAGTTCCAAGTACTGCATGGCGATTTTTTGTTCAACACTCACACTACGAGGGCCGCCTACTGTTGGCGGAACCTCATAGTAGCTGATGGTACCGCCCTTGCCCGTCAAAAATAGGCCCGTGTTAAAGGCGTAATTTTCACCAAAGAAGTAATCCATGAAAATGCCGCCACCGAAGCTGAACTTCGAGCTTTCGGACGAAAAGCTGGTAGCTGATGGCGAATCGGTACGCAGGTACGAGATGCTGGGCGATACTTTGAGCCCGATTTCGACTTGGGCGAAAGCGGCGGGAGCCAGCGCGAGCGCGGCTACGGTGAGGAGTGCTTTTTTCATAAAGTGAAAATGAAACGGCTATAAAACGTATAACGGTATAGCGCGACGTTGAAAAGTGTAATTTTGTGCAAAAGTAAGTCGACCGTGAAAATATCTACTTATCCCAAAGCCGTGGCCTTGGCACTGGTGGGGCTGCTGGCCGGTTGCCAGCCGCAAGACAAAGCCGGCTGCCGCCCCGACCCCGCCGCCAGTGCCCCCGCGGCCCCCATACGACTAGAGCGCCTGGAGCGGCCATTCTTTCAGATAAAAAATGCGGCCGAAGGGTTGCAATTCATGCAAGCGCACCCAGCCGTGGCTCGCTACTACTTGCAAGTGGGACAGGCCCCGTCGCCGCAGGCGCTGGCCGGCAGCCTAGCGCAGCTCGCCACTACCCCCGAATTGCAGAAGCTGGGGCGTGAAACGGAGGCCGCTTTTCCCGACTCGACTACCCTGCGCCAGAGCCTGGGCACGCTGTTCGGGAAGGTGAAATATTACTTCCCCGATTTCAAGACCCCGCCCGTAACGGCTACCTACGTGAGCGGACTGCTGGGCAAGGACATTTTTGTGAATGACAGCCTCTTGGTTTTGAGCCTGGACTGGTTTGCCGGGCCGAAGGCCAGCTACCGGCCCGACCTGCCGGGCTACATGCTGCGCCGCTACCGCCCCGAGAACCTGCTGCCCACACTGGCCACCGCTGTGGCAGGCAAGTACCTGCCGCGCCGGCCCACCGTGGCCCCCTCGGTGCTCGATGAGATGATAAGCCAGGGCAAGCGCCTCTATTTCGCGGGGCAGGTGCTGCCCTGCACGCCCGATTCGCTACTGATGGGCTACACTCGCAAGGAGCTGGTGGGCCTCGAAGCCAACGAAGGCAAAGTCTGGGGACACTTTCTGGAGAAGAATATTCTGTACGCCACCACGCCGTTTCTCATTCAGAAATACGTGGCCGAGCGCCCCAACGTACCCGAAATCGACGCTACCTGCCCCGGCCGCGTGGGCCAGTGGGTGGGCCTGCAAATCATCCGCAAGTACATGGCCGAGCACGCCGATATAACCCTGGCCCAGCTCATGGCCGAGCCCAGCGCCCAGCGCATCCTCGACCAATCGCATTATCGACCGAAAAAGAGTTAAGAGTTTTGAGTGCTGAGTTTTGAGTTGCTTTTGCTCAAAACTCAAAACTCAAAACTCAGCACTCAAAACTCCTAGCCCCCTTGCATCTCGCCGTTTTCAGCCAGTACCACACCAGCCCCGACTGCCCGGCCACGAGCCGGCACTACACGCTGCTGGCTGAGATAGCGAAGTACCACCGCGTAACGCTGCTGACCACGCCCGCCTGGCGCAGCCAGCAGCTCACGCAGGAGTTTGCCTGGGTGCCGCCGGGCGTGAAACTGCTGGAGGCGAACATTCCCTACGACAACAAGATGGGGCCGGCGCGGCGGGCGCTGGCCTTCGCGCAGTACGCCGCGTGGGCGGTGCGCGCGGGGCGCAAAATCGACCGGCCCGACGTGGTGTGGGGCATCAGCACGCCGCTGACTGCCGCCTGGGCGGCGGCGCGGGTGGCCCGGCACTGGCGGGTGCCGTGGGTGTTTGAGGTGCAGGACTTGTGGCCCTCCTTCCCGGTGGCGATGGGCGCGGTGCCCACGGCGCTGGCCCGGCAGCAGCTTTTCGCGCTGGAAAAACGGCTCTACGAAAGCGCGGCGCACATCGTGCCGCTCTCGCCCGACATGAGCCGCTACGTGGCCGACTTGGGCATCCCAGCCAATAAAATCACGACCCTGCTCAACGGCACCGACCTCGACCTGGCGGCCCGCGCCACGCCAGCCGCCGTGGATACCTTGCGCCACGCGCAAGGCTTGGAAGGCCAAAAAGTAGTGCTCTACGCTGGCACCTTCGGCCGGGCCAACGACATGCCTACCGTGGTAGCCGCCGCCGAAGCCCTGGTAGCCGCCGACCCGGCCGTGACCTGGCTCTTCCTGGGCCACGGCTACTACGCGCCGCTGGTGGCGGCGGCGGCGGCGCGCTGGCCGGGGCGCATCCGGCTGGTGGGCGGGCAGCCGCGCCACGCGGTATTCAGCTGGTTTGGGCTGGCCGATGTGGCCGTGGTGTCCTTCCTGGGCTTGCCGGTGCTCGATGCCAACTCGCCGGCCAAGCTCTACGACGCGCTGGCCGTGGGCACGCCGGTGGTCGTCACCAACCCCGGCTGGACCAAAGCGCTGGTCGAGCAGCACGGCTGCGGCTGGTACGCCCCGGCCGGCGACGCGGCGGCGCTGACCGAGCGGCTGCGGGCGGTGCTCGGCGATGCCGACGCCCTGCGAGCGGCAGGCGAGCGCGGGTGGGCGCTGGCGCGGGCGGAGTTTGACCGGGTGGCGCTGGCGGCGCGGATGCGGGGGATTTTAGAGCAGGTTGAATAGCTAAGTTTTTACCTATTGCAAATGGTCGTTTTGTGATAGGTAAAATCTTAGCTACCTACTGCCTTTCTCTACCACTTTTTCCACCAAGGCTTTGTATCTGTATTCGGCTTGTCAACTTCTTCCAGTGGCTTCAATCCGCCGTTTTCAGGAAATAGTATAGGGCCCTCAAAACTAGGGTCCCAAAAACCAACTTGATGTTTCTGAGCTAGTCGATGAACTGTCTCGTTTGCTTCCTCTGTCAAAGACCAACTAAAGGCTGCGTAGATAATTGCGCGGCCGATACTATAGTCTGTTTCGTAAGCACTTGTGTGGTCATCAGTCGCATTAGGACCATTCATATTTGGAAATGTCTGCTCCATTTCCTGCAACCAGGCCTGAAGCGCAGGAGTGGCTACAGCCGGGTCGTTGTAGGTGTGCTCTTCTGCCCATTCTGTTTGAGTGTCGTACCAAGCCATAAACTCAGGCTTCGTTTTAGGCGCGGCCTCTGGGCTGAAAACCATTAAATCGTAACTCATACGGGTCACATTATACTAAACGATACCATTTGCCCTGTTGCTTACGAAATTGGCACCTTCCGCAAAATCCCCTCAATCAAGTCCTGCGTCTTGATGCCATCGGCCTCGGCCTCGTAGGACAGTAGAATGCGGTGATTGAGCACGTCCTGGGCCACGTCCTTGATGTCTTCGGGCAGTACATAGTCGCGGCCGTCGAGGTAGGCCACGGCGCGGGCGGCGCGGTGCAGCGCAATGCTGGCGCGCGGGCTGGCCCCGAACTGCACGGCCTGGGCAAACTCGGGCAAATCGTAGTCGGCGGGGCGGCGGGTGGCGAACACCAGTTCGATGAGGTACTTTTCGAGGGTGTCGGAAATCTGGATTTGGTTTATCTGGTCGCGGATGCCGAAGATGTCCTCTTTGGTGAGCACCGGCTGCACGTCGCCCCGAAAGCCGAGGTTGGCCATGCGGCGCATCACCTCCAGCTCGTCGGCTTTTTTGAGGTAGTCAACGTGGACTTTCAGCATGAAGCGGTCGACCTGGGCCTCGGGCAGAGGGTAGGTACCTTCTTGCTCCACTGGGTTTTGGGTAGCCAGCACCAGGAAGGGGCGGTCGAGCAGGTAGGTGGTATCACCGATGGTGACCTGGTTTTCCTGCATAGCTTCGAGCAGGGCGCTCTGCACCTTGGCCGGCGAGCGGTTTATTTCGTCGGCCAGCACGAGGTTGGCGAAGATGGGGCCTTTCTTGACCTCAAACACCGACTGGTTCTGGTTGTACACCATCGTGCCGATAAGGTCGGAGGGCAGCAAATCGGGCGTGAACTGCACGCGCTGAAAGTGCAGGTGCAGCACCTGCGCCAGCGTACTCACAGTGAGCGTTTTGGCCAGACCAGGCACGCCTTCCAGCAAGATGTGCCCGCCCGTAAACACGCCGATGAGCAAGCGGCTCACCAGCGCCTGCTGGCCCACCACTACTTTTTCCATCTCGGCAAAAGCCTGGCGAATGAGGGGGCGGTAATCGGTGGCGGAAGTAGGC
This sequence comes from uncultured Hymenobacter sp., assembly GCA_964277755.1. Taxonomy (GTDB): domain Bacteria; phylum Bacteroidota; class Bacteroidia; order Cytophagales; family Hymenobacteraceae; genus Hymenobacter. The sequence goes on from CAXYJY010000051.1 coordinate 62,088, forward strand.
TGCATAAGGCAAAATAACGGCCTGTAGCTTGGACTTTGTAGCCCGAGCGCGGGCGCAGCCCGCATCTACGTGAGTAAACGCCTGCTAGCGCCTACTAACGCCTCCTGACGTAGATGCGGGCTGCGCCCGCGCTCGGACTACAAAGTCCAAGCTACACTACCCTTACCGTTCAGGCTATCTGGAATATTCCAACCCCAACGCTGAATAATCCGTTTGGGAAAACCATAATTCTGTTCAAACCAGCGCTGGCCCCAGCCGCGCCCAGCCTTTTTTCTGCCTGTGTCCATCTACCTACGCCGCTTTTTATACGTTGTATTTGGGTTGATTGCCCTGGTGCTACTGCTGGTAGTGGGCGTAATCGTGTTTCTGCAATTCCCTAGCGGGCAATACTTTGTGGCCCGCCGCGCCGAAGGCTACCTGCGCGACAAATTGAAGACTGAAGTGCGGCTGGGCAAGTTTCGAACCGACTTCCGGCACGCCATTAACTTCGACGATGTGTACCTGGCCGACCAGCAGCGCGACACGCTGCTGAGCGTGGGCCACCTGGGCGTGAGCATCGATATTTTTGCCCTGCTCCACAAGCAAGTCAACGTAAAAGACGTGGAGTTGAACGACGGCCGCGTGCGCCTGACGCGCACCGAGCCCGATAGCGTTACTAACTACGACTTCATTGTCAAGGCGTTCAGCGACCCCACGGCACCAGTCGATACCACGAGTTCGGGTCTGAAATACGACATCGGGCGGGTGCGGCTGACCAATATCCTGTTCACCCAAAACGACCAGGTAGCCGGCTCCGACCTGCGAGCCAAGCTCGGTGAGCTGCTGGTGAACATGGACGAGGTAGATGTGGATAACTCTGTGTATAAAGTGGATAACGCTTTACTACGCAAGGCGGCCATTCAAATGGTACAAACCAAAACCGCGCCCGAGCTGGACGACAAGAAGCCCGAGGAGCCGCTGAAGCTGACCTTCGGGCTAAACAAGGCGACGCTCGAAGACGTGGGCTTCGTGTATAAAAACGACCCGTCGGCGCAGTACATCAACGCGCAGGTGGGGCTGGCCGATGTTACCGCCAAGAATATCGACCTGGTAAAGGAGCGCATCGACCTCGACAAGCTGACGCTTAAGAATACCGCATTTGCTTATTCGCAGAATAAGAACGTGCCGGTAGAGCAGCGCGCTATCAACCCGGCCGAGGCCGTGCGCAAGGTGGACGAGGCGGCCGACAAGGCCAACGCCAGCCCCGTGAACTGGCGCGTGACACTGGGCCAATCGGACATCAGCGGCGTGGCCGTGAACTTCGACAACTTCAACGACCCCAAGCTAAAAAGCCGCTACCCAGCGCTGGATTACAGCCACTTGCATTTCACCGACTTGGTGCTGAACACGCGGGATTTGACCTTCACGGAGGCGCGTACCACGGTGAAAATCGACAACCTGGCGGGTAAGGACCACAGCGGCTTCGCGATAACCTCGGCGCGGGCCAATGCGGTGTACGACACGGCGCAAATTCAGCTCGACAGCCTCGACCTCGTGACGCCGCACTCGCGCATCAAGCGCAGCCTGGGCATCAAGTACAAAAGCCTGGCCAGCATCGCCGACGACCTGCCAAACCTAGGCCTCAGCGGCGACCTACGCAACACGCGCCTGGGCTTCCGCGACGTGCTGTACCTGGTGCCGAGCCTGGCCGACACGCCGCCCTTCACTACCGGCCCCAACCAAAGCATCTTGTTGAGCGGGCTGGTGAGCGGGCGGCTCGGCGACCTCAACATCCGGGGCTTCGACTTCGTGAGCTTCCGCAACACGGTGGTGCAGGCGCGGCGGGCGCACATCGTGGGCTTGCCCAACGTGGATGGGCGGCTGTACGTGGATATTGACTTGCAGCGCTTTAGCTCGACGCGGGCCGACTTGCTGAGCTTGGTACCCAAGGGCACGATTCCCAATAACATCAGCATCCCCCCTACTCTGGCGCTGAGCGGCACCTTCCGGGGGCGGCCGACCACGCTGGCGTTTGACACCAACCTCAAGCTGCGCTCGACTTACGGCAACGTGGCCTTTAGCGGCAAGCTGGGGGCAGCGCAGGCGGGCGGACGGCAGCCGCTGGTGGGCACCTTCGCGGTGCAGAATTTCGACGCGGGCAAGCTGCTCAAAGACCCGACCATCGGCACCATCACGGGGTCGGGGCGCATCAATGCGGTGGGCAACCTGCAAGACCCTAACACGCTGATTGGCAAAGTAACGGCCAACGTGCAAAGCGCCCGCTACAATGGCTACACCTACCGCGGCGTGGCGGCGAATGTGGACATCGACCGGGGCAAATACACAATTGCGGCGAGCAGCAAGAGCGACCCCAACCTCGACCTCGACCTGAACGCGGTGGTGAATCTGCGCGACGCCAAAAACCCGACCTATGAGGTAACCCGACTGAATTTGCGCGGAGCCAACCTTACTAAGCTGGGCTTCTACACCGGCGGCGACCTGCGGGTGCAGGGCAACCTGGTGGCCAACCTGCGCGGCAGCAGTGCCAACACCATCAACGGCACGTTTAGCGGTGATAATATTGTCATTGTCAATAACAACCAGCCGATTGCGCTCGACTCGCTGAGCGGGCGCATCGTGCAGACGGCCACTCGCACGGCGGTGGATTTCAACTCCAATATTGCCAACGTGAAGCTCGATGGCAACGTGCATCTGGGCGACTTGGCTACTGAGCTGCAACGGCACATCAACCGCTACTTCCGGCTGGCGGGCGTGCGGCCGTTTGCTAATAGTGAAGGCAATCAGCAGTTTACCTACTCACTGCGCGTGAAGAACACGCGGCTGCTGCGCCGGCTGGTACCGGGGCTGTGGCGGCTGTCGCCCTTCACGCTGGCCGGCGACTACAGCCGCGCGGCCGCCCGCCTCACGGCCAAAACCAGCATTCCGGTGATTCGCTACCAGGGCTACCGCCTTGACTCGCTGACGCTGAACGTGGACTCGGACCCGCGCAAGCTCGACTACGCGCTGCGGCTGGCGCGGGCCGCGCAGCAGTCGCGCACGGATACGACCTTCCAGCTGCGGCGGCCCAGTCTGGTGGGCAATGTAGCTGACAACAAGGTCAATACCCGCGTGGCCATCCTGGGCGACTCGACCAACAAGGAGCGGCTGGCGCTGGCCGGCGCGCTGTCGGTAGTGGCGCAGCGCGGGGGTGATGCGTACCAGTTTGCCTTTGCCGACGACCAGATTATCAACTACGACCGCTGGACGGCGGGCGCGGACAACTACGTGCGCTACAACCCCGATGGCACGGTGGTAGCCAATAATTTGCGCCTTACCAACGGCTCGTCGGCGCTGGTGGTGCAGAGCCAGAACCCGGCCGTGAACACCTCGCCGCTGGCTGTGCGCTTCGAGCAGTTCAACCTCAGCATCGTGGGCAAGGCCATCGGCATGGCCGACTCGACGGTAGGCGGCCTGCTGAATGGCGAGGCCGTGGCGCGCGGGCTTGGTACTAAGAAACAAGCCTTTACGGCCGACCTCACCATCAAGGACCTGCTGTATAGCAAGTCCGTTATTGGCGACCTCGCTTTGCAAGCCAGCAACCCCGTGGCCGACCGCTACGACGTGAACGCCCGCCTGACGGGCGGCGGCGGCAACGATGTAACCGTGCGCGGGGCCTACCGCACGGTGGGCAACACGCCGCTCGACTTCGTGGTGGATGTAGCCCGCCTGAACATGAAAACCGCCGAGCCGTTCGCGGCCGGGCAGCTCAGCCAGAGCACCGGCTACCTCGCCGGACAGCTGACGCTGCGCGGCAACACGAGCGCGCCGGAGGTACGCGGGCAGCTCACGACCTCGCCGGATGCCAGCTTTATTGTACCGCAGCTCGGCTCGCCGTTCCGACTGGTGAGCCAGCCGATTGTATTTGATGAGAAAGGCATCGCGTTCAACAACTTCACGGTGCAGGATTCGGCGGGTAACAAGGCGGTGGCCAATGGGTATTTGCTCACCAAAACCTATACCGACTACGCCTTCGATTTGCGCGTGAAAACCGATAAATTCCTGGCCGTGCGCAGCAAGCGGACGCAGGAAAACACGCTGTACTACGGCCGCTTGGTGGTGGACTCGGATACGCGCCTGACCGGGCCGCTCTCGCTCATCAAAATCGACACCCGCGCTACGGTGGCGCAGGGCTCGAACCTGACCGTGGAAAACCCGGCCGCCGACCCCAGCGTGGTGGCCCGCGAGGGCATCGTGCAGTTTGTAGATAAGAGCGTGAAGATTAACCCCATGCTGGCCAAAAAGCTGGCCGTGGCCGACTCGGTGGCGCAAGCGAACTCGATAAACTACGACATTACGGCCCAGATTACGATAAACGACAACACGCCCTTCACCTTCGTAGTCGACCCCGTGAGCGGCGACAACCTGCGCGTGCGGGCGGCCGGCACGCTCACCACCAACATCGACCCCAGCGGCAACATCACCCTGAACGGTCGCCTCGACGTGCGGCGCGGCAAGTACCGCCTCTCGCTGTATGGGCTCGTGACGCGCGAGTTCATCATCACCAACGGCTCGTATCTGTCGTGGAGCGGCGACCCCTTCAATGCCGACCTCAACATCACGGCCGTGTACAAGGTGAAGGCTGCCCCCGCCGACCTGCTCGCCGCCCAGGGCACCAACGACCCCACGGCTAACAGCGTCTCGCGCAACGGGCTTATGTTCAACGTGCTGATAAAGGTAACTGACCAACTCAGCAAGCCTACCATTGGGTTTGACATCACGCTACCCCCGGCCTCGCTGAATAGTGCGGTGGGCGGCGAGGTCGACGCCGTGCTGGGCAATCTGCGCCAGCCTAGCCAGACTTCGGAAATGAGCAAGCAGGTGTTTTCGCTGCTGGTGCTGGGCCGCTTTATCCAGCAAAACCCCTTCCAGTCGGCGGCCGGCGAGGGCATCGTGGCCAGCCAGCTACGCGGCTCGGTAAGCCAGGTGCTCACCGACCAGCTTCAGAACCTGACCGGCAAGTACCTCTCGGGCCTGGGCCTCGACCTGGGCGTGACCAACCAGGCCGACTACAGCACCGGGGCCAATGGCTCGCGCACCGACCTCAACGTGGCCGTGCGCCGCCAGCTCTTCAACGAGCGTCTGACGGTGCGAGTGGGCGCCGACGTGGCCCTGGCCGGCACCAACAGCAGCGCGGTGGCCGGCCAGAACTCGGCCAGCAACCTGGCCGGCGACGTGAGCCTCGAATACACGCTGCTGGCCGATGGCCGCCTGCGCCTGCGCGCCTTCCGCCAGAATGCCTACGAGGACATCGATGGCAACATCGTGCGGACGGGCGCGGCACTGGTGTTCCAGCGCGACTACAACAACTTCAAGGACTTATTCGAGAAAGTGAGCCGCGAAGTGAAGCAGCGCAACAAGGAAGCCCGCAAGCAGGACAAGCGCGACAAGGAAGAAGAAAAGCGCCGCAACCAGCAGCTCGCCGACTCGGCCGCCGCCGTGACCACGAGCGCCCAAAGCTTCCGCCGCGATACCACGCGCCGGCCCGCTACCAGCCAGTAGGGCGGGCGTTGCTTTTGAAATTAGACGTCTGTCATGCTGAGCGAAGCCGAAGCATCTCTACCGCTTCGTTGCTAACGCGGGAAGTTACTCTGCTAGAGAGATGCTTCGACTCCGCTGCGCTCCGCTCAGCATGACACTTAAATACTACCGTTTCCGAACCGGGAAACGCCCCGCCCTTGCCCTGCGAAAAGAGTATCGTATGAAGAAAAACCTGTCCGCTTATCTCCTACCCATCATCACGGCGGGCCGCCCGGCGGCCTTGCTGAGCTTGCTGTTTTTGGCCTCGTGCTCGGGGCTCAAGTACATTCCCGAAGGCCAGAAGCTGTACACGGGCAGCACGGTGAAGATAGAAGCGCCCGAGAAGCTGCGCAACCAGTCGGCCCTGCAAACCGAGCTCACCGACCTCATCCGGCCGCAGCCCAATTCCTCGATTCTGGGGATGCGGCCCAAGCTGTATTTCTGGCATTTGGGCGTGGGTAAAGAAAAGGGTTTCAAGCACTTTCTGGCCGATAAGCTGGGCGAGCCGCCGGTGCTACTCACCCAGGCCAACCCCACCAACACGCAGAGCCTGATGGTAAACCGCTTGCAAAACCGGGGCTACTTCCACGGCGCGGCATCGAGCGAGGTCGTTACGAAAGACAACACGGCGATGATTAACTACACCGTGCGCCCCGGCCAGCAGTACACGATTCAGGAAATTCACTTCCCCGAGCGCGATACGCTCATCGACGCCGCCATTCGCAGTACGCAGCCCAACACCCTACTGAAAGTAGGCGACCCCTACGACCTCGACGTGCTCACCAACGAGCGCACGCGGGTAGACCAGGCGCTCAAGAATAGGGGCTACTATTACTTCAACCCCACGTACATCCTGTTTCAGGTCGATAGCACGCTCAAGGGCAAGGTGAACGTGTACTATAAAGTGAAGGCCGAGGCTCCGCGCAAGGCCCTGCGGCCTTACTGGCTGAAAACCATCAGCCTGAATACCAACTACGTGCTAACGGACACGACCCGCCGCGAGCCCATTCGCTTTCGCAAGTACCTCTACTACCCCGATGAGGAGGTGTTTAAGGCGCGTGCCATCACGCGGGCCGTTTTTCTGTACCCGGATAGCCTGTACCGGCAGTTTCGGCGCGACCAGACGATTTCGCGCCTGATGAGTTTGAACACGTTCCGCTACGTCGAAATCAAGTTTAATCCCTCGGCGGCAGGCGACTCGGCGGGCCGCGCCCGCCTCGATGCCGACGTGCTGATGACGCAGCTTAAGAAGAAAAGCCTGCGCGCCGAGTTGCAGCTGGTCAGCAAAAGCAACGGCTTCATCGGGCCGGGCCTCACCGGGCAGTTTCGCAACCGCTCGGCCTTTCGCGGGGCCGAGCAGCTGCTGGTGAATGCCGTAGCCTCCTACGAAACGCAGACCAAGGCCCCCACCAACGTGGAATCGACGCGCGGCACGACGGGCCTGATTTCGACCGAGTTCGGGCTGAATGGCCAGCTGATAGTGCCGCGCCTCATCGCGCCGCAATTGCCGTTTCTGAACCCGCGCCTGGTCAATTCTAATTTTCAGCCGCGCACCACGTTCGGGCTGGGCTTGCGCTATGTCACGCGCACGGGCTACTTCAGCACTACCAGCTACAACGCCAGCTACGGCTACAGTTGGAAAACCAAGCTCACCAACGAGCAGGAAATCAAGCTTATTGATGCCTCCTACAACGCCGTCAGCATTCAGCCCGACTTCCAGGCGGTGCTGGATGCGCGGCCGTTTTTGCGGCAGGCGTATACCTCGCAGTTTATCCTAGCCAGCTCGTACCGCTACACATACAACCAGCAGGTGCTGGAAAAACGCCGCCAGCAGATTTTCTTCCAAGGTCAGGCCGAGGTGAGCGGCAACGTGGCCAACGCGCTCAGCGGCCTGACGGTGGGCGAGAAAACCGCCAATCAGAGCTATACCATCCTAGGCCAGCGCTTTGCGCAATACGCCAAGTTTGACCTGGAGCTGCGCGAGTACTACCGCCTCAGCGCCAACCCGGCCTCGGGCAACCGCATCGTAGGCCGCCTCCAGATTGGGGTGGGCCTGCCCTACGGCAACTCGGCGGGCGGTACCCTGCCCTACCTGCGCCAGTATGGCATCGGTGGCCCCAACTCTATCCGGGCCTACGCGGCCCGCCAGATTGGACCGGGCACCTACAAGCCCGCCACCGGCGACATCATCAACAACTACTACGACCAAGTGGGCGACCTGCGCCTGGAAGGCAACCTGGAGTACCGCCAGGACTTGTTTCCCTACGTGAAGGGGGCCGTGTTCGTTGACGCTGGCAACATCTGGCTCGTCAACAACGACCCGCAGCGGCCGGGCGGGCAGTTTCAGGCCAGCACTTTCCTCAACCAGCTGGCCGTGGGCACCGGCCTGGGTTTGCGCATCGACGTGCAGTTCTTCGTCATCCGCTTCGACTACGCCATCCCGCTGCGCGCCAACTACGGCACGCCCGACGACAAGAGCGGGCGCTTGAATCTGGCGATTGGGTATCCGTTTTAAGGGTATAATCCTTACAGTAGAAAAGGCTCGTGGCGTGTGCTACGGGCCTTTTTTGGCTTTTGCGTACTTTTGGCTACACTCTTTTTCCATTCTCCTTCCCTACTATGCCCAAGTTTTCACCTCTGCTCGGCGCTACCCTGCTGGCGCTGGCCGGCTGCGCCGGCAGCGGCCCCGCTGCCCCGGTAGCCACTACCGCCACCGCGCCCGCCGCCCCGGCTACCCCCGACCCCAAAGGCGTGGGCCTCGACGTGGCCGACATCGACCGCACGGCGTCGCCTTGCGACGACTTTTACCAATTTTCGGGCGGCAACTGGCTCAAGGCTAACCCTGTTCCGAGCTACGCTACCAGCTGGGGGCCACGCAACCTGCTGGGGCTGCGCACCCAGGCCACGCTGAAGCAGATACTCGAAGACGCGGCGGCCAACCGCAGCGCCGCGCCCGGCTCTAATGCGCAGAAGGTCGGCGACTTCTACGCCGCCGCGATGGACACCGTGGCTATTGAGCAGGCCGGTATTTCGCCTTTAAAGCCTGAGCTGGCCCGCATCGCGGCGCTGAAAAGCCGCGCTGAGCTGCCCGCGCTCGTTGCCCACGAGCAGGCCTTGGGCACGGGCGCGTTTTTCCGGGGCGGCGTGGAGGTCGATGAAAAGCAAAGCACGCGCTACGTGGTGGGCTTGCACCAAGGCGGCCTCACGATGGGCGACCGCGACTATTATCTCAAGGACGACGCCCGCACCCAGAAGGTGCGCGCCGCCTACCAGCAGTACCTGCGCGAAATATTTGGCCTGCTGGGCGATAATACCGCCGCAGCCACCAAAAACGCCGCTACCGTTGAGCGCCTCGAAAAGCGGTTGGCCCAAGCCTCACGCACCCGCGTGGAGCTGCGCGACCCGCAGGCCAACTACAACCAAATGCCCCTGCCCACGGCGGCCAGGCGCTACCCCGCCATGCAGCTGCCCAAGCTGCTGGCCGACATGCAGCTGGGCAAAGCGCAGGAGCTCATCGTGGGCCAGCCGGCGTTTTTTGACGAGGTAAACGCGCTGCTCAGAAATGAGCCGCTAATTGATTTGCAGACCTATATGCGCTGGCACTTGGTGCGCTCGGTAGCCAGCGCGCTGCCGGCGGCCTATGTCGATGCCACCTTCCGCTACAACCAGGTAGTAAGCGGCACCAAGCAGCAGGCCGCGCGCTGGAAGCGCGTGCAGGCCGCCACCGATGGCACGCTGGGCGAGGCCTTCGGGCAATTGTACGTGGACAAAGCCTTCCCGCCCGCCGCTAAGAAAAAGGCGCTGGAAATGCTCGCCAACATCAAGGCCAGCATGGCCGAGCACATCCAAACTAACACCTGGATGAGCGCGCCCACCAAGGCCGAGGCGCTGAAAAAACTAAATGCGCTACGCGTGAAAATCGGCTACCCCGACAAGTGGAAGGAGTACTCGGCGCTAAACATCAGCCGCGAGTCGTACCTGAAAAACGTGTTGGCGGCCCGCCTCTTCGAAAGCCGCCGCGAGGCGGCGCAATTCGGCGGGCCGGTCGACCTCACGGAGTGGGGCATGACGCCGCCCACCATCAACGCCTACTACAACCCGCCGCTGAACGAGATTGTATTCCCGGCCGGCTACTTGCAGCCGCCGTTCTTTGACCCTAACGCCGATGACGCGGTGAACTACGGGGCCATCGGCGGGGTGATGGGCCACGAGATGACCCACGGCTTCGACGACCAGGGCCGGCAGTACGACAGCCAGGGCAACCTGCGCGACTGGTGGACGCCCGCCGACGCGGCCGAGTTTACGAAGCGCGCCAACGTGGTGGGCCGGCAGTACGACGCCTTTTCGCCCCTCGACTCGGTGCATGTAAACGGCAAGCTGACGATGGGCGAAAACCTGGCCGACTTCGCCGGCCTCACCATCGTGTACGGCGCATTGCAAAAGCAGCTTCAGCAGCGCTACGGCAACAGCCCGCGCCCCCGGTTCGATGGCTTCACGCCCGAGCAGCGCTTTTTTCTGAGCTGGGCGCAGCTGCGCCGCCAGAACATCCGCCCCGAGGCCCTGCGCCAGCAGATTCTCACCGACCCGCACTCGCCGGGCCAGTACCGCACCATCGGCCCGCTGATGAACATGCCGCAGTTTCAGCAGGCCTTCGGCTGCCCCGAGGGTAGCAAGATGGTGCGCTCGGCCACCGACCGGGCGGTTATCTGGTAGGCACACGGCGCGGACTTTGTAGTCCGCGTGCGTCATTTTGGTTGAGCTAGGCAAGCGTAGAGACGCAATATTTTGCGTCTTGCGTTGCTAAGCATTGTATCCTGACGCAAGACGCAAAATATTGCGTCTCTACGCTTGCCCAGACTAACAACTAACGGATACAAAAGGGAGGCATCAGCGGCCGCTGATGCCTCCCTTTTTGTGCTCTCACAGATAGCGTTCAGCTTACCTATCCAACAGTATTTCAACTGCTACGGCTATCGCAATCGATTGCCGTAAGTATCACAATCGATTGCTAAGAAAATACTTATCATATCCCTTATTTACAAGCACCTACTTAACGCGAACGCATTCTACTTTAGCACAGCAGGCGCAGGATTATTCCGCGAATCGCCTGGCTTTTTCTTTTCCCCACCCAACCTCTCTTCTCTATGAAGAAACCTCAACGCCTAGTGCTGGCGCTGGTGGCTGCGCTTGGCAGCCCCCTGGCTTTGCTGGCCCAGAATGCGCCCGTGTCCTTCGAGGCCGAATCGGGCACCTCGACCCTACCGCCCGTGACCGGAGCCACCATCGGCGACTGGCTTATCGGCACTACCCCGGCCAGCGGCACGGTGCCAGCCGCCACTTACATCACCACCAAAACCGACCAGACGGCCTACGTAGGCGGCAACTCGGCCCCCACCACGGCAGCCCGCGTGCTCACGTACACCGTCACGTTTCCGGGGGCTGGCAGCTACGACTTGTACGCCCGCATCTGGGTGGGGCCGGGCGGTTTCAACGACGACAGCTACTACAACGCGACGAGCTTCGGCACCAAAAACCCCACCGTGGCCGGCGACTGGCGGCTGCAAAATGGCCTGGCTTCGGCGGGCTACGTGGCGGGCTCGACCCAGACCGTGGATGGCCTGGGCACCGCTGGCTTCAGCGCCAACGCCACCACGCCGCTCTGGAAATGGGTGAACTTGTCGAAGTTTGGCAGCGGGGCCTCGTTTACGGTGCCGGCCGGCAACCTCACGCAAACCCTGCAAATCGGGGCGCGGGAGGATGGCTTGTATTTCGATAAGTTCGTGTTTGGGCAAACGGGCCTCAGCTTCACGGTGGCCAACCTCGACGCGGGCACGCAGGGCTCGACCGTGGTGGTAGTGCCCGGCCCGGCCCCCACGGGCCTGCCCATCGCCACCGGCAAGCCGAAGTATTTGAGCTCGGCGTACAGCACGGCGCAGTCGCCCTACTTTGGAGTGTACTGGGATGGCACCACGCCCGAAAACGGCGGCAAGTGGGGCGTGGCCGAAGGCACCCGCGGCACCTACAACTGGGCCGAGGCCGACGCGGCCTACGCCCAGGCCGTGGCCACGGGCGGGCCGTTCCGCTTTCACACGCTCATCTGGGGCGCGCAGCAGCCGACCTGGCTCACCACCAGCAACCTGAGCGACGCCGACAAGCTGGCCGCTATCAAGGACTGGTACCAGGCGGTGGCGACCCACTTCCAGGGCAAGCGCATTGATTTTATCGACGTAGTGAACGAGCCTACGCACCAGCCGCCCACCGGGGCCGCCGGGGCCGATGGCGGCGCCTACCTCAACGCGCTGGGCGGCAGCGGCGCCACGGGCTGGGACTGGATTATCACGGCCTTCCAGCTGGCGCGCCAGTACTTCCCCAATTCCAAGCTGATGCTGAACGAGTATAGCGTGGAGAATGAGCCCAACCGGGCCGCTACCTACGTGGGCATCGCCAACCTGCTGAAGGCGCGCGGCCTCATCGATGCCATTGGTATTCAGGGCCACGCGTTTTCGCTGGCTTCGACTTCGTCGGCTTCCATTCAGGCTAATATGGCTACGCTGGCTTCGGCCAATTTGCCGCTCTACATCACGGAGTTTGACCTCGATGGCCCAACCGACGCGCAGCAGCTGGCCGACTACCAGCGTATTTTCCCGCTGTTCTGGGAAAATCCGGCCGTGCGCGGCATCACGCTGTGGGGCTACCGCCCCGGCCATTGGCGCACCAACCAGGGCGCCTACATTGCCAATGCCGACAACAGCGAGCGCCCGGCCCTGACCTGGCTGCGCAGCTACGTGGCCAGCACCTACACCGGCCCCATGTGGACCGGCAACACCAGCACCGCCTGGAGCACGGCCAGCAACTGGATTACCAACAACGGCGCGCCGGCCAACGCCATCGTATCGGCGGCCAGCACCTATACCCTGCCCACGGCCACCGACGATGCCTTCTTCCCCGGCTACGCCACCAACCAGCCCGTGGTGAGCGCCGCCCAAAGCATCCGCAACGTAACGCTCTCGGGCAGCGCGGCCCGGCTGACCACCGCCCCCGGCGGCGTACTCACCATGACCGGCAACCTCACCAACAACGGCGGCGCGCTGGCCGGCAGCGGCGACGGCACCGTGGTGCTGGCCGGCACCGCCGCCCAAACCATCGGCGGTACCAGCGCCTCCAATTTCCAAAACCTGACCGTAGGCAGCGCCACCGCCACCCTGGCCGCCCCGGCCGGCGTGCGCCGCATGCTGACGCTCGGCGGCAACCTCACCACCGGTAGCCAGCCGTTCACGCTGTTTTCGGATGCCACGGGCACCGCGATGGTCGTGAACACGAGCGGCGCGGTAGTGGGCACGGCCACCGTGCAGCGCTACATCGACCCGACTACCAACGCCGGCAACGGCTACCGCCACTACGCCTCGCCGGTGGCCGCTACTACGGTGGCCGACCTCACCACGAGCAGCTTCACGCCGGTAGTAAACCCGGCTTACAACTCGGCGGCCGACCCGTCGCTCGTAACGCCGTTCCCCACGGTATTTGGCTACAACAGCGCGCGTTTGGCTTCGGGCTCGGCGCTGAACAGCACTTTTGATTTTGGCTGGGAATCGCCTTCGGCGCTGAGCGACGTGCTCACGCCCGGCCGCGGCTACTCGGTGAACATCCCCGGCACGCAGACGGTGGACTTCGTAGGCACCTTGAATAACGGTCCCGTTAGCCTGAGCAACCTCGGGCGCGGCCCGCTGGCCGATGCCGGCTGGCAGCTGCTGGGTAACCCCTACCCCGCGCCCCTCGACTGGAACGCCACCAGCACCAGCGGCCTCGACGCGGCGGTGTACGTGTACCGCTCGACCGGCCCCTACGCGGGCACCTACGCCACCTACGTGCGCAACGGCGTGGGCATCAACGGCGGCACCAACCAGCTGGCCGCCATGCAGGGCTTCTTCGTGCGGACCAGCGCTACTGGCGCGCCGGGCGCGGTCAATTTCACCAACGCCGCCCGCCTCACCACTTACGCCAACCCCACCTTCCAGCGCACGGCCAGCGCCGAGCCGCTGGTGCGCCTGACGCTCAGCGCCGCCACCGGCCCGGCCGATGAGGCCGTGGTGTATTTCAGCGCCAGCGCCACTACCGGCTTCGACGCCGCAGCCGATGCCTACAAAATCGTGGCCGGCGGTGCGCCCGTGCTAGCCAGCGAGGTAGGCGCTACCGACCTGCTGTCCATCAATGCCCTGCCCGCGCTGGGCACCGCCACCGTGGCCGTGCCGCTGCGCGTGCTGGCCCCGCAGGCCGGCACCTACACCCTGCGCGCCACCGAACTGCTGAACCTACCCGCCGGCACCCAGGCCGCGCTGCGCGACAACCAGACCGGCACGCTCTTCGACCTCAGCCAACCCACCGGCTACGTGGTGAGCCTGGGCGCGGGCCCGGCCACCGGCCGCTTCACGCTGCTGCTGCGCCCTAGCAGCACGCTGGCCACCGCCCCAGCCGCGCTGAGCGAGCAGGTAGTGCTGTACCCCAACCCCACGCACGGCGGCAGCCTCACGCTAGGTCTGCCGGCCACCCTCAGCCAGCAGGCTATTGAGGTACAAATCCTGAATACGCTGGGCCAAACCGTAGCGCGCCAAAGCCTGGCCGCCAGCGCCACGGCCGCCCGGCCGCTGACGCTGCCGACCCTCGCCCAAGGCGTGTACACCGTGCGCCTGCAAACCAGCGCCGGCACCATCAGCAAGCGCCTGACTGTGGAGTAGCAACGCTGGCGTGGGGTACTACCCAAGCATGGGCGCCTCACCCCCCGGCCCCCTCTCCGAAAAGGAGAGGGGGAGCCGACCGCTAACCAATTAAAAATTAAGAATTATAAATTAAAAATGACCCTATTAGCCTCGCTGCAATTTTTCATTTATAATTTTTAATTCTTACGCCAAGCTCCCCCTCTCCTTTTCGGAGAGGGGGCCGGGGGGTGAGGCGCCCGCGTCAGGGAAATATGCTTGTTATGGCATAAAGCGCGCCTGACGCTGGCTCACTGCTGCTGGTATCCGCAAAAAGCCCCCTAGCGCATCCGCCAGGGGGCTTTTTACTGCTACTTATTGACTGCGAGCTCGCCTTGTACCACCACGAGCAGGATTTACACCGGACAAAGTAGGATTTGCAAGAGGTCAACTACCATTTGCAAAGGCAAAAGTAGGATTTGCACCGGACGAAGTAGGATTTACACTGACCCAAGTAGCATTTGTGCCGGACAAAGTAGGATTTGCGGGAGAGCAAGCTGCGTTTGCGGGCCATCGCACGCTACTCGCCCTTCATCACCTTCTCTTGGCGCAATACCGACTCCAGGTGCACGGCCTCCAGGTAGCGCTCGATGAAGTCGGGCGTGAGGCCCACCTGCGCGCCCTGGCGCTTGCTGCGGTCGAGTATCTCGTTGAGGCGAGCGGTTTGCAGGATGGTGATGTCGTTGTCCTTCTTGTACTGGCCGATTTTTTCGGCCACCGCCATGCGGCGGCCCAGCAACTGAATCACCTCCGCGTCGAGGTTGTTGATTTGCTGGCGCAGGCCGGCCAGCGCGTTCAGGTACTCTTCCTTGTCGGTGGTTTCGTGGCGCCACACCAGGTCGGTGATGAGCTGGCCCAGCACCTCGGGCGTGATTTGCTGCTTGGCATCGCTCCAGGCATTATCGGGGTCGATGTGGCTTTCTATCATCGTGCCATCGAAGTCCAAATCCAGCGCCTGCTGGGCCACGCCAAACAGCGTATCGCGCCGCCCGCAGATGTGGCTCGGGTCGTTGAGGATGGGCAGCTCGGGTAGGCGGCGCTTCATTTCGATGGGCAGGTGCCACATCGGCGCGTTGCGGAAATCGGTGTTGCCGTAGCTCGAAAAGCCCCGGTGTATCATGCCCACCTGCTTGAGGCCGGCCTTTTGCAGGCGCTCCAGCGCGCCTACCCACAGCTCCAGCTCGGGGTGAATGGGGTTTTTGACCAGCACCGGAATATCGACGCCGCGCAGCGCGTTGGCGATTTCCTGCACCGAAAACGGGTTGCCGGTGGTGCGCGCGCCCACCCACACCAGGTCTACGCCGAAGGCCAGGCAATCCTCAACGTGCTTGGCGGTGGCTACTTCCACGGCCACGGGCAGGCCCGTGAGCTCGCTGGCTTTCTTGAGCCAAGGCAAGCCTTTGGCCCCTACCCCCTCGAAGCCGCCGGGCTTGGTACGGGGCTTCCAGATGCCGGCGCGCAGGGCCTGCACCTTGCCGGTGGCGGCCAGCCGCTGGCTGGTTTCAATCACTTGCGCCTCAGTTTCGGCCGAGCAGGGGCCGGCGATGAGGAAGGGTTTGTCGTTGGGTTGGCGGTTGAAAAGACGGTCGAACATGGGAATGAATTGTTGAGGTAATGTAAAACGGAGTGGCACTCCGTTTAGCGTAAGGGGACGGCCGAGCAAAGCCCGCCGAGCGAGAAACGGAGTACCACTCCGTTTTACAGTTCACGGAATAATCTTGCGTATTTCATTAGCGTGCGCCAGCGCGGCGCTCAGCCCGGCGTAGTCCTCGCCGGCCAGCAGCGCGCGCAGCGCTTGCAGCTGGTGCAAATGCTCGTCGAGCACGTCGAGCACGTTCTCGCGGTTTTGGCGGAAAATGGGCACCCAGGTGGCCGGCGCGCTCTTGGCCAGCCGCACGGTGGAGGCGAAGCCGCCGCCCGCCAGGTCAAAAATGCGCTGCTCGCCACGCCGCTCCTTCTCCAGCACTGTGAGCGCCAGCGCAAACGAGGTGAGGTGCGAGATGTGCGACACGTAGGCCGTGTGCAGGTCGTGGTCGGCCGCGCCGAGGTGCAGCACCCGCATGGGCAGCGCCCGAAATAGTGCCTCTACCGCCGCCACGGCCGCCGGGTCGCTTGCCTCGGCATCGCACACTACCAGCGTTTTGCCCTCGAACAAGCCGCGCACAGCCGCATCAGGCCCCGAGTATTCGGTGCCGGCCATCGGGTGCACCGCCACGAAGCGGCGGCGGCGCGGGTGGTCGGCTACGGCCGCCAGCAGGTTGCACTTGGTCGAGCCCACGTCGATAACGATTTGCTGGTCGGTAATGAGGTCGAGCACCTGCGGCAGCACCGCCAGCATGGCATCCATTGGCACGGCCACTACCACGAGGCCGGCCGGGGCCACGGCCGCCGCCAGGTCGGGCGCGATGTCATCGACCAAACCCAGCTCTAGCGCGCGGCGGGCGTAGGCCGGGTTGCTCTCGACGCCGATGAGCCGGCCGGCCAGCCCATGCTGCCGCAAGCTGAGCGCCAGCGAGCCGCCGATGAGGCCGAGGCCGATGATAGTGATAGTCATGGTTCTTTTTAGTAGGAAGGACGTTTGTCATGCAGAGCGCAGCGAAGCATGACAGTTAGTTTTCCAGATTTCAACCCGCGCCAGCGCCTCGCGCAGCCCACTTTCCGGCTGGCACAAACTAGCCCGGATGTAGCCGTTGCCGTTGCTGCCGAAGATGCCACCCGGCGTCAGAAACACGCGCGCGCCGGCCAGCACGGCGTCGCTGAGGGCGTAGCCGTCGGCGTAGGCGGGCGGCACTTTGGCCCAGAGGAAGAGGCCCGTTTGGCCGGGCGCGGCCTCGCAATCCAGCGTCGCCAGCAGCTCGCGCACTACCTCGCGGCGGGCGCGGTAGGTGGCGTTTAGCTCCGCAAACCAGCCCTCGCCCAGCGCCAGTGCTGCCACGGCAGCCTGCTGAATGCCCAGGAACATGCCCGAGTCCATGTTGCTCTTGAAGCGCAGCACCTCGGTGAGCCAGTCGGCGCGGCCCACCAGCATACCCACGCGCCAGCCGGCCAAGTTATGGCTTTTGCTGAGCGAGTTGAGTTCCAGCGCTACGTCCTTAGCGCCCGGCACGCTGAGCAGGCTGGTGGGCGGCGCTTCGTTCAGCACGAAGCCATACGGGTTGTCGTGCACCAACAAGATGCTGTGCGCTTTGGCAAACGCCACTAGCTCGGCCAGAAACGCGGGGCTGGCCGGCGTGCCGGTGGGCATGTGCGGGTAGTTGACCAGCATCATCTTCACCCGGCTCAAGTCAGTGCGGGCCAGGGCGGCGAGGTCGGGCAGCCAGCCGGTTTCGGCCGTGAGGTCGTACTCGCGCACCTCGGCCCCGCAGATTTCGGCCACGGCGCGGTATGTCGGGTAGCCGGGATTAGGGATGAGCACCGCGTCGCCGGCTTCCAAAAAGGCCATGCCAATGTGCATTAATCCTTCTTTAGAGCCGGCCAGCGGCAGCACTTCGGTGGCGAGGTCGAGGCTTACGCCGTAGCTTTTTTGGTAGAAAGCCGCCATCGCCTGGCGCAAAGCGGGGGTGCCCTGGTAGCTCTGGTAGCCGTGCGCGCCGGGCTGGGCGGCGGTGGCCGCCAGGGCCGCCACCACGCTCGGGTGCGGCGGCAAATCGGGGCTGCCGATACCTAGGCTGATGATATTGGCCCCGGCCGCGTTGAGGGCAGCCAGCTCGCGCAGCTTGCGCGAGAAGTAGTATTCGCCAGTATTAGCCAGGCGGCTAGCGGGGGAAATAATCATTTAACAAGTATCATTTAACAAGTATCATTTAACAAGTATCATTTAACAATTAATAGGCTGTCATGCTGAGCATTCTGCGCATTAAGCAGAGACGTAGCGGAGTCGAAGCATCTCTACCGCACCGTTGGATGAAGCGGTAGAGATGCTTCACTGCGTTCAGCATGACGGCCGTGTTCTGGTACTGCATTCATCTCCTGCCCGAAATCCATACTACCCCGCGCATACGCGCCGAGCACGCGTAGCTCCTCCGTCACGGCGGGCAGCTCGGCCAGCAGGGCTTCCAATTGCGCCGGGGCGGCAAACTCGACATCGGCGTGGAAGCCGTAGTGCCAGGGCTGGCTGGGGCGCGGGCACGATTGCAACTTACTCAAATTCAGCCCGTGGCTGGCAATGAGCGTGAGCGCCTGCGCCAGCTGGCCGGGCGCGTGCGTGGTGTAGAAATACAGCGAAGCCTTGTCGGGCTGCGCCACGGGTGTGGCCTCGGCGGCGCGCTCCAGCACCAGGAAGCGGGTGTAGTTGTTGGGGTCGTCGTTGATGGCCGGGGCCAGAATTTCGAGGTCGAAGGCCTCGGCCGCCTGCGCGCCGGCTATCACGGCTACGCCGGGCGTGCGGCGCTCGGCCAGGTGCTGGGCACTGAGGCCGGTGTCCTCGGTTTCGACCAGTTGCCAGGCGGGGTATTGGCTCAGGAAATCGCCGCACTGGCGCAGGGCCATCGGGTGCGAATGCACGGCCCGCACGTCGGCCAGCGTGGTGCCGGGCAGCACCAGCAGGTGCTGATGGATAGGCAGGTACACCTCGCCGGTGATGGTGAGCGGGTATCGCTCCAGAAGTAAATAATTGGGCAGAATGCTGCCGGCCAACGAGTTTTCCATCGCCATGAGCGCGGCCTCGGCGCGGCCGTCGGCCACCTGGGCCACTACCTCGCCAAACGTGGCGCACAAGCTCAACGCGGCATTCAGGCCAAAATACTGGCGGGCGGCTACTTCGTGAAAACTTCCGCGAAAACCTTGAATGGCGACCATGTTGAGTTAAGAGTTAAGAGTGATGAGTTAAGAGTTGCGGCTGAAATAGCGGCGGTGGCTTCTAGCCGGTTTTTCGAGCCGGAAAACATAAAAAAAGCGCCACTCGTCGGAACGAGTGGCGCTGCTAAAATCTCTGAGTGATAGCTACATGGCGACTCGTTCTACGCGGGCGGCGTAAAATAGAAGTAACCAAAAAAGTAGCGGGCAGTGAACATGGGTGGTGCTGTTTGCGGCGGCAAGGTAGGAAGGATTTTTTGTTCTCCAACTAAAAAATGGTTGTCCTTGCGAGCGCAGCGAAGCAATCGCACCTGTTCAGCTATACCATTCAGCCGCGTCGTTCGGGTGCGATTGCTTCGCTGCGCTCGCAAGGACAGGCGACTTTTTAGCTCGCGTCTTCGTCGGTGGGCGGCGTGCCCCGGAAGGCGTCCATTTTACCCACGCCGGCGGTGAGCTTGATGGGCTTGTTCTCCTTGGCCGACTGATAGATGGCTTCCATAATGCGCTGGTCTTGCAGGCCTTCCTCGCCGGGCGTGTAGGGCGTTTTGTTCTGGCGCACGCACTCGGCCATGTGGTCCATTTCGAGGGCAAATTGCTGCTTGCCTGGGTTGCTGGGCTGCTCGATTACTTGCTTGCCATTGGGGGCGTGCACCAGTTCCTGCTTGAGGCCTTTGTAGGGGAAGGCGGGGTCCATTTTGATGGTGCCCGTTTCGCCGTGCACGGCGTAGCTTTTGTTGTTGAACGAGCCGTAGCCCGTCATGCACTGCGCGATGACGCCGCTCGGGAACCGCAGCGTAAAGCTCACGTTCTCTTCAATTTCCCGGAAACGGTCGTCGCCGGGCGTGCTGTAGATTTGGGCGCTCACTTCGGTGGGTTCTTCGCCCAGCAGGAAGCGGGTAGTATTGAGGCAGTAGAGGCCCACGTCGGGCAGCGAGCCGCCGCCGGCCAGGGCTTTCTTGTGGCGCCACTGCTGGTCGTGGGCCTGGTTTTGGCAGTTCATCATCTGGATGAGCTTGGTGCGGCCGTAGGTTTTGTCG
Source organism: uncultured Hymenobacter sp. (assembly GCA_964277755.1). Classification (GTDB taxonomy): domain Bacteria; phylum Bacteroidota; class Bacteroidia; order Cytophagales; family Hymenobacteraceae; genus Hymenobacter. The sequence goes on from CAXYJY010000051.1 coordinate 82,225, forward strand.
CGCACCAGCTTCTGGGCAGCGCGGTTGAGGGGCTCATACTGAATGCGGTAGGCAATCATGAGTTTTTTGCCAGCTTTTTCGCAGGCCGCAATCATCTCCTCGCACTCCTTCACCGAGTTGGCCATCGGCTTTTCGCAGAGAATGTGCTTGCCCGCTTTCGCGCCCCGGATGGTGAACTCGTGGTGCTGTGAGTTGGGCAGCACGATGTAAATGACCTGCACCTCGGGGTTATCCTTGAGCTTGTCGTAGGTCTGGTACGAGTAGCAGCTACTGGGTTTAATACCATATTGCTTAGCCACTTTGCTCATTTTATCGGCGTCGCCGCTCACCAGGGCCACGGGCTTGCAGTGTTTGGCCTGGCCGAAGGCGGGCAAAATTTCTTCGAGCGTGAGGTGGCCCAGGCCCACGATGGCGAAGCCTACGCGCTGGTCGGGCGCGTCGGGGTTGAGAAACGCGCCGCCCTTGGGGTCGGTGGGCGCTTCGAGGGGCGGCAGCTTGATGTCGAGCGGGCCGGTGGGCGGCGCGGGCGTGCCGAAGCCGTCGAGGTCGGCCGCCTCGGCGGCGGCCAGCGGCAGGGCGGTGGCGATGCCGGCTGCCAGCAGGCCGCGTCCGGCGTGGTTGATAAAGTGGCGGCGCGAGGTGTCGCAGGCAGCGGCGGGCTCGGCGAAGTGCTGGGCGGCCTGGTCGAGAGTGGCCGCGTGGTTTTCTTGAAACATAACCAGTTAAAACAGGAGAAAAAGTGTGATACCCTACTGTACGTGCTAGCGGCCGGGCCGCGTTGCCCGCGCCGCGCCAAGCCCGGCCGTGGCAAACCCAGGGCGCGGTTAGCGGTTAGTGGTCCGTTGCCGAGGCTTTGCCGGCACTAGCTCGCGTAGCTTACCCTGCTATTTATAGGTAGTTACTCCGTTTTCTCTTCTGCTAATTTTCAGTTTTATGTCTGCTTTATTTGAGCCCTTTGCCCTGCGCGGTCTCACCCTCAAAAACCGCCTCGTCGTGTCGCCCATGTGCCAGTACAGCGCCATCGAGGGCTTTGCCAACGACTGGCACCTGGTGCACCTGGGCAGCCGCGCTGTGGGCGGCGCGGGCCTACTCATCCTGGAGGCCACGGCCGTGTCGCCCGAGGGCCGCATCACGCCCGACGACCTGGGTATCTGGCAGGACGAGCACGTAGATTTCCTGCGCCGCATCAACCAATTTATTGAAGGCCAGGGCTGCGCGCCGGGCGTGCAGCTGGCCCACGCCGGCCGCAAAGCCAGCACCTACGCCCCCTGGAAAGGCCACGGCGCACTAGCCGAGGGCGGCTGGGAAACCGTGGCGCCCAGCGCCGTGGCTTTCGCCGACAACTACCCGCGGCCGGTGGCCCTCGACGCGGCCGGCATCAAGAAAGTCATTGCCGACTTCCGCGCCGCCGCCGAGCGCAGCGTGCGGGCGGGCTTCAAACTCATCGAAATTCACGCCGCGCACGGCTACCTGCTGCACCAGTTTCTGTCGCCGCTCTCCAACCAGCGCACCGATACCTACGGCGGCTCGTTCGAAAACCGCATCCGGCTGATGCTGGAGGTAGTGGCCGCCGTGCGCCAGGCGGTGCCCGACGACTTTCCGGTCATCGTCCGCATTTCGGCCACCGACTGGACCGAGGGCGGCTGGACGGCCGACGACTCGGTGCAGCTGGCCGCCTGGCTGCGCGACCGCGGCGTGGACCTCATCGACGCCTCCACGGGCGGCAACGTGCCGCGCGCCAGCATCCCAGTCGGCCCCGGCTACCAGGTTGAGTTTGCCGAGCGCATCCGGCGCGAAGTGGGCCTGGCCACCGGCGCGGTGGGCCTCATCACCACGCCCGCCGAGGCCGAAGCCATTGTGGCCAGCGGCCAGGCCGACCTGGTGCTGCTGGGCCGCGAGGAGCTGCGCGACCCGTATTTTCCGCTGCACGCGGCGCACGAGTTGGGGGCCGAGGTAGCGTGGCCCGTGCAGTACGAGCGGGCGAAGAAGTAGTAAGAGCCTACTGTCAAACCCATTTGTCCTTGCGAGCGCAGCGAAGCAATCGCACCTGTTCAGCCGCACGGTGCGAGTTCCGTTCGGGTGCGATTGCTTCGCTGCGCTCGCAAGGACAAGCGGTTTTTGCTACCTCTGCCTATCCGCTTGCAGCAAGGCCTGCACGTGGCGCAGGTCGTCGTAGTCGGGCGTGACGACGCCCCGGCCGGGGTTGTCGAGGTCGCGAATAGTAGTGACCAGTATCGCCACCGTAATGATGAACACCAGCGGCACGAGCGGGCTGGGCGCGTCCTGCATCCGGTTCATGAAGCCGATGAGCACGCCCATGACCCACGACAGCCCCACCAGCGCTACCAGGATGGTGCGCGGCGTGCGCTCGCGAAAGGTGTAAAGCAGCGCCAGGTAATTGGCGTTTTTGGTGGAGGCCAGTGTGAAGGCCTCCTGCACGGCGCTGCGCTGCGCGGGCCGCCGGGCCAGGTAGGCCACCATAGACTGGTCGAAGCGCCGGCCCAGGGTTTCGGAGTAGCGCACCAGCGCCAGGCATTCTTCGGGGGTGGGCGTGGGGTGGCGCAGCTGCTCGGCCAACGAGGCTTGCAGGAAGTCATCGACCAGCGCGCGCATCTCGGGCGGGTAGAGCTTGGCCTGCCGGTGCAGCTCGGCGATGTTGCTGGCCTCGGCGTGCACGGTGGCATCGCGGGCCTTCACGGCATTGCCGGAGGCCACCAGCGTGAAGGACAGCAGCAGGCCAAACATGCCGAAAATGCCGCCTTCCACACCCAGCGACTTCCAGGCCCGCCCCCGAGCCAGATATAGCCGCCGGGCCAGCGCGCCGCCGATATACACCGAGAGCCCCAGCGTGAGCGGGTAGGCGATGGTAACCCAGTACGAATCGATGAGCGAGCGCCAGGTCATACGGAAGGAGGAAATGCCGGCTCAGACTGCTCTTGGCTTGCTACTAGCCTGGTAGTTACCAGCAGCTGGCCCACGTGGCGGGTGGTGTGCTCGGCGGCATGAACCAGCAGGCCGATAACGGTGCTGGGCAGCTGCGCCCGGCCCACCCCGCGCCACGCGGGCAGGTCGGCTTCGGGCGTGTTTTCCAGCTGCGCCAACGCTTTATCCACCTGCTGGTGAAAAGCCTGCACCAGCTCGGGCACCGCGCCGGGGTGGGTAGGCGGCTGGGTTTCGGCGGCGAGGTAGGCGAGCTGCGCCGCGCTGAGGGCCTCGGCGCGGGCGTAGGTGAATGTTCGGTCGAGCACGCCCGCGAGGTGGCGCAGGTGAAAGCCCACCGAGGCCAAACCCAGCGGGCGCTCGGCCAGCCGGGCGGCCGGGAAATGGGCTACGTATTCGGCTACTTCCTCGCGGGCTTGCAGCAGGGCGTGGGCCACGGGCTGAAGCAAAGGCGGCACCTGGGGCAACGGCCCGCGCAGCCACACCTCGGGTAAACCGGGGGCAGACATAAAAAAATAATTTAAGGGAAAAAGCCTATCTACGGCGCAGCGGCGGGCGCGGCGGCTGAGCTCCGCCATGCCCCGTGCCACCCGGCACCGCACGAGGCTTTTGCCACGCAACGAACACTTTCACAGTTAGCGACGCAATTGACGAGCTTATCGGCTATGGCCCTGCGCCGCGCGGGTGCGCGGCGGCGGCAGCTTGGCATTGTCATATAGCAACCGAAAACGAGTAGTACAATTTGTGAATTTTATATTCATAAACCATTATATGAAGGCTTTCTGAGCGTAGCTTTACGGCCCCAATTATGAGCTTTTTACAAGGGCTATTGCTCTTCTTACAGCGGGCCGCCCCCGCCAGCAGCTACCTCGCTGGCCCGGCCGGCCCACCCCACGGGCCTCTTTGCTGCCTCTTCTTCAACGTTGCCACTCCTAACCCTTTTGCTATGACTGCAACCTTACTTCGCCGCGCTCACCTGCTTTCGTGGCTGGTGCTTTTACTAAGTCTACTGGGCGGAGCCCGGCCGGCGCTGGCTACGCATCTGCTGGGCGGCGAACTGACGTATAAATACCTCAACGCTACCGGGCCCGCCGCTACCCCCTACCGCTACGAGATTACGCTGACCATTTACACCAACTGCAATAGCTCGGTAACGGCCCCCACGGCGGCCAGCATCTACATCTACAACCAAGCGACGGGCGCGCTGGTAGCCTCGCCCTCGGTGGCTCGCACCTTCCTTTCGCCTACCTGCGTAACGGTGCCCGTGCCGCTGGGCTGCACCAACACGGGGGCCACGCAGCAGCCCTTCAAGGTGAACCGCTACGTGGCGACCGTGAGTTTGCCAGCGGTCACCAATGGCTACTACGCCTATTTCACGTCGGGCAACCGCAACGTGGGCATTGCCAACATCACCAACCCCGACTACGAGTTCCTGACCCTGTACGCCACGCTGGCCCGGCCCGCGCTGGCCAACAATTCGCCGGTATTCGCGACCGACGCGCTGGCCGTGCTCTGCGCCGCCGACACTACGGTGGTACTCAACAACGCAGTCGATATTGATGGCGACCGGCTCGAATACAGCCTCGCCACGCCCTACAGCGCTTCCAATTACCCTACTACGTTTACGCTACCGCTCACTACGGTTACGTATAACCCTACTTATTCGAACATCCGGCCGCTGGGAGCCTCGCCCAATTCGGCCAAGATAAACGCGTCTTCCGGCATCTCGAAGTTTTATGCCACCAGCACGGGCGCGCAGTACGCGGTGGCGATTGATGTAAAGGAGTACCGCACCATCGGCGGGGTGGAAACGCTGATTGGCACCACCCGGCGCGACGTGCAGCTTATCGTGGGCAGTTGCCCGCCCACCATGCCACCCGTGTTGCCCACCAGCGCGGTCATGCCCCGCAGCTACAGCATTGAGGCAGGCAGTACGCTGTCGATACCCATTACGGCCACGCAGCCCGACAACCACCCGCTGACACTGATGGCCAGCAGCACGCTGCTCGATGGCGCGGGCGGCTACACGGCCACCTTTGGGGGCAATGCGGGCACGCCCGTGTACACGGGTAGCCCGCTGGGCTCGTACACTGTGGCGGGCACCACCAACGGCACGGTATCGGGCACCTTTATATTCACCCCGGCCTGCACCGACGTGCGCAGCACGCCCTACGACGTAACGCTGCTGGTAAACGATGTTGGCTGCGCCGGCAAGCTGCGCAGCGAGGTACTGCGCATTACGGTGGTGAAACCCACCGGACCGACCGCCATCGCGGGCAACCTGGCCGTGTGCGGCCTGGGCACCACCCAAAGCTACACGGCCACCGGCGGCAATGCCTCTCGGGTAACCTGGACCGTGACGGGTGGCACCATCGTGGGCAGCGCCACCGCCAACCCCGTACAGGTGCTGTGGCCCACGGCGGGCGCGGGTACCCTCACGGCGCAGGGTAGCACGCAATACGGCTGCCCGGCCGACGCGGTGACGAAAAACGTTATCATTAACCCGGCCGCCACGCTCACGGTGACCGGCAACCTTACCATTTGCCAGGGCGGCAGCGCCAGCGTCGGCATCGTGGGGGGCACGGGTCCCTACCTGCTCACGGGCGGAGGCGCATCGGTAACTGGGGCGGGGCCATTCGTGCTCAGCCCCAGCCAAACGACTACTTACACCGTCGCGAACGCGGTAGCACCAGCCTCGGGCTGCACGCCCACCGGGCAGTTCACCATCACGGTAAACCCGCTGCCGGTGGCTACGGCCGGGGCAGCCGTGGCGCTATGCGCAGGCAGCGTGGCGCAGCTGGGCGCGGCCCCGGTGGCGGGCACTACCTACAGCTGGAGCCCAACTACCGGCCTCAGCAGCAGCACCGCAGCCAACCCCACCGTGACGCTGCCCAACGCCACTGGAGTTCCGATTGCGCAGACTTATACGCTAACGGCTACCAATGCGGCCGGCTGCCAGGCCAGCAGTGCGGTGGTGGTGACGGTAGCGCCGCCACCCGTGGCCGTGCCGGGTGCGGCGGTAGCCTTCTGCGCGGGCGGCGTGGCGCAGCTGGGCGCGGCCCCGGTGGCGGGCACTACCTATAGCTGGAGCCCAAC
>CAXYJY010000052.1:0-54954 GCA_964277755.1 uncultured Hymenobacter sp.
GGCGGGGGCCCCAGCTCGCTACTCCCGACGCCTATACCCCCCTCCTACCCGCCCGCGCCGATGGCCCACGCCAGGCGCAGTGGCTGGCTGGCCGCGTGCTGGTGCAACGAATGCTCGCCGCCGTGGCTCCCGCCAGCGTGCCCCTACCTCTCCTCCAAAACGATGCTACTGGCCGACCTTTTCTGGCAGGTACCGGCCCGGTGCCCGCCGTGTCGCTGTCGCACTCGGGCGCTTGGGTGGCGGCGCTGCTGGCCCCGCCCGGCACGCCCGTGGGCGTGGATGTCGAGGTAGTGCGCGACAAGGCGCAGCACATTGCCCATAAGTTTTTGAATGACACTGAACAGGCTGCTATTAAGACGATTATAAAATCAGATGCGGCTACCGATAACGAACTATTCAGCCTGCTCTGGAGCGCCAAGGAAACGCTCTATAAGCTAGCCGGGCAGCGCGGCATTATCTTCCGCCAAAACCTGCTGCTCGACCTGCCGCCCGGTCCTTGGCCGACGGCTGGCGAGCTGCCCGCCCGGCTGGCGCTGGGCGACGCTATTTCCCGGCATTGCATTTGCTATTTCCAGCCGGCCGCCGGCTACGCACTTACGTACTGCCACGGAGCTTCTTCGTAATCACTCGCTTTAGCGTATTTCTTTCCCGCTACTTTCTACCTCCCCATGTCGCTTCGCAGACTTCCCTTATTGCTGGCCGCCGCGCTACTGTTCGCTACCGTCACGGTGGGCATCGTGCGGGCGCAGGGCGGCACCGTGGCCGATTTCACGGTGCAAAAAACCGGGGGCGGCAGCGCCTCGCTCAGCGCCTACAGCGGCCAGAAAGCCGTGGTAGTCGTGTTCCTGAACCCCGCCTGCGCCTTCACCCGCCTCTACCAGGAGCGGCTGTCGGCCTTGAGCAGCGCCTACGGCGGCCGGGGCGTGCAGTTTATGTTCGTCAACGTGCCCATCAACCTCGACAGCAACGAGGGCGGCGGCAACTCGCTCGCCACCTTTTCCGACGACAACGGGGCCGCCAGCGCCGCCCTCGGCGTGAGTAAGACCACCGAGGCCGTGGTGCTCCAGCCCAGCGGCGGCGGCTTCGCGGTGCGCTACCGCGGTGCCATTGATGATAACCCGCAGGTAGCCAGCGGTGTGCAGCAGCACTACTTGCAGCAAGTGCTCGATAATGTGCTGGCCGGCCGCCCGGCTGGCGTGGCCGATAAGCGGGCGGCGGGGTGCCTGATTAAGCGGTAATTTTTTTCAGCTCACAAAAAAGCCTCGCTACCAATTTGGTAGCGAGGCTTTTTTGTGAGCGGCGAGCCCGTAGCGCGAACTTTGTAGTTCGCGTCCGTTGGCGGGGCATCCAGACAAGACCTGACGAACGCGAACTACAGAGTTCGCGCTACTACTCGTCATCCTCCGTCTTCGGCTTATCGTCCGTTAGAATAGCCAGCAGCTGCCCTACCTCTTCCGCCTTGCCCAGCTCTTGCAGCTTCTCGAAGCTCACTTGCAAGTTGCGCATGGCGCGGCGCACGATGTCGAGGTGCGAGCAGGGCTCGTAGAACAACTCCTGCGAGGTGATGCCGAGTTGACCCACATAGTGCTCTATATCAGCGCGGGAGAGCACCACGCCGCGGTTGTAGCAATTGATGTAGAAGCTCAGCGGCTGGTCGGCGAGCTGATAGGTGAGCACGAACAGGTTGGGCAGATTGACGCCGAACACCGGTAGGTCGAGGCGCTGAGCCACCAGCAGGTAGATAACGCAGAGCGATAGCGGATTGCCGCGCTTGGTTTCAATCACGCGCTGGAGCATGGAGTTGGCCGGCGAGTGAAAGTGCTGGGTATTCGCCGAGAACTTATGATTGCGAAAAATAACGTGGTTCAGCACCTGCACCTGGTCGGCGGGGTGCATCTCAGAGCGCAGCAAGGTCCAAGCTTCGAAGCGCAGCTGCTCGATGGCGCGGTTAAGGGCCTGAAGGTCAGCATCGGGGTACTGGTACGAGTTGAGCAGCCACATGCCTTCGAGCAGGTCTTGCGCGCCCGAGTCGCGCCACACGCGCAGGCGCTGCTGCAAGCCCTCAAACTGGAGCTGGTGAATGAGGTCTTCGAGGCGCTGCTGCTGCTGCGGGTCCAGGGTTTCTTCCCACGACTCTTCGAGGTAGGGAATAATCGTCTCGCCCAGGTTCTGAATTTCGCTCTGAATCTGGGGGGCTATTTCCGGGTCGTCGAGCAGCGAAATGAGGGCTTTTATTTCTTTGGTCGTCATCAAGCGCAAGTTTTGCAGAGGTAACAGCTTTCGCAAGTTTTTTCTTTAGAAACAACCCGCGAAAGTGGCAAGTAGTGCCCCGGTGGGCGGGCCTATTTGCATTACGCCCGTCATGCTGAGCGGAGCGTAGCGGAGTCGAAGCATCTCTTCCGCTTCATTGCTGGCGTTAGGAATTAGTTCACCGGAGAGATGCTTCGACTGCGCTCCGCTCAGCATGACGGGCGTTTTCAGGGCCAAAACGGCCCCCTGCACCGCTAGCGCAATAAATTAGTCTTAGCCATCTCCAGCAGCTCGCCGCCGCGGCCGTCCATGAGCGCCTTGAGGGCGTAGAGGCTAAAACCCTTGGCCTGTGCTACTTCGATGTGCGGGGGCATACTCAGCTCCTGACGCTTCACCACGGCGTCTACTATCACGGGGCCGTCGTGGGCGAGGGCTTCGCGCAGCGTGCTTTCGAGGTGGGCGGGGTCGCTCACACGCAGGCCCCGGATGCCGGCGGCCTCGGCCAGCTGGGCAAAATCGGGGTTGTCGAGCTCGGTGCCGTATTCGAGGGTGCCGGCAGCCTTCATTTCCAGCTCCACAAAGCCGTAGGCGCTGTTATTGAAAATGATAACCTTGATGGGCACCTGCTTTTTGAGCTGGCGCAAAGTCAGTAGCTCGCTGAGCAGCATGGCGAAGCCGCCATCGCCGCACATGGCTACTACCTGGCGGTCGGGGCAGGCCAGTTGCACGCCGATGGCCTGCGAAAGCGCCCCGGCCATGCTGCCGTGGATGAAGGAGCCGATGAGGCGGCGGTGGCCATTCATGCGCAGGTAGCGGGCGGCCCAGATGGTGGGCGTGCCCACGTCGCAGGTAAAAATAGCGTTGTCAGCAGCCAGCTCGTTGAGCAGGCGGGCCACGTGGGGCGGGTGCAGGCTGGTATCGCCGGGCTCGCCGGTGGCCAGCGCGGCCAGGTGGGCGTCGTCGTCACGGTGGCGCTGCTGGGCGGCTTCGAGGTGGGCAGCGTCGGGGCGGGCGCGCAGATGCGGCAGCAGCTGGGTCAGCGTTTCGATAACGGTGCCGTGCAAACCTACCTCTACACGGGTGCGGCGGCCGATGTGCTCGGCGTGCTTATCGACCTGCACCACGCGGGCGTTCTCGGGGAAAAACTGGCGATACGGAAAGTCGGTGCCCAGCATCAGCACGGCATCGGCATCCATGAGGGCGTGGTAGCCGGCGGGCATCCCGAGCAGGCCGGTGAGGCCCACGTCGTAGGGGTTGTTGGGCTCCACGCACTCCTTGCCGCGCAGGGCGTGCACCACAGGCGCTTGCAGGGCCTGGGCGGCTTGCAGCAGCTCGGCGTGGGCGCTGTCGCAGCCGATTCCGGCCAGGATGGTGACTTTCTCGCACTCGTTGAGCAGCTGCGCGGCCTGGCTAATCTTGTCTTTGGCCGGCACCACGGCGCTGGCGTGGCCCAGGGCCGGCAGGCGCGGCTCGGGGGCTTCGGCCTCCAGGTGCGACACATCGCCGGGGATGACGAGCACCGACACGCCGCCCAGCCCCAGCGCCGCCTGAATGGCGCCCTCGACCATGCGCACGGCCTGCTCGGGCACGGCCACTACCTCGCAGTAGTGGCTGCACTCCTGAAACAGCCGCTCGGGGTGCGTTTCCTGAAAGTAGCCGGTGCCGATTTCGATGCTCGGAATCTGGGCGGCCAGGGCCAGCACGGGCACCCGGCTGCGATGGCAGTCGAATAAGCCGTTGATTAGGTGCGTATTGCCTGGCCCGCACGAGCCGGCGCACACGGCCAGCTGCCGGGTGAGGTGGGCCTCGGCCCCGGCCGCAAACGCGCCCGCCTCCTCGTGCCGCACCTGGATGAACTCGATGCCCTCACGGGCGCGCAGCACATCGGTGAGGCCGTTGAGCGAGTCGCCGACCAGGCCGTACACGCGCTGCACCCCCGCAGCTTGCAGGGTGTCGATGATGATTTCCGCTACTGATTTTTTAGGCATAATCCCGTTAGTTTTTGGGCCATTTACGCAGAAACGCCGCGCCCGGCCGTAGCGGCCAAACGCGGCGTTTCTGCGTAGAGCGGCTACTGCCCTCTCCCCTACTTGGGCAGGCTACCCAGGGCGGCCCCGGTCAGGGTTACCTGGGCGCTGTCGGCGGCGTGGTAGCGCAGCTGCGGAATCGCTACATTACTCAGCATCAGCTCGCTTTGGTGGCCGAGCGTGAGGTCGGCGGCGGCGATGCGATTGTCGGCATTCACGAGTAGCTGCGGGTGGCTGCCGGGGGTGGTGCCGGTAGTGGCGCGCAGGTAGCCCAGTTTGTTGCCGGCCAGCTCCACGCGGCTGCCCCGGTCCTGGCGCAGCACCAGGCTATCCTGGGCAAAGCCCTGCACCCGCACCAGTTGGCTGCCGCCGTAGTGCTTGTTTATCTGCGGCTTACCCCCAATCTCGTCCACGGCATCGGTGCTGAGCGCGGCCAGGTGCGGGCAGCTGATAATGACCGTTTCGGCCCGGCCGAAAAACTGCTGCCGCTCGGGAAAAGTGGCCGTAATCACGAGCCGGCCGCCCTGCTGGCTCAGCTTTACGTATTCGGCCGCCCGCGGGTGCAGGCGCACGCTGAAGGGGCCGGGCACCAGCTTCACGCTCACCGCGTTGGAGGCGGGCACGGCTACCTCGGTGAAGTCTTTGAACGGCTGGCTGACGTAGCCGCGCAACGGGTTTTTGTAGTCGCCCTTGCGGTACTCGGTGCGCAGGGCCATGTTATAGGCCGTGATGGAGGCCAGCAGCACGAGCACGGCCGCCAGCAGGTATTTGCTACTGTTTTTCATGGGAAGAAGCCAGGGAAACGGGCGCGCCCGGCGCCGCCTTAAAGGTTGCGTAGCGCTGGCTTAGCTCCTCAAAGCCAATGCCCAGCAGCGAAATCGTATTGAAAAAAGCGGGTAGCTCGTGCTGCAAAAACCGCTCGCGCCGCCCGGCCTGCACCCGCGCCGCCGCGTCGGGGGCCACGAAGAAGCCCAGCCCGCGCTTGTTGTAAATCACCTCCTGGCTTTGCAGCAGGTCGTAGGTCCGCATCACGGTGTTGGGGTTCACTTGCAGCTCGGCGGCCAGGTCGCGCACCGACGGGATTTTGCCGTCGGGCGGCCACTGCTGGCGCAGGATGTTCTCACCCACGTAGCCGGCTATCTGGAGATAAATAGCCTCATTATCATTAAATTCCATAAGCTAGTAGATTAAAGCTGCTTTTCGGTGAGGCGGGCGTAGGCGGCCAGCCACAGCAGCGGCAGCAGGGCCAGCAGTGGTAGTAGAATGGGGCGCGCCTGCTCAGTAGTCAGGTTCACGGAGGGGCCATTGAGGAGGTTGACGGCGCCCAGCGGCATCGCCATTCTAAACTCCGGCCCTATCACGCCCTTCATCACCTGGTAGTTGATGGTTATCAGCACGGTAGTCGCCAGGAAGAACACGAAGGCCGTCTTGATAAACTGATGCTGCCGGAAGAAGATGCTGCCATACAGCGCTACCCCGTGCAGCACCAGGAACACGGTGCCCACGGTTATGACGGCCTCGGCATCGCCGAACACGTTGAGCAGCGAATGCTCGCCCCGGCTGAAACTCAGCACCAGCCAGTCGGCTAGGTAAAAATCGGCCGTGAACACTACCAGGAACACGGGCAGCGAGAACAGCCAGGCTACCAGATATTTCTCAAATTGCGAGGCCGGCAGCGTGAGGGCCAGCGCGGCGCGGCTCCCGCTCCCAAACTGCCCCAGCACCGTGCTGGTGAAGAAGCTGCCCGCCCCCATCAGAAACAAGATGAACAGCACGGCCTGCCCAGCGTGGCCAATGCCGCCACTCATATAAGCCAGAAAGCCCATGACCACCAGCATGCCGCCCAGCAGCACGGCCGCACCCAGGGCGTAGCGGGCCAGGTTTTCGGTGGTGTGCTTGCGCAGCAAGCGCCCAAAGCGCGGAAGACTAAAGAACTGGTTCATGCTGCAAGTGAGTGAGGTAAGAGGCCAGCGCCGACGACGAGCCGGTGAGCGCGTTGAATAAAATTTCTAAATCGACCTTGCTGAAAACTTCGCCATGATTGGGCCGGATGACCTGCTGCCCGCGCACCGACGGCTCGGCGTAGAGGGCCTCGGGCACCGCCGCGCCCGCCGGTGCGGTGCCAAAGTGCAGGCGCTCGGCCAGGTCATCGATGGTGGCATTGAGCACCACGCGGCGCTCGTGCAGCACCAGCACCGTGTCGATAAGGCTGTCGAGGTCGCGCACCTGGTGCGTCGAAATGATGACGCAGCGCTCCTCGCCCAGCGCCCGCGCCACCAGCTTGCGAAACTGCGCCTTGCTCGGAATGTCGAGGCCGTTGGTAGGCTCGTCGAGCACCAGCAGGCCGGTATTGGTAGCTAAGGCAAAGGCAATCAGCACTTTCTTCTGCTGGCCAAAGCTGAGGGCCGTGAGCTTGGCGCTGGCCGGCACCTCCAGCTCGCGCAGGTAGTCGTGGAAGGCCGCCGCGTCGAAGCGCGGGTAGAAGCCGCCGGTACCGGCCGCCAGTTGCGCGGCCGTGATGGCGGGCACCTGCACATCTTCGGGCAGGAAAAACAGGTCTTGCAGGGTGTCGGGGCGGCGGCGGGCGGCGGCGTGGCCGTCGAGCTCGCAGGTGCCGGACACCGGGAAGGCCAGGCCCACGATGTTTTTGAGCAGGGTCGACTTGCCCGCCCCATTCTTGCCAAGCAGGCCGTAGATGCGGCCGCGCTGCAAGTCGAGGGTGAGGTTTTCGAGCTGGAGCGCCCGGCGGGAGTAGCCGAAGTGCAGGTTGCGAATGCGGACCATAGTCGTGGCGTTTTAGTGTCTTACTAAACTAGTACACTGCAAATGTAGGCAGGTTTTTAATATTGCAAGCACCTGGGCGAATTTATTTTTCTATATATCCCGTTCAGCCTGGGCAGCTGGCAGTTTTCGGCCAAAAAAAGCCACCCGACCGGTAGCTGGTCGGGTGGCTTTCTGGGGTAGTAAACGCGGGGCGCTAGTCGGGCTGTGAGGGCAGCTTCTCCACGGGCTGCGCCTTGGCATTTTTGTGAAACAGCTTATAAGTCAAGTTCACGACCACGTTGTTCTTAGCGGCCGTGTTTTGTAGAATGAACTGCCCCTGGCTGGCCGTGTAGTTGTAGTTGGCCTGGTTCACGTAGCCGACCTGCAAAAACAGGTGCTTATTGAACTGGTAGCCCACGCCGCCATACACGCGGTTGCGCTCGAAGACCGGGCCTTTGGGATTGAGAAAAATCTCGTCGTAAGCCACCAGAAATACGGTGCCGGGCTCGATTTTTTTACTATTAAGCGGTAAGAAGGCGTTGAACCGGTAGCGGAAGCGCTGCCGAAACTCGGTGCGGTCGTCGCGGAACGTAAACCAGCGCTGCTCGATGCGGTAGCGGTGCTCGATTTTGAGGCGGTGCGAGTACTGCGTGAGAATCAGCTGCTCCCAGAGGCGCTTTTCGTTGTTGAGCGGCCCCGCGCCCAGGTCCTGGTAGTCGGAAGTGGTATAGCGACCGCCGGCTATGCCCAGCGTAAAATTGGGGTCGATGTCGAAGGTGCCGCCCGCCTTCAGCTCGTTGTAGAAGTAGTCGTGAAACACGCCGTTGGTGCGGGCCTGCACCTCGGCAAACGCGCCCCAGCGGTTGGTGGCCGAGCCCGGCAGTTGCACCGTACCCACGAGCCAGCTGCCCCAGGGCTGCACGGGGTTGATGGCCTGGGCGTGGGCGCGCCCGGCCAGGCCTACGCCCAGCAACACCCCCGCGAAAGTAGAAATACGCATGTGGTAATACCCGCAATCCAATTTGATACTGATTGCGTCACAAAGGTAGGGCCGTGCTTTGAGCCTTACCAATGCCAAGTTTAGTTGGCACTATAGCAGCATTTTTCTCCCGCTATACCTTCTCACAGCTTGAACGCCACCTCCGGCTTACCGTGCTTCACGGCATTAAAAGCCTTCACCATGCCATCGGCCGATATTTTGATGGCCGTGCCGTGCGGGGCCAGGGTCTCGGTGGCGGCCAGCCGGCCGCCGCCCGTGCTGCCGCCGCTGATTTTGATGATTGCGCCCACGGCCAGCACCTCGCCCCGGTAATTTAGGATGGTAGCCCCGTCGATGCCCACCAGCTCTTTGCGCAGGGTGCGGCTGAGGCTCTGAAACCGCCGCCCCTGCACCAGCCGCCCGAGGGCCCGGCTTTTCACCGACGTGGGGTTGGCCAGCAAGTCGGCTTCCTTGATGGTGCTGTCGAGGCTGCGGCCGCCGTCCTTTATCAGGTTTTTCTCGTGGGCGAGCGCCACGGCCGCCAGGCAGCCGCCGGTGCGGGCAAAGGACACGTCGAGGATGGTTTCGTACATGGCGCGCTTCACGGCCGTGGAGCTGCCGGCCATCATCCGCATGGTCGAGTCGTGGTTGTAGTAGCTCCAGCCGCCGTTGCGCTTCGAGAAATAAAGCTTCTTATCCTTGAAAATCAGCGTTTCGCCGTTGTTGGTCAGCGTAAAGCAAACCCGCTCCTGGTCGGCGTAGTTGGCCACCGACATAAACCGCGACGGGGCGTAGGAATTGTTTACGAGCTCGCCTTCCAGAAACGACACGTAGCCGATTATCGCGCCCTGCGTGGAAATCAGAATGCCGCTTTCCACGCTGTTGGAGAGCGGGGCGAAGTAGTCTTCCGTCAGCACGTCCAGAATGGACGGGTGCTGCTTGTCCACCACTTGCTTGTCCTCAAAATCGACCACGATGGTAAACGTGGGCTTGCGCCCCTCATACGTGCGCGCCGACCAGTTGGCGAACCCATCCAGGATGCCCGCCAGCAGCACGTACTCGGGCGCGCACAAAAACTTGCACAAGCCCAGCTCGATGGCGTAGCTGATAACCCGCTCCTGGTAGAGCGCCAGCGTTTTATCGAGGTTTTCCGCGATTTGGGTCACGATGGCTTCGACCAGCTTCGTGTCGTCGCTGCTGAAGGGCTGGTGGCGCGTTATCTCCACCTTGTAGCCCGCCTTTTTGCTGGGGCTGAGGTGCATGGCCTGCCCGTTGTTGCGGAGGGCGGCCAGCGCGTGCGTGCTGCCCTCGGCCTCCAGCAGCTGCGGCGTGATGACGGAGCCGGCCAGAATGGGGCAGATGTAGGTTTGGACGATAAGCCGGAAGTCTTCGCCGTTCATGGGTCGTTTTTGCGTGGGCCCGCCGCGCGTGGCGGGCCGCGTTGGAAGCCGCTAATCCGCTTACCTGCATTGAGGCGCCCAAAAGTAGGGCCGGCAAGCGTCGGGCTTTTCGGGCGCGTATACGTAGCCCGGCAAACAAAAAGCCGCTTAGGCAGCGGCTTTTTGGGTGAAGGCAGGAATGCGGTCGAAGTCGGCGGCGTGGGCGCGCTGCGCTTCTTCCAGGTCGTAGTCGTCTTATGCCACAATCTAGTCTAGAATTTCTTCAAGTAGCAACTCATTTACTAGCCATTGCTCCGTATTTTTTACAGGCTTAATACTTTTAAAGTATGCTAAAACAGAAATTATAGCAAATGGAAATAGCGCAAAAAAAAGCCTATCCTCTAAACTTGGGCGGCTGTTAACTCCATTGATAATAATCTTATCAGCTAGAATTGCTGAGAATATAAAAATCAATGGAAATAATATATAAAAAATAACTAAAATCGCAGAGGTTGTAATGCATAAGCTAACTATAGATGGATAGGTAGATTTAATCTCAATTTTTATTGAGGGATAATCAGGCCCATTCCTTGCAGCGCCTAGCTTCCTTACATACCAGGCATCAGCCCCTGTATTTTTTACTTTATACTTCTTACGGTTTCCGAATAAGGCTTCATCCTCCTTTTGAGCCAAAAAATTAAAGAAATCACGAATCTGCTCAACATTTTTTGCTGAGCGATATTTTTTCCTAATACGAAAAATCATTTTCACACCTGAATAACGCCCACGTTATACGCCTTCTCAATCGGCGCGTGGTTCGCCGCGCTGATTCCCTCCGAAATAACCTTGCGCGTTTCGAGCGGGTCAATCACGGCATCGACCCAGAGGCGGGCGGCGGCATAGTAGGGCGATAGTTGCTCGTCGTAGCGAGCCTTGATGCGGTCGAGCAACTCCTTTTCGGCTTCGGGGGTGATGACTTCGCCCTTGGCTTTGAGGCTGGCCACCTGGATTTGCAGGAGCGTGTTGGCGGCTGCCGCGCCGCTCATCACGGCGAGCTGGGCGGTGGGCCAGGCCACGATGAGGCGCGGGTCGTAGGCCTTGCCGCACATGGCGTAGTTGCCGGCCCCGTAGCTGTTGCCCACAATTACCGTGAACTTAGGCACTACGCTGTTGCTCATGGCGTTCACCATCTTCGCGCCGTCCTTGATGATGCCGCCCTGCTCGCTCTGGCTGCCCACCATGAAGCCCGACACGTCGTGCAGAAACACCAGCGGAATGCGCTTCTGGTTGCAGTTCATGATGAAGCGGGCGGCCTTGTCGGCCGAGTCGGAGTAGATGACGCCGCCCATCTGCATCCCGGTTTTCTTGCTTTTCACGATTTTGCGCTGGTTGGCCACGATGCCCACGGCCCAGCCATCGATGCGCGCCAGCCCGCAGATGAGCGTCTGGCCGTAGAGGTCTTTGTAGGGCTCAAACTCCGAGTTATCGACCAGCCGGTTGATGATGTCCATCATGTCGTAGGGCTTGGCGCGGTCGGCGGGCAGCTGGCCGTACAGCTCCTTGGGGTCGAGCTTGGGCGCGGCGGGCGTGGCGCGGCTGAAGCCCGCCGAGGGCTGCGCGCCTAGCTTGTCGAATATGTTGCGGATGTGGTCGAGCGCCTCCTCATCGGTATCAAACTTATAGTCCGTGACGCCCGACACCTCGGAGTGCATGGCCGCGCCGCCGAGCGCCTCATTGTCAATGGTTTCGCCGATAGCCGACTTCACCAGGTACGAGCCGGCCAGGAACACCGAGCCGGTGCCACTCACTATCATGGCCTCGTCGCTCATGATGGGCAGGTAGGCCCCGCCCGCCACGCAGGGGCCCATGATGGCCGAAATCTGCACGATGCCCAGGCTCGACATCACGGCGTTGTTGCGGAAAATGCGGCCGAAGTGCTCCTTGTCGGGGAAAATCTCGTCCTGCATGGGCAGGTACACGCCCGCCGAATCGACGAGGTAGATGATGGGCAGCTTGTTTTCGATGCTGATTTCCTGGGCGCGCAAATTCTTTTTGGCGGTGATGGGAAACCACGCGCCGGCCTTCACGGTGGCGTCGTTGGCCACTACCACGCACTGGCGGCCCTGCACGTAGCCCATCACCACTACCACGCCGCCGCTGGGGCAGCCGCCCTCGTCGGCATACATGCCCTCGCCGGCGAAGGCCCCGATTTCGACTTGAGCTGCACCCTTATCGAGCAGGTAGTTGATGCGCTCGCGGGCGGTGAGCTTGCCCTTGGCTTTGTGAGCGGCAATGCGCTTTTCGCCGCCGCCGAGGGCTACTTTCTCTAGCTTTTTGCGCAGCTGGTAGGTAAGCTGCTGGAGGTGGTCTTCGTTGCGGTTGAACTCGACGTTCATAAGTTGGGTGGGAGTGTATCGTGGACCCTGCGGGTCCGCGAGTGGAAGAGTGAATTGGTGCGCTTTTGTGGCGCAGCACACGCGGACCCACAGGGTCCACGGTACAAAAAAGCCCGCTCTTTACGGAGCGGGCTTCAAAATTAGGCAGCCAGGACCGACCTTACTGCCGTACGGCGCTTACCTTTTTAGTTTCGGTTTTCACAGTACCATCGGGCTGTTTGGTGGTTTCTTTCTTCACCTTGTCCTTGCCGCCACCGCCAAATACCGAGAAGTGCACGTAGCGTTTGGGGTTCTCCTTCATATCCGAAATCAGCGCATTCGAACTGGCGGCCGTGGCGTTCAGGTTGTTGTAGAGCAGCGTATCATTGATAAGCTTGCCGAGCGAGCCTTTCTTGTCGTTGAGGGCGTTGCTCACGCCTTTCAGCGAGGTTTGGGCTTCGGCCAGCGTCGAATTCAAGTTGCGCATCGTCGGGCCGATGGGTGCCGACTTAAGCGAGTCGGACAGTTGCGTAAAGTTGTTGGCGATGCGGTCGAGCTTGGCAGTGCTCTTGTTAAGCGCGGCGCTCATCTGGGCCAGGTTGCGAGTAATCTGGTTGATGTTGGCCTGGTTGGCGGCAATCAGGTTTTGCAGGGCCTGGGTGCTTTGGCGCGCGCCCACCAGCGTACCCTGGATGTTGGTTTGGGCATCCTTGTTAAGGAAGCCGTTGACGTGGGCGAGGGTCGAGTTCAGAGTATCGAGCAGCACGGTAGCGCGAGCCTGCACCACATCGGTAATGCTGACGGCGGTAGTAGTCTTCAGCATCTCGCCACCGCTGAATTTTTTAGAATCGGGTCCCAGCACCAGCGTGATGGTTTTAGAGCCCAGCAGTGAGCCGCTGAGGCCGGCCTTGGTCGAGTCGCCCACAGTCACACCCTTGTCGAGCTCCAGCGACGCCTTGATGGAGTTGTTGTTTTCGGGCTGGAGCTCCAGGTTTTTTACCTGGCCCACTTTAATGCCGTTGAGGATAACCGGCGCGCCCACGTTGAGGCCATCGACCTTGGGATACACGGCGTAGTACGTGCGGTCGTTGGACAGCAAGTTGCTGCCCCGCAAGAAGTTAAACCCTACCGCTAGCGCTACCAACGCTACCACGGCCAGTAGGCCGACTTTTATTTCTTTAGACACAGTATTGCAGATTAAAGCTGAATTGCTCCGAGCCGTGAGGGATACGGCGCGCCCCCTACTCCAGAAGTGAAGGCCACCTGAGGCTCCCTAACGTAAACGCCGCTTAGATGTTTATGCAATTGCTAAGCTCCGCGCTGTCTTACTCGCCGCGCGTGCCTTCGAGGTCGGCTTTATACTGCCGGAAAGCGTGGTAGATACCGCCCGCGATGGCCTGCTGCCCGGCCTTGGTGTCGAGGTATTTCTCCTCGGTGCGGTTGGTGAGAAAGCCCGACTCAACCAGCACCGAGGGCATCGTGCTTTTCCAGAGCACGATAAAGCCCGCCTGCTTCACGCCGCGCGAGCTGCGGCCCACGCTGCTGCGGAACTGCTTATCAATGCGCTGGGCCAGGCGCAGCGAGTTAGTGATGTAGGCACTTTGGAACAGCGAAAATAGGATATTGCCCTGCGGCGAGTTGGGGTTGAAGCCGTCGTAGCGGCGCTGGTAGTCCTTTTCTTGCAGAATAACGGCGTTTTCTCGCTTGGCCACGCCCAGGTTGGCTTCGGTTTTGTGCGGGCCCATGCACCACACTTCGGTGCCGTGCGAACCCTTGGGGCCGGCATTGCAGTGCACCGAGATGAAAAGGTCGGCGTGGTTGCGGTTGGCAATGTGCGCCCGCTCGTCGAGTTCCACAAACACGTCGGTGCGGCGGGTATAGATAATCCGCACGTCGGGGTTGCCCTCTTTGATGCGGCGGCCCAAATCCAGGATGATGGCCAGTGCCACATCGGCTTCGCGGGCCGAGGCCCCGGCGCAGCCACGGTCTTTGCCGCCGTGGCCGGCATCGAGCACCACCGTGCGCAGGCGGTAGCGGTTGGCCTCCTCGGGGCTATTAGCTTCTAGCTGCTGGCTATCAGCTTTTTGCTCGGTGGCGGGCTTGGGCATAGCCTGCTGCCTGCCCGCGAGGGCAGGCTTTTTTTCAAGATTAGAAAAAAAGCTAACAGCTAACAGCCAAAAGCTAACAGCCAAGGAAGCAATAATCCGCACGTCGTTCGTTTTGAGGGAAAGGAGGCACCGGGGAAGCCTCCGCAGCAGGTTGGCTGCCTGCTATCTTTGTTTGTCCAATGCCCCAAAAGTAATTCGCCCGGCGCTACCGTCCACTTTGCTGTCTTCTGTCTTTCTTCCGGTTGCCGGGTTACGTAAGCGCCCGCCGCTAGGTTGGCTGCCCGGCTGGCTGCTTTTCTTGCTGCTGCTGGCGAGTGGCCCAGCCGCTCTGGCCCAGGTACCCGATTCGACCATTAAGGCCCCCGCCACGCCCGGCAAGCGCCGGCCAGGCTCGGTGCCCACGCAGCCCGTGCGCATCATTTCGGCCGACCCCAACGAGCCCCAGAGCCCGCCGCCGCCCGGCGAGCGCAGCGGGCAGCGCACCAAGCAACCAGGCCTCTCGCGCAAGGCTGCGCCCAGCCTCACGCCCGACAGCACCGGCCTAGCCGTGCGCGACACCAGCCGCGCCGGTCGCCGCCAGGATTCACTGCACTTGGCCGACCTCAAACGTCGCAGCCAGATTGAAACTACCGTGAAGTACTCGGCCAGCGACTCGATTCAGTTCGACGTGACCCAGAAGATTGCGCGGCTCTACACGCAGTCGGTGGTCGACTACGGCGAGATGAACATGAAGTCCGACCTCATCACGGTGGACTACGGCAAGAGTACCGTGCTGGCCAACAGCCGCACCGACTCGGTGAAGCACAAGCTGCGCGGCAAGCCGGTGTTCAAGCAAGGCTCCGCCAACTACACGGCCGAGGAAATCGCTTATAATTTCAAAAGCAAGCGCGGCATCATCTCGGGGGCCATTACGCAGCAGGGTGAGGGCTACGTGCATTCGGAGCTGGCCAAAAAGCAGGCCGACAATACAATCCATAACCTCGGCACCACCTACACGACGTGTAATCTGGCGCATCCGCACTTCTTCATCCGGGCAGCCAAGGCCAAGGTGATACCGGGCAAGGCCGTGGTGACGGGGCCGTTTCACATGGTCATCGGCGACGTGCCGCTGCCGCTGGGGCTGCCATTCGGGTTCTTCCCGATGCAGCACGGCGGGCGCGGCTCGGGCGTCATTATTCCCACCTTCGGGCAGGCGCAGGACCGCGGCTACTACCTCACCAATGGCGGCTACTACTGGGCCCCCAACGACTACCTGGGCTTACGCGTGACGGGCGACCTCTACGCCGGCAACGCCGAGCGCTTCGGGGGCTACGGCATCAATACCGAGCTGACGTACGACAAGCGCTACCGCTACCGGGGCAGCGCGCGCATCTCGTACACCAACCGGCCCACAACCTCTATCCTGAGCACCGGCACGGCGGCCACCAACCCCGAGTACGTGCCCCCGCCCACCGCCCAGACGTTCTGGATTAGCTGGAACCACTCGCCGGTGCCGGCCCCCGGCGGCGGGGTATTTTCGGCCAGCGTGCAGGCCGGCAGCTCGTTCTACAACCGCGTCAATACCCTCGACCCGCGCCGCTACCTGGCGGCGGCGTTCAACTCCACCATCAGCTACTCCAAGCAGCTGCGGCACCTGCCCATCAATTACTCCATCCAAGCTGCCCAAAGCCAGAACGTGCAAACGGGCGTGATGGACTTTACCCTGCCCAGCCTGAGCGTGGGCGTGGCCCGGCAATACCCCTACCAGTGGCTGGGCATTCAGCCGCGCGGGGCCTGGTACGAGCAGTTTGCGGTGAGCTACAACCTGGTGGCCCAAAACCGCATTTCCAACATCGTAGAGGCCCGCCAGTTGGCCTCGGGCATTCCGCTGCTGGGCGGCAGCACGTCGTCGTACAGCATCCCGGTGAGCTTGAGCAACCTGGGCACGCTGCTGCGCAACGCCCAAAACGCGGCCCAGCACCAGTTTCAGATTACGCTGCCCTCGGCCCGGCTGTTCCGCCAGATTCAGGTGCAGCCATCCATCAACTACGGCGAAACGTGGTACGCCAAGTCGCTCAACTATGAGTTTGTGCCGGCGGCGCAGGCCGTGCGCATCGATACCATCAGCGGCTTCAACCGGCAGTATTCATACTCGGCCAACGTGTCGGCCACTACTACTTTCTACGGGCAGCTCAATTTCAAGAAGGGCAACCTGCGGGCCATTCGCCACAAGGTGACGCCCAGCGTGAGCTACGCCTTCTCGCCCGACCTCACCAAGGGTACCAGCGCCTACCAGCTGCTGGAAATTGGGGCCGACCGCAACGGTAACGCCGTGACCGGCGCGCTGCGCGACAACTACGGGCGCTTGCTTGACCCGCGCACGTTTTCGCGCTACCAAGGCTTTTTGCTGGGGCAGTCGGCCAGCGCCCGCGTCAGCCAGATTTCCTTCTCGGTGCAAAACCAGATTGAGATGAAAGTGCGCAACAAGCAGGACACAACTGGCACGCAGGAGTTTAAGAAGGTAAGCCTGGCCGACGGCATCGACCTGGCCGTGGGCTATAACTTCGCGGCGACTTCCTTCAAGCTCTCGGATTTGAGCCTGGGCTACCGGGTGCAGATTGCCAAGAAGCTGAACGTGGTGGTGAGCAGCTCGTTCTCGTTCTACCAGCGCGACTCGACGGGCGTGCTGCTCGACAAGTATTTGTTTGCTCAGAAGAATTTCCGCCTGGCCCGCCTCTCCTCGGCCAATTTCAGCACGGGCTATCAGTTTAACCCCGCCGCCAAGCCTCAGAGCAAGGCCAACGTGCCGCGCGCCACGGCCCCAGCCAACGACCCGGTGCTGGGCTCGCCCACGCCGGTGGCGATATACGCCGACTACGTCGATTTCGACATTCCGTGGGAGGCCAGCGTGCAGTACACGGCCAGCTACACCACCAACACGTCGCCGTTTCGCAACGACGCCTACGCGGCCCGCACTCCCTTCTTTTCCAACAACTCGCTCACGGCCAGCGGCTCGGTCAAGCTCACCGAAAACCTGCGCCTGAGCTCCAGCCTCAGCTTCGACTTGCGGACCGTCTCCTTCGTGTACCCGGTCATCAATTTCACCCGTGACCTGCACTGCTGGCAAATCACGGGCATGTGGATGCCGGTAGGTATCACGCGGGGCTACAGCTTCACCATCGCTGCCAAGAGCAGCCTGCTACAAGACCTCAAGCTGAACCGTAACCGCACGATTTTGAATCGGTAGGGTTTCAGGCATGCAAAAGGAGCGGAAAAGCGCGAAATAAAATTTTCGCGCTTTTCCGCTCCTTTTGCATGCCTGAAACCCTACTCTCCAAACATAAACACCTCTTCGCGCACGAACAAGTCGCCCACGGGGTGCAGCAGAGCGAGGTTGCTGATTTCGAGCTCCAGGTTGAAGGTCTGGTTATTTAGAAACTGAAGCACGGGGCCGAGCAGTTCGGGCGTGGTGTCGTGCAGGGCCAACGACACGTGGGGCAGCCACAGGTCGGGGGCGCTATACTTGTCGGTGCGGCTGCACAGCGGCGCGGCTACCTCCAAAATGCGGTGGTGCAGGTGGTTGAGGTAGTCGGAGCGCAGCACCGGGATGTGAATCACCGGCCGCTCGCCCGGAAACATGCCCAGCCCGGTGGTGTGCGCCACAAAGCAGTGGCTGGTGCGGGCAATGTCGCGCAGACCAGCCTTCAGGGTATCGAGGTCGAGGGGCTCGACGAGCTGATAAGTGAGGTGCGGCTCGGGTGTAGCCTGCACGTCGGTGAGGCCAAACTCGGTTTCCAGGCTTTTAATCAGCTTGTTGATGTGGTCGGAAGACGGCGGGGCCAGCAGCGAGGTAATGGCGAGCATGAACGGGAGGGCCGAAGCGGAAAAACAAAAGGCAGAAGGATGCCCCAAAGCTAAGGTCGGCGGGCGTAGAGACGCATCCTCGCGCTTCTCCCCCGCCTAGCCGACAGTTCTTTAAAACCCAACCTTGGTTAAGCTAAACTGCGATACCGCAGGGTTCTGGTTAGCCTGCAAGGCGTTGAGGTATGAATACAGCACGTAGCTCTCGGTGCCGTTGCGGCGGGCCAGGGTAGTAGGGTACACCGAGCCGGTAGCGAAGCTGCCCGTGCGGTTGACGGTGGCAAAGCCGTCGGTGCTGTTGAGGCGGTACACCTGGCCCTGGGCGTTGCACACGACCAGCAGCGTATTGTTGTCGATGAGTTGCAGGCCGTCATCGCCGGTCAGCACCAGGCCGGTAGTATTCACTTTGGTAAAATTGGCGGGGTTGCTCAACGGTACTTTTAGCAGCGCGCCCTCGTCCGACTTGGCCACGATAAGGTAGCCATCGGGGTGCGCCACGATGCCGTTGAGGCCGAAGCTACCGCTGGCGGCCGAGAGGGCGCTGTTTTCCAGAAAAACCGACGCCGCACCCTGGGTATCAATCTTGTAGATAATGGGCGCGAAGCTGTCAGTCACGTAGGCGTTGCCGGCCGCGTCCACGGCGATGTCGTTGGCGAAGTGCGCAGCGTAGGCGGGGCGCAGCGTGCCGAGGTTCACGTAGCCGGTTTTGGCCCCGCTGGCGTTGAAGATGGCTACGGCGGCGAGCTTGCGAAGGGTAGCTGAGGTAGTGCGGGCGGTGTTGTAGCCGGGGTCGGACACGGCCACGAGCAGGCGGTTGCGGGGCATATCGAGGCGCAGGCCGATGGTCGAAATCAACTGCGCATCGTCGGCAAATTGTGAGTAGGAGCCGTCGTCTTTCACCTGCCCGATGCGGCCCGCCGTTTGGGAGCTCACTAAAAAACGGCCGCCCGCGTCGTCGTACTGCGTGCCTTCGGGGTAGAGGCCGGCCTGGGTGAAATTAACTTGCGCGGGCGGGCCGAGCGTGGCGATGTCTTTGTCGTTGGCGCAGGCGGCCAGTAGCAAGGCCAGGCTGCCGCCCGCGCCCAGGCGGGCCAGCGCTTTGGTAGTGAAAGAGGGCATAAAAGGGGAAGCGTAAAAAAGCTGAAGCTGCCTCCTCTACGGGGCGGCCGGGGGTAAAGGTTGAGCCGTCCCGGCCCGCCGCACAACCCTGGCGGGCGGGTTTGCCGTTAAGCTGCGCTGCGCCAATCGTTCCGAATCGTGTCAATTTCTTCTGTGCCGACTGCGCCCGCCCGCCCCCGGCACCGCTGGCTGTGGTGGCTGCTGGGTGGCCTGGCCGTGCTACTGGTAGCGGGCACGCTGGCCGTGCTCTTCGGCCTCGACCCCTGGCTGCGCCGCAAGCTCGAAACTACCGTGGCCGAGCAAACCCACGGCCAGTATCAGCTGCGCGTCAAGTTCTTAGAAACCCAATTTGGCCCGCGCGCCCTGCACTTGCGCGGCCTGGAGCTGCGCCCTGCTACCAACGCCGTGGCCGACACGCTGCCCTACCTGGCGCTGCACCTGGGCCGCCTCGACCTCAGCGGCGTGGGCGTGCTGGCGCTGCTGCGCGGCCATACCGTGCCCCTCGATAGCCTGGTGCTCGACTCGCTGCAAGTGCGGGTGCTGGCGCTGGCCAAAAAGCCCGCCCCCCACCCTACCCCGCCGCTCTACCAGCAGCAGCCGCTGCGGCTGGGCTACCTAGCGCTGCACCACGCGGGCGGCAGCCTGGGGCCGGCCGCCGCGCCCACCGCCCAGCTCACCCGCGCCGACGTGCAGGCCCGCGACGTATTTTTCACCGCAGCCGGAGCCCGGGATACCGCGCGGCTGGGCTTTGCCGCCGCCTGGCAGGCCACGCTACGCTACCCGCAAGGCCGCGTAGGCGGCCACGTCATTGCGCTGGCGAAAGCCATTTTTTCTTCTGATAAACAAGCACTGACCATCGACTCGCTCAGCATCGAGCCACCTGCCTCCGGCCGGGGCACGCCGGGCGCTACCCAGGTGGCTTTCCTGATGCCGCGGCTACGCATAGCCGGGCTACAAGCCGCCGCCTGGCAGCACCAGCAGCGCGTGCGGGCCGACTCGGCGGTGCTCGGGCAGCCGCGGCTCTCGTTTGTGCCGCCCGCGCAGGCCCCGCCGCCGCTGTGGCAGCTGATGCGCCCGCTGGCCCGGCGCGCCGATATCGGGCATTTCATTCTTAATGACGGCTTTATGGCCATCACAGGGGTGCGGCACCGGCCGGCGGTGCGGCACGTATTCGCCACGGGCCGGGCGCTGCGCGTCGACTCGCTGGGCGAGCAGCCGGGGCAGCGGCGCATTTTGTACGCCCGCAACTGGGTGGCCCGCAGCGGTCGGCTCAGCGCTACCTTCGACGCGCCGGCCTACCCGGCCACCATCGAGCGGGGCGCGCTCGACACCCGCGCCGGCACGCTGCGCCTGCGCGAACTGGTGCTGTGGCCCAGCCTGTCGCCGGCCCAGCTCAACCGCCGCAAGGGCTATCAGGTAACGCAGGTGCGCCTGCGGATGCCCGAGCTGCGCGGCGAAGGACTGGATTTTTACCAACTTTCGGCCAACAGCCACCTGCGCGTGGCCCGCGTGGTGGCCGAAAAACCCTGGCTCAGCCTGGGCAGCGACGGCCGCGCCCCCCTCGACCCGCACCCCTCGGTACTCACGCCCGAGGCCATGCGCAAGCTGCGCGCCCATATCGATGTAGCGCGGTTCGACATCCGGCAGGGCACCATCTACACCACCTACCGCAGCCGCCAGACGCCTGAGGTGGGCAAGTTCAACATCAGCCAACTCAACGCCACGCTGCGCAACCTCAGCAATGACCCGCGCCGCCAGTCGCTGGCGCACCCGCTCACGGGCAAGGCCACGGCCCTGATGGAGGGGCGCGCGCCGGTGCAGGCCCGCCTCACCGCGCCGCTGCTCGATGCGCGGGGGCGGCATCACTTGTGGGGCAGCTTCGGGGCCGCGCCGCTGGCGGTTTTAAATTGCATCACGATACCAACTAAGGCGCTGGGCTTTAAGAGCGGCGATATTCAGCGCATCGATTTCGACATGCGCCTCGACCGCCACCAAACCAGCGGCACCATGCGGGCGCGCTACGCCGACCTCAAGTTTGTGCTGTATAAGTACAAGGATGGCGAATTTAAGAAGCCGCTCTTCACGCGCCTCAAAACCGGGCTGGTCAACCTCGTCGTGCGCGACCAGAACCCGCGCCCTGGCGGCCGCTTCGTGGTGGGCGACATGACCTCGCGGCGCAACCTGCAATCGTCGGTGTTCACGGCCTGGCGGCAGGGGCTGATGACGGGCCTGCTGCACAGCGCCGGCGTACCGCAGAAGATGGCCCAGAAGCTGAGCCAGGCCAAGGGCACCAAGCCGATAAAATAAGGGGAAGGTTGCGTCGTACCTTTGCGTCCGAATATCCGCTGCGCAATGATTTCTATCTCCGACCTCGACTTCCACTTCGGCTCACGTACCCTTTACGACGGCGCCAGCCTGCACATCAAACCCAAGGACAAGATTGGACTGGTGGGCCTCAACGGCACCGGCAAATCGACCTTGCTGCGCCTGCTGGTGGGTGAATACAAGCCCGACGGTGGCTCCATCTCGATGAGCAAAGAGGTGAGCCTGGGCTTTTTGAACCAGGACCTGCTGAGCTACGACACGCACGAAAGCATCCTGCACGTGGCGCTGCAAGCGTTTGACGAGGCGCTCGAATTGCAGAAGAAGATTGACGAGATTCTGCTCAAGTTCGAAACCGACTACACCGACGACCTCGTGGACAAGCTCGCCACCTTGCAGGAGCGCTTCGAGGCGCTGGGCGGCTACACCATGCAGGCCAAGGCCGAGGAAATCTTGGAGGGCCTGGGCTTCACCACCGAGGAGCTGCAGAAGCCGCTCAAGACCTTCTCGGGCGGCTGGCGCATGCGCGTGATGCTGGCCAAAATCCTGCTGCAACAGCCTTCGCTACTGCTGCTTGACGAGCCCACCAACCACTTGGACTTGCCGAGTATCAAGTGGATAGAAACCTACCTGGCGGGCTACGAGGGCGCGGTTATCATCGTGAGCCACGACCGGGAGTTCTTGGACGGCACCACCAACACCACCGTGGAAGTGAGCGGCGGCAAGCTGCACCCCTACGCCGGCAACTACTCGTTCTACCAGGAAGAGAAGGTGTTGCGCACCGAGATTCAGCAGGGTGCTTACGACAACCAGCAGGCCCAAATCAGGCAGGCCGAGCGCTTTATTCAGCGCTTCAAGGCCAGCGCCGCCAAGGCCAAGCAGGCCCAGAGCCGCGTGAAGGCGCTCGATAAGCTGGAGCGCATCGAGGCCGTGGCGCCCGACGCCGCCCGCGTCAATTTCAAGTTCACCTTCTCGCAGCAGCCGGGCCGCCACATTCTGCGCATGGAGCACGTGGGCAAAAGCTACGGCGACAAGCTCATCTTCCGCGATACCAACGTGCACATCGAGCGGGGCGATAAAATCGCGCTCATCGGGGCCAACGGCAAGGGCAAATCGACTTTGATGCGCCTCGTGGCCGGGGCCGAAGCGCCTACCGCCGGCAAGCACCAGTTGGGCCACAACGTGATAATGGCCTTCTACGCGCAGCACCAGCTCGAAAGCCTGACCGTGGAAAACGAGATTATTCAGGAGATGAACGAGGCCGGCTCGAAGCGCAACGAGATGGAGCTGCGCGGCGTCCTAGGGTCGTTTTTGTTCACGGGCGACGACGTGTACAAGAAAATCAAGGTGCTGAGCGGCGGTGAAAAAAGCCGCGTGGCGCTGGCCAAAACCCTGATTTCGGAAGCCAACTTCCTGCTGCTCGACGAACCGACCAACCACCTGGACATGCAGTCGGTCAACATCCTGATTCAGGCCCTGGAGCAGTACGAAGGCACGTTCATCGTGATTAGCCACGACCGCTTTTTCGTGGAAAACGTGGCCACCAAAATCTGGTTTATCGAAGACTACCAGCTGAAAGAATACCCCGGCACCTACCACGAGTACGAGCAGTGGCAGGACGAGCGCGAGAAGGCCGCCAAAAAAGCCGGCCTGCCCAGCCCCAGCGCCAACAAGCCCGCCCCCAAGCCGGCCGTCGTGGCCGAGCCCGTGCCCACGGTGAATAAAACGCCCGCCCCCAACCAGAAAAAAGCTCTCAAGGAGCTGGCCGAGGTCGAAGCCAACATCGACAAGCTGGAAAAGGAGATGGCCGTGTACGAGAAACAGCTGGCCGACCCCAAAATCTACCAGAACACCGCCCAGCTCAAGGACACGACCGTGAAATTTGAGCAAGTGAAAAAGGAGTTGGCCAAGCTCAACGACCGCTGGGAAATGCTGGCCGAGATGTAGGCGAGTTTTTGCAGAAATAAAAGCCCCGTCAGTAGCAGCTGGCGGGGTTTTTTAGTTATTTATCATTTTACTCGATGCTTTTTATTGCTTTAGTCTCTTTTTCA
The DNA here is from genome assembly GCA_964277755.1 of uncultured Hymenobacter sp. Classification (GTDB taxonomy): domain Bacteria; phylum Bacteroidota; class Bacteroidia; order Cytophagales; family Hymenobacteraceae; genus Hymenobacter. Next base: position 23,214 of record CAXYJY010000052.1, read on the forward strand.
CCTGCCAAGTCCAACGTTTTCCGTTAACGTTCCAAGCCTTTCCGCTCATTACATTATTGTCCATAATTCCACTCTGAACCGAAGCATTGCCTAATAGTATTACAATGACTGAATCGTGCTGAAGCCAGACGTCTTCCTTATCAGTGAATTGAACAGTATCTTTTCTTGAAGTATTAGTCCTGTAGCTTACTTTTCCCGATTCAAGAAAAGTATACTCATAAAAGTCGCCGTCTGAGTCTACTCCAAACCAAGTCGTATTAACAATAGAAGAATGCTCCGTTTCCTTATTGGATTTACCAGAAGCTATTTTACAAGAATTTCCGCACAAACTACTTGAAAGAAGTGCTCCTACTAAACCGAATATTCTTAGCTTAATCATTTCTTAAAATCAGGAATCGACATTATATTCATACTTATTAAACTCAATTACTAATGTGCTTCAACAAGCTCAGCATGACAATAATTGGGTTTAATGCTTACAAGCGATAGTAGATTTATCATTGGTGTAAAGCATTCCTAGCGGGTAATTACTCACGTAATTTATCAAGTGCATGCAAGCCGCTAGCTACCCGCGTTCCACACCAAAATAGTGCAGCCCTCCGAATCGGCGGGGCTGCTAGCGCGGTGCTCGGTGCCGGGCGGGTAGTAGAGGTAGGAGCCCGCCGCGAAGGCGCGGCCATCTTCCACGCCGGGGTCGTAGTAGGTGCCGGCTACTACGAATACTTCGTCGGGCGTGTGGTGCGAGTGATGCGGGTAGGTGCGGCCGGGTTCAATTTTGATGAGCACGCGCTTTTCGCCGGGCTCGGCGCGCAACAGCGTGCGCGTGATGCCCTCGCTTACTTGCTCCCACTCGCGGGCAGAATCTTCTCTGGATGCTACGGCAGCCATAGGTTGAGGTAAAAACGGATTTTCCCCTCAACCCGTTGGGCCTACCGACTGTTTGCTGCTTAATCGCCCGACAGATTGGCCACACCTTTGAAGAACTGGATGCCGCCGAAGATTATCGCGCCCCAGAAGATAAAGCCGATGTCGGCCAGCGTGAGGGCCAGGCCGCCCACGCACCACAGCGCGCCGTAGAGCATATCCTTTTTGGCCCGGCCGCGCTTGGCTTTGGTTATTTGCTCTTGCAGGTTGGCTACCACAATGCGGGCGCTATCGCCATCGAGGCCGCGGTTCATGAGCTGGTATTCGACTTCGACGGCATTCTTGCCGCTCACCATAAGGTTGGCGGCGTACTCATACACCTGGTCTACGGTAGCTTGTTGGCTTGGGGTGGGTAGCGATTGTTCCATAAGTACTTCTTGCTGAAAAAGACGGCGTTGGTGGGTGGAAAAGAAAAAGCGAGGCCGCGCCGGCGGCCCCGCGCCAAATATATAGCCAAACCACAGCCCTTCGCGTACCCAGCTGGCCAAATGGCAATTAGCCTTGTTTTTATCCAGCCCGACCCTGGTTAAAGGCTGCCCCGCGCCGCCCGGCCTACGTGGGCCGGGCCGTACTTTCGCCTTATGCGCCTTCTCCCCTACCTGCCTGTGCTGCTGCTGGCCACGGCCTGCGTGCCGCTGGGCACGCCCATCACCAACCCCGACCTGCCGGCCAGCCAGCAGCGGCCCACCAGCGCGGTGGCCAGCGTGCCGCTGCGCTACTACGACTACATCTACGACCCCAACGTGCGCAGCGTGCAGTGCTACGTGGGCACGGGCACTACCTCCACTACCTTCGGCAACACGGCCAGCCCCACGGCGGTGCTGGGGCCGCCCATCGTGCCGCTCAGCCAGGAGCAGCCGATTACCCTGGAGTTTGACGTGCTGGGCGAGCGCCCGCCGCGCCTCACGGCCAAGCTCATTCACTGCGACATCGGCTGGACGCCCTCGCAGCTGACGGACTTGCAGTTTATTGATGAGATAAACGAGTTTAACCTCGCTAATTACCAGACCTCGGTCAATACCAAGGTGCCGTATTACCACTACACCTTCGCGGTACCGCGCGTGAAGCTGAGCGGCAACTACCTGCTGGTGGTGCAGGCCGGCGGCAACGCGCCGCTGCTCTCGCGCCGGCTGCTGGTGTACGAGAATCAGGTGGCCGTGGCCCTCAAGCCGGGCATCGTGGCCGGGGGCGTGGAGGCGCGCTACGCCTACCAGCAGCTCGATTTCCGCATCAACTACGGGGCCGTGCAGCTGCTCAACCCGGCCCAGGAAGTGAAGGTGGTGCTGCGCCAGAATTTTCGCTGGGACAACGCCCACTACAACCTGCGCCCTACCTTCGTGCGCGACGCCGAGCGCGTGCTGGAGTACCAGTATTTCAACTACGAGAACGCCTTCCCGGGCCTCAGCGAGTACCGCTACTTCGATGCGCGCTCGTTTCAGAGCACGGGCCTGGGCGTGGGCCGCCTGCTGCGCCAGGCCAACCCCGTGCAAATAGACCTGCTGCCCGAAGCCACCCGCAACGGCCAGGCCTACAACCAGTACTACGACGCCAACGGCCAGCGCGTGTTTGAGAACCGCGACTATGGCCAGGGCGCGATAAACGGCGACTACGCGCTGGTTACGTTCAACCTCAACGCCCCGCAGCCCGCGCCGGGCCCGGTGTACGTGCTGGGCGCGCTCAGCGACTGGCAGCTCAAGGACGAATACCGCCTGCGCTACGACAGCTTGCAGCAGCGCTACACCGGCCGGGCGCTGCTCAAGCAGGGCTACTACAGCTACAGCTACGCCGTGGCCCCCAAAACGGCCGGCGCCCCGCCCGACGAAATCTACTTCGAGGGCACGCACCAGGAAACCGAAAACCAGTACGACCTGCTGGTGTATTACCGCCCGCCGGGCACCCGCACCGACCTACTCATCGCCTACCAGGCCCTCGACCTGAACGTGCGCTAGCTTACTACCCGCGTTTGCAATTAACACCAAAGCCCCGCGCTGCCGACAATCCGACGGGCGGGGCTTTTTCGTATCTTCACTTAATTTTCATAAATTGCTTATCGGCTGAAATTTTGCCAACTGGCAAATTAACTATTACCAAGTATTTGAAGGCATTTCAGCCTTTTTTCAAAGAATAGCGCTAGCGGACAGCTTCATCTGGCGTTCAGCCCACCGGGCTGAGCTCCCGTCATAGTTATATTAATTTCGTAGATTCCGCGCATTTTTATTGCCTAATATTTTTAGCTTCAAACGACAATTTGTATCTTTGGGTATGCGTAGAACACAGCTTCCTACTCCCCTGCCGGTGCAGCAGTATGCCCGGTGCGTGAACGATGCCAACCGCCCCGCCGGCTACATTGGCGACTGGCCCACGGCCGGCCACGTGTACCTGGTGGAGGTGCGCCCCCACGTGCGCAGCGGCCAGCCGCACGTGCATGTCATGGGCTTTTATGCCGAGCGCCCCTACGGGGCCTTCGCCGCCGAGCGCTTCGAGGATGTAGCCACGGTGTGGCTCAATTAATTATCATGTCATGCTGAGCGCAGCGTAGCGGAGTCGAAGCATCTCTTTAGCACAGTAACTTCCAGCGCTAGCAACGAAGCGATAGAGATGCTTCGACTCTGCTGCGCTGCGCTCAACATGACGAACAAATAACCAGCTACTCCACTACCTGCGCGGCCACGTCGAAGTCGGCGGCGGGCGGCTGGGGGTTCATTTCGGTGAGGGCGGCCACTACTATCTCGGCGATGGCGAGGTCGCGCGCCCACTTGTGGTTGGCCGGGATGACGTACCACGGCGCGTCGGGCGTGGAGCAGGAAGCAAGGGCATCTTGGAAGGCCGCCTGGTACTTGTCCCACAGCTTGCGCTCGGCAAGGTCGGCGGGCTCGAATTTCCAGCGCTTGGCGGGGTCGTCGAGGCGGGCTTGCAGGCGCTCGGCCTGCTCTTCCTTCGAGATGTGCAAGAAAAACTTGATGACGCGGGTGCCGTTGCGGGTCAGCAGCTGCTCGAAGTTGTTGATATCCTGGTAGCGCGGCAGCCAGGTTTCGGGGCCAATCTGGCCGTGTACGCGCGTCACGAGCACATCCTCGTAGTGCGAGCGGTTGAACACCCCAATGTGGCCCTTGCCGGGCGTTTGCTGGTGAATGCGCCACAAAAAATCGTGGTCCAGCTCTTCTTTGCTCGGTGCCTTGAAGGCCGCCACCTGCACCCCGGCCGGGTTGAGGCCCGTGAGCAGCTTGCGGATGGCCCCATCCTTGCCGCCCGTGTCGATGGCCTGAAACACCAGCAACAGGCTCTGGCGGTGCTCGGCGTAGAGGTTTTCCTGCAAGTCGCTGAGCTGCTTCAGCAGCTCTTTCTGGCGCTTTTCGGCGTGCTTCTTATCCTTGAAGGGACTGGTGTTGTCGGGGTCGATGTCGGCGAGGCGCAGGGGCTGGCCGGGCGCGACGCGCACGGCGGGCGAGTCGGCAGCGTGGTCGTGGGGCATAAGGAAAACAGGGGAAAATCCGACCGTAGCGGCCGTGCTTTTAGTAAACGAAAAAGGGGGGCTTTCGCGTTGTGTAAATAGCCGAGGGGCGCTGGCTGCACGCTTGTTTTTGGCGTCAGAATTGCGTCTGTTATTGCTTCGCTGCACTCGCAACGACAGGCGTTTATAATCTATTCCTTCCTACTCCATGTCCATTCTCCCCCGCTTTTTCCGCCCGCTGGCGGTAGCCCTCGGGCTGCTGGCCGTGGCCCCCGCCGCCCAGGCCCAAACCGCTACCCCCGACCTGCCGGCCAGCCAGGCGGCCGGCATCATCCGCGAAATCACCGACGCGGTGGGCTTGCAGCCGCGCTTCGAGCTGCGGGCCACCACGCTGGTGCCCAATGCCGCCGCCGTAGCTTATGATGGCAAGCGCTACCTGCTGTACAACCCTAAATTTCTGGCGGCCGTGAACCACGCCGGCCACACCGACTGGGGCGGTATTAGCATCTTGGCCCACGAAATGGGCCACCACCTCAACGGCCACACCCTGCGCGGCGGCGGCTCGCAGCCGCAGGACGAGCTGGAAGCCGACGAGTTTTCGGGCTTCGTGTTGCGCCGCCTGGGGGCCAGCCTGGCGCAGGCCCAGGCGGCGCTGGCCACCGTCGCCGATGACCAGGGCTCGGCCACGCACCCCGGCCGCGCGCCGCGCCTTACTGCCATCAGCCAGGGCTGGAACCGGGCCAATACCCAGCTGGCCGCCGTGGCCAAGGCGGGCACGGCCGTGCCGTCGGCCCAGCCCATCGCGCTGGCGCCGCGCGCCGTGGCTCGGCCCCAGGCAGCAGCTAGTGAAGAAGATGAGAACCACCCCAGCAGCGCCACCGAGGCCCTGGCGCGGGGCGCATCCAACGCACCCGTGCGGCTGGTGGGCCAGCTCACCTTCCGCGACAACCCCGACGTGCCGTTCTACCTCACCAGCGCCCTGAGCGTAGTGCGCCTGGCCGACGAAAGTAGCGACGCCGACGACGAAGCCAGCCGCGTGCGCGCCGCTGAGGTGGTGGGCCGCCTGCGTCGCACCGGCAACGCCGCCTTCCCCTACGTGCTCGAAGACGGCCAGCAGCGCGCCCTTTTCGTGACGCCCCACGGTGATGTGTACAATAAAGCCGGGCAGCGCGTAGCTAAGCTCCACGATTAGCCGTAAGCAGGGCTGTTTGTAGTCCGTCATGCTGAGCGGAGCGCAGCGCAGTCGAAGCATCTCTACTGCTGAACTAACTCCTGACGTTAGCAACGAAGCGGTAGAGATACTTCGACTGCGCTGCGCTCCGCTCAGCATGACGGATGTTTTCTAGTTATCAGCTCAACGAAATGCCCGAACTACCCGAAGTCGAAACCTACCGCCGCTTTATCAACGAAGTAGCGGTGGGCCAGACCATTACCAGCCTTGAGGTGCGCGACGCGCACGTGCTGGCCGTGCCCGAAGACGAACTACGCGCCGCCGTAGTGGGCCGCACCATCACCGGCACCGGCCGGCTGGGCAAGAACTGCTTTCTGGAGCTCGATAACGGCCGCCTGCTGGTGCTGCATTTCGGCATGACCGGCGACATCGGCGCGTTCCGCGATGCGCCCGACGCCCCGCGCTTCACCCGCGTGGCCTGGCACCTGAGCGATTCGGGGCTGAACCTGGCCTTTATCGACCCGCGCAAGTTTGGGCGCATCCGGCTGGCGGAGAGCGTAGAGGCGTACCAAAAAGCCAAGAAGCTCGGTCCCGACGCCCTAAAAATCACCGCCGCCGAGCTGCACCAGAAGCTGAGCCGCCGCAAGGTATTCGTGAAGCCGCTACTGCTTGACCAGAGTCTGACCGCCGGCCTCGGCAACTGGATAGTGGACGAGGTGCTGTTTCAGGCCAAAATTCACCCCGAGCGGCTGGGCAACTCGCTTTCCGAAAAAGAAACCACGGCGCTACACGCCGCTATTCAGCTGGTTTTGAAAACCGCCATCAAGCACGAGGCGCACTACCGGCACTTTCCGGCGAGCTTCCTCATCCACGCCCGCGAATGGGACGACTCGGCCACGCCGGGCTCCGACGCGCACACCTTTTGCCCGCGCCACCCGCGCACGAAAATCGAGAAGTTTTACGTAGGCGGCCGGGCCACCTACATCTGCCCCAAGTGCCAGCCCGCACCGGCTGGCTAGCGTACTTTTGGGACCATGTTCACGCCCTCCCATCCGCTGCCCTACGGCCGCCAGCACATCAGCGACGCTGACGTGGCGGCCGTGGTCGAAACGCTCCGCTCCGATTTTCTGACGCAAGGCCCCCGCGTGGCCGAGTTTGAGGAAAAATTTGCCGCCTACGTGGGCGCCAAACACGCCGTGGCCGTGACTAACGGCACGGCTGCGCTGCACCTGTGCGCGCTGGCGCTGGAGGTGCAGCCCGGCCAGTGCGTCATCACTACGCCCATCACCTTCGCGGCCTCGGCCAACTGCGTGCGCTACTGCGGCGGTGAGGTGCATTTTGCCGACATCGACCCGGCCACGGGCCTACTTGATTTAAAGGCCGTTAGAAAGCTGCTCGAAGCGCACCCCAAAGGCCACTTCGCGGGGTTGATTCCGGTTGATTTTGCCGGGCTGGCCGTGAATCTGGAAGAAGCGCGGGCGATAGCCAACGAGTTCGGTCTCTGGATTATTGAAGACGCCTGCCACGCGCCGGGCGGCTTTTTTGCGGATAGCCGGGGCGAAAAGCAGCTTTGCGGCAGCGGGCAGTTGGCCGAACTGGCCATTTTCAGCTTCCACCCCGTCAAGCACATCGCTACCGGCGAGGGCGGCATGATAACCACCAACGACGACGCGCTGGCCCACCGCCTGCGCCGCCTGCGCACCCACGGCATCGAGCGCGAGGCTACCGGCCTGCTGCGCCAGGACGAGGGCGGCTGGTACATGGAAATGCAGGAGCTGGGCTACAACTACCGCATCTCGGACATCAACTGCGCGCTGGGGCTGAGCCAATTGGCCCGCGCCGACGCAAGCCTGGCCCGCCGCCGCCAGCTCGCCGCGCAGTACGACGCGGCTTTTGCCGAAATGGCGGGCGTAGACGTACTGGCCCCCGGCCAGCCGGGCCACGCCTACCATTTGTACGTCATTCAGGTTGAGAACCGACGCGGGCTTTACGAGTTTTTGCGCACCAAAAACATACTGGCGCAGGTGCACTACGTGCCTGTGCATCGAATGCCGTATTATGAGAACCTGGGCTGGAAATTCGGCGATTTTCCGCACGCCGAGGCGTATTACAGCCGCTGTCTCAGCCTACCCCTTTACCCTACCCTCACCGACGAGGAGCAAGCTTACGTGGTGGCCTGCGTGCAAGAGTTTTTAGCCCACAACCCCGCGTGAGCACCGCGCCCCCTACCCACCTTTTCTCGCAGCGCCTGGCGCTGGGCACCGCGCAGTTTGGCCTGGCCTACGGCCTGAATAACATGGCCGGGCAGCCCTCCACCGAGGCCGTGGCCGAGATACTGGCCGCCGCCCAGGCCGCCGGCCTCACGCTGCTCGATACCGCCGCCGCCTACGGCAACAGCGAGGCGCGCCTAGGTGAGTTGACGGGCGACAATCTCGCTTTCGAGCTGATTACCAAGCTGCCGGCCGGGCCACCTGCGCAGGTAGCGCAGCAGCTGGCCGCGTCGCTGGCGCGGCTGCGGCGCGCGCAGCTCTACGGGGCCATGTTTCACGCTTTCAAGCCCTTGCAGGAGGAGCCCGCCGCCTGGCAGGCGCTGCAAGCGGCGCGGGCGGCCGGGCAGGTGGCACGCATCGGCGTATCGCTCTACCACCCGCACGAAGCCGAGTGGCTGCTAACCGAAAACTGGGATATAAACCTGGTGCAAGTGCCCTACAACGTATTCGACCAGCGCTTTGCAGCCGTGCTACCGCGCCTGGCGGAGCGCGACGTGGAAGTCCACGTGCGGTCGGCCTTTTTGCAGGGCCTACTGCTGCGCGAGCCCGCCGCACTACCCGAGTTTTTCCGGCCGCTGGCGCCCAAGCTGACGCGCCTGCGGGCGCTGGCCGCCGCAGCGAGCGTGCCGCTGCCGGCGCTGCTGCTGCTGTTCGCGGCCTACGCGCCGGGCGTGGCGCGGGCGGTAGTGGGCGTCGACTCGGTGGCTAATTTGCAGGAAAACCTGGCCGCCGCGCCGCACGCCGCCGCCGCCGAAGCCCTGCGCCTGGCCCTGACCGAATTAGCCGAACCTACCGACACCTTTATCCTTCCCTACGCATGGCCGCCGCGCCCCTGACCGACAGTTTTTATCGCACCATGTTCGACCTCAGCGGGCAGGTAGTGCTGCTCACGGGTGGCTACGGGCACCTGGGACAGGCCATCGCAGCGGGCCTGCTAACCCACGGCGCGCGGGTAGTGGCGCTGGGGCGCAGTGAGGAAAAATTCAACGCCGCCTTCCCGGCGCGGCCCGCTTCGCTGCAATTCCTAGCCTGCGACGTGGCCTCGACCGAGTCGGTGCGGGCGGCTTTTCAGCAAAGCGCCGCGCGCTACGGTTTGCCCAGCGTACTCATTAACAATGCCTACTACGGCCAGGGCCAGCAGCCCGACGCCCTCAGCGACGCCGACTTTGCCCGCAGCCTCGATGGCTCGGTGGGCGCGGCCTACCGCTGCCTGCGCGAGGTGCTGCCCTACCTGCGCGAGCGCGGCGCGGGCAAAATCATCAACGTAGCCTCGATGTACGGCATGGTGGCCCCCGATTTTGCGGCCTACGACGAGCACCCGCAGTTCCTGAACCCGCCGCACTACGGCGCGGGCAAGGCGGCCATGATTCAGCTAACCAGGTACTTCGCTTCGTATCTGGGCCCCGAGAACATTCAGGTCAACTGCGTGTCGCCGGGCGCGTTTCCCTCCGATAAGGTGCGCGAGCAGGTGGGCTTTGAAGGCGAGCTGCGCCGCCGCATTCCGCTGGAGCGCGTGGGCGAGCCGCAGGACTTGGCCGGGGCGTTCGTATTCCTCAGCTCGGCGGCGGCCAACTTCGTGACCGGCCACAACCTGGTGGTGGACGGTGGCTGGACTATCCGGTAGGAGTAGCAGCTTAGCGCAGAAATTCATTTAAATGAAGCACATTATGCACGTTGTGGCGCTCATACAAGCCCGCCTGGGCTCCTCGCGGCTGCCGGGTAAGTCGGCGCTACCGCTGCCCTTGTCGGCCGCCGGCGATGCCGCTACCATTCTGGGCCATGTAGTGCGCCGGGCACGACAGGCCACGTTGGTTGATGACGTACTGGTAGCCACTACTACCCAGCCGCAAGACGATACCTTGGCGGCCCTGGCGGCCCGGCTGTGCGGGTACACCTTTCGGGGCGATGAAGACGATGTGCTGGGCCGGCTTGTGGGCGCGCTCAACCGAACGTCCCCGTCCATTGTCGCCGTAGTGCGCCTTACGGCTGATAACCCGTCCATCGACCCCGCTTTTATCGACGCGGCCGTAGCGCACCATTTCGCCACGCGAGCCGACTACACCTACACCAACGGCCTGCCGCTGGGCACTAACGTTGAAGTAATTAGCACTGCTGCTTTGCAAAAAGCCCACCGCGAAGCTACCCAGCCCGACGAGCGCGAACACGTGACGCCCTACCTGCGCCACCACCCCGAGTTATTCCGGCTCGAAACGCTGCCGCTAACCGTGCCGCCCGCCGTGGCCGCGCTGCGCCTCACGGTAGACTACCCCAGCGACTACGCTTTGCTGAGCTTGCTATTCACTGAGTTGGGGCCTGATTTTTCGCTTACCGACCCGGCCGGGCTACCTGCGCTGCTGGCGCGGCACCCGTGGCTGGCGGCCATCAACGCTGCCAACGTGCAGCGCTAGCTTATCTTCTTCAGATGAATACTCCAGCTACTCCCCGCTTGCTATTCCGAGCCGATGGCAACGCCCAAATCGGCCTCGGCCACCTGGTGCGGCTGCTGGCGCTGGCCAATCAACTCCGGGGCCTGGTCCCCGGCACGTTTCTGGTGCGCGCGCCCACGGCGGCCGTGCAGCAGCTACTGGCGGCCGATGGCTGGGTGGTGCAGCCCCTGCCCATGCATGAGTCCTGGCTGGCCGAAGCCGATTGGCTGGCCCGGCACGTGCTGCAACCCACCGACGTGCTGGTGCTCGACGGCTACAACTTCGGGGGCGACTACCAGCGGCGGCTGCGGGCCAGCGGCGGCCTGGTGTACATCGACGACTTGCGGGCGTGGCCCGTGGTGGCCGACGTGCTCATTAACCACTCGCCGGGCGTGGCGGCTACCGACTATGAGGCGGCGGCTACTACGCGCTTTTTGCTGGGCCCGGCCTTTTCGCTATTGCGGCAGCCGTTTTTAGCCGGCGCGGCATTGCCCCAGCCGCCTGCGGCCATCGCCAGCGCGCTGGTGTGTTTTGGCGGAGCCGACCCATTGCGCCTTACCCTGCGCACGCTGGAGGCGCTGCGGACGATGCCCGGCCTGCGGCAACTGGGCGTGCTGCTAGGCAGCGCCTATGGCGAGGCGGCGGCGCTGGAAGCGCTGGCCGCCGCGCCGGGCGCGCCCATTACCATTTACCGCAATGTGGCGGCGGCCCCGCTGGCCGATTTGCTGCGAGAGCACGACGTAGCCATTGTGCCAGCCAGCACGGTACTCATCGAGGCGCTGGTGCTGGGCCGGCCGGCTATTACGGGCTACTACGCCGACAACCAGCGGGAGCTGGCTACTTACGTGCACGCGCACCAGCAGGCGTTTTCCGTGGGCAATTTTGCCGACCTTCGCGGGGGCGACCTGCTGGCCGCGCTGCGCGCGGGCCTCGACTGGCTGACTACTACGCCGCGCCAGCCTTACGCCGGGCAGCTCCGGCCCGACTTGCTGCGGGCCGAGGTCGCGCGCTTACTACAACGTACAATAAATTAATACCTTATCTATGAACACCGACCTGCTGCGCCCGCTGGGCCCCGAGCACCTCGAACTGGTCCGCACCTGGCGCAACTCGCCGGCCGTGGCGCAGTACATGTACACAGCCGAGCCCATCTCAGCCGAGCAGCAGCAGGCCTGGTACGCCCGCATGAGCCAGGATGCGAGCGTGCAGTACTGGCTGATTTACTACCAGGACCGGCCCGTGGGCGTGGCCAACCTCTACGCCATCAGCGCGCGCAACCGCTCGTGCTACTGGGCCTTTTACCTGGGCGAGGAGAACCTGCAAGGCAGCGGCCTCGGGGCCAAGGTAGAGCTGACCGTGCTGGAATACGTTTTTGAGGAGCTGAAGCTCAACAAATTATCCTGCGAGGTTTTTACTACCAATGAAAAGGTAGTGGCGATGCACGAGAAATTCGGCTTCCGCCGCGAAGCCTATTTTCGGCAGCACATTTACAAGGACAAGGCTTTTCTGGATGTGGTGGGCCTAGCTATGCTGCGGCGCGAGTGGCAGCAGGTGCGCGACACGCTACGCCCCCGGCCGCGCGGCTAGCGGCGCGGGCACCCCCAGCGGCCGTAACTTTGCGGTATGCCTACGATTTCTATCGGTGGCCACTCCGTTGGTCCCGACTTTCCGCCCTTCATCATCGCCGAGATGTCGGGCAACCACAACCAGAGCCTTGACCGGGCGCTGGCCCTGGTGGATGCCGCCGCCGCCGCCGGCGTGCACGCCCTCAAGCTCCAGACCTACACCGCCGATACCATCAGCATGGACACGGGCTTCGTGATTCGCGAAGAAGGTAAGTCGCTGTGGGAAGGCAAGAGCCTGTATCAGCTTTATAAAGAAGCTTATACGCCCTGGGAGTGGCACGCCGCCATTTTCGAGCGGGCGCGGCAGCACGGGCTGCTGGCGTTCAGCTCGCCGTTTGATGAGACGGCGGTCGATTTTCTGGAAAGCCTCGACGTACCGGCCTACAAAATCGCCTCTTTTGAGAACGCGCACTGGCCGCTGCTGCGCCGGGTAGCCGCCACCGGCAAGCCCGTGATTGTGAGCACCGGCGCGGCCACCCTCAGCGAAATAGACGAGGCCGTGCGCGTGCTGCGCGGCGCGGGCTGCCGCGAGCTGGTGCTGCTGAAATGCACCAGCACCTACCCCGCCTCGCCGGCCACCACCAACCTGCGCACGATACCCGTGCTGGCCGAAACTTTCGGCTGCCCGGTGGGCCTCAGCGACCACACCATGGGCGTGGGCGCGAGCGTAGCCGCCGTGGCGCTGGGGGCCTGCGTCATCGAAAAGCACTTCACGCTGCGCCGGGCCGATGGCGGCGTCGATGCATCGTTTTCGCTGGAGCCGGAGGAGCTGAAACTATTGGTGGAAGAAACCGAGCGCGCCCACCAGGCGCTGGGCACGGTGCAGCTGTGCGTGCAGGCCAGCGAGGAGAAAAGCCGCATCTTCAAGCGCAGCATCTACGTGGCCCGGCCGGTAGCGGCGGGCGAGGCGCTGACCGCTGATAACCTGCGCGTTATCCGCCCCGGCGACGGGCTACTGCCGCGCCACTGGGATGTGGTGCTGGGCCGCCGCGCCGCCCGCGCCCTCACGCCCGGCACGCCGCTGACCTGGGACGCGCTGCTGGGCGAGCAAGCCGCCGCGCCGCAGTCGTGAGCGGCCAGGTAGCCCGGCTGCGCGACATTTTGCAGCTGCGCTTTTCCGATTTATTTGCCGGGCTGCCGGCTTCGGTTTTAAGCAGCATCTCGCCCGCCAGCCCGCTCAAGCGGCTGGCGCGGGTGGCCGGCTACGCGGGCTTGCGGCTGGTGGGGCACCTGTTTCAGCCCATCAAAAACGCCGATAACCTGCGCGGCGCGGTATGGCTCTACGTGGTGAGTGCCAACAATTACGACGCGCTCAGCTTTATCAAAGACGCCCGGCCCGATGCGGTGCTGGTAGCGGGCCAGGGCAAGAACATCGGGCGCTACGGCCGGGTGGTGAACCGACTGTCGCTACGCCGCAAAATCCTGTACTACTGGCAGTACCCGGCCGCTTTGCTGGGCTTGAAACGGGCGGTAGGCGGCCGGGCGCTGCGGTTTTTCGACCTCATTTTCTACGCGCTGGGCTACTACGAGGTGTACCGCCGGGCCTTGCGCCACTACCGGCCGCAGGCCGTGGTGTTTGCCAACGACCACAACGACGATGCCCGCGCCCTGCTGCTGGCCTGCCGCGCCGAGGGCGTGCCCACGGCCTACGTGCAGCACGCCAGCGTGAGCACCAATTTCCCGCCCCTGGGCTTCGACCTGAGTTTGCTCGAAGGCCAGGACGCGCTCGACAAGTACCGCCAGTGCGGCCCCGTGCGCGGCCAGGTCGAGCTGGTGGGGATGCCCAAAGCCGACGCCTTCCTGACGCAGCGCAATACCGCGCCGCAGGTGCGCCGCGTGGCCGTGGCCTGCAACCTGCTCGACGAGCTGCCTGCCCTGGCCGACACACTAACCTACCTGCTGCGCGAGCTGCCCGGCCTCACCTTCACCCTGCGCCCGCACCCCGGCGACCGGCGCGACTTCGGCGGCCTGCGCCAGGCGCTGCCCGGCTTGCAGTGGAGCGACCCGCACCAGGAAAACGTCTTTCAGTTTTTGCAGGCGCACGATGCGCTGGTGGCCGCCGACACCAGCACCCACCTCGAGGCCACGCTGCTCAACGTGGCCAGCGTATACTACCGCTTTTCGCCCACACCTACCCTGGCCGACTACTACGGCTACGCCGCCCACGGCCTCAGCGAGTGGGCGCACGCGCTGCCCGAGCTGGCGGCGGCCCTCGGCCGCCTGGCCCGGCACAAGCCGCTCGACCTCTACCGCCGCGCCGCCTACTACAACGCCACCCTGGGCACGCCCGACGAGGGGCACAGCCGCGCGCTGGCCGTGCGCCGGCTGGGCGCGTGGCTGGCTGCCCCGGCCGCAGGGACGTAGTTTTATGGCCCTTATGCCTACGCCTATTCCTACGCTTCCGCCGCTGGCTGCCGCGCCCGTGGTGGCCGAAACCCGGCTGCGCTACGTGCTGGAGCATTTTGCGCTGGCCTACCCCGGCGCGCCGGCCGAGATGATTGGCTACGCGAACACGCAGCCGCTAGTCGAGGTTGCCGATTGCGGCGAGGTGTTTTTCCGAGATACGCAGCCTTACCCCGCTGCCCCGAATTGGCGCGAGTGGCAGGGCCAGCGGGTACCGTTTTTCTTCGACCAGCCTGCCGCGCCGCTGCTCCTGTTGCAGGAAAACAAGGCCGTTATTTCGGCTGACATCATCTCGGCGGCATTTTACTTGCTGAGCGGCTGGCAGGAATATTTCTCGAATGAGCGCGACCGGCACGGGCGCTTTCCCTACGCGGCGAGCGTGCAGTATAAATATGGTTTTGTGGCGCTGCCGGTAGTCAATTACTACTTCGACGTGCTGCGGGCAGCCGTGGAGCACGTGAGCGGGCAGCCCCTGCGGCCGCGCCGCTGGGGGCCGCAGCAGGCCGAGTTTGCGGCCTTCATCTCGCACGATATCGATAACCTGCACAGCGCCTGGAAAGCGCCGGCCAAGGCGGCGTTGCAGCAGCGCCAGTTTGGCCGCTTCGGCAAGTTGCTGTGGCAGCACCTGACCCAGCCTGATGCCTGGGATAATCTGGAAGCGGTAGCGGCGGCCACGGCGCAACACGGCGGACGTTCTACGTTTTTCATCTTACCCACCCACCGCAAAGCCCCAAATGGAACCCCCAATGCCGACTATCGCCTCACGCAACGGCTACGGCAGCGGCTGTGGCAACTGGAGGAGGGAGGCTGCGAGTTGGGTTTGCATGGTAGCATCGGTACCAGCGCAGGGAAGCCAGGAATATTTGCAAAAGAACTTTACTTCAATCCAACTGGCTGCCGCTTTCACTATCTGAGTTGGGAGCCACGGCTGACGCCGCTCATCGTTTCTACAAGTCCAGTGGCTGGCGATTTCTTTAGCTATGACAGCACCTTAGGCTTTGCGGAGCATTTTGGCTTTCGCAATTCGTATTGTCAGCCGTTTTACCCGTTCGATTTCACGCACGCTGTTACCGTTGACTTCTTGGAAATCCCGCTCAACGTGATGGACGCCACGCTGCACCACCCCCACTACTTGCAGCTCGCGCCGGCCGAAATCCTGCCCGCGCTCGCGCCCGTTTTTGCCGAAATAAAGCGCTTTGGCGGGGTGGCCTCGGTGCTGTGGCACAATGAGAACTTCGACCCGGCCAACGTCCGCAACGGCCCGCAGCAGTTTCACGAAATCATGGCGCACTTGCAGGCGCAGGGCGTGGCGTTCAGCACGGGCCGCGAAATCTGGGAAGAATTCACGGCCGCGCCCACTCAAAACTCTTAACTCAAAACTCCTAACTCCTTTGGGTATCGTTCGGCGGCAGGGGCTGCGCAACACTATTATTTCCTACGCGGGGCTGGGCATCGGCTTCGTCAATACCACGCTGGTGCTGCCGCGACTGCTCTCGACCACGCAGCTGGGCCTGGTGGCGGTGCTGGTGTCGATGGCTACGATGACGCAGCTCGTGGCGGGGCTGGGGTTTACGAACACTACCATGCGGTTTTTTCCCTACTTCCGCAACCGGGAGACGGGGCACTCGGGGTTTTTGCCGCTGCTGCTGGGGGTGCCGCTGGCGATGTTTGCGGTGGTGGCTACGGCGCTGTGGCTGGGCAAGCCGCTGGTACTGCGCTGGTACGCCGACCAGGCGGCGCTCATTCGCCCGTTCTACGCCGTGATGCTGGGCATGGCGCTGCTTATCCTGCTGTATAACCTGCTTGAATCTTACACTAAATCCCTCTACCACACCTCGTTTTCGTCGCTACTTACCGATGTGGTGCAGCGGGTGCTTATTGTGAGCGCGGCGGGGCTCTACGGGGCGGGCTATTTGTCGTTTGCGGGGTTTGTGCTGGCCTACATGGGGGCTTACGCCACCATTTCGCTGCTGCTGCTGCTGTACCTGGCTTTTATCGGCGAGCTGCACCTGCGGCCCCGGCGGGCGGTGCTGCAAGTGCGGCCCATGCGCGAGCTGCTACGCTTCGGCGGCTTCGCGCTGCTGGGCAACGTGTCGGGGATACTGCTCGTCACCATCGATTCGCTGATGCTGGCCCGCTACGGCCTCGACAAGGCGGGCGTGTACAACATCGCCTTCAACATCAGCACGGCGCTGGCCATCCCATTTCGGGCCTTGTACAAAACGGCCTACCCGCTGGTGGCCGACTACTGGAAGGAAAACGCGGCGGCCAAGATGCTCGATTTTTACCGCCGCACCACGCGCCTCACCACGGCGCTGGGCGCCTACCTGGCCGTAGGCATCGGGCTGAATTTACCGTTCATCTACGGCCTCATTCACAAGCCCGAGTACGCGGCGGGCACGGTGGCCGTACTGCTGCTGCTAGTGGGCCGCCTCACCGACGGCATCACGGGCCTCAACGGCATTATCGTGGCTACGTCGCCGCGCTACCGCTACGATTTGGTGTTCAGCGTGAGTTTGGCGGTGCTCGTTATCGCGCTCAACGCGCTGCTAATTCCGCACTTTGGCCTCACGGGCGCGGCCTTGTCCAATGCCGTGGCGCTGGGCGGCATCAACCTGCTGCGCACCTGGTTTGTGTGGCGCAGCTTCGGCTGGCAACCGTTTGACAGGCGCGTGGCCTACCTGCTGGCGCTGGCGGCCGGCGCGGGCGCGGTAGCCTGGGCGCTGCCCAATATGCCCAACATCTGGCTGACCTTATTTATGCGCGGTGGCGTATTCACGGCGCTCTACGGGGCCGGGCTGCTACTCAGCGGCTGGGTGCCCGAGGTATCGGCAATGGCGCAAAAGCTGGGCCTGCCCGTCCGGTAAGGCCAGCGGATGTCCGCGCCAAGCTACCGGATGTCCAGTTAGCCATAGGGATGTCCGCGCAGGGCTACCGGACGTCCGGTAGGGCCGGGCGGCTGCCGCGCAGGGCTACCGGACGTCCGGTAAGGCCGGGCGGCGGCCGCGCGAGGCTACCGGACACCCAAGTAAAACTAGGCCTCGTTACGCGGCGTGGCCGACCGCCATCGACCTTCTTTATCTTCGCGCCCGCCTCACGCTCAGCTTCCTCATGGCCCAAAAACCCAAACCCGCCGCCCCCGCCGCCGACCAACCCTACTACTTGCAGCGGGCGCACATCAAGGATTTTCGCTCCATCCGCGACGCGGCGGTGGAGTTTAAGCCGGGGCTGAATATTATTATCGGGCCGAATGGGTCGGGGAAAACGAATTTTGTGCGGTGTATAAAAAATATTCTTGGTAAACCACCTACCGATTTTAATGCCAATTTCAGCTTATCTATAAAAGGAAGGGCAGACCTATTAGTTGAATCAATCAAGTCCAATTTGCAATCACTAGAGTCTTTTCAGATAAACGAGTTAGCTGCTGATACGCAAAGAATAATAAAACTTTCTTTTCTTGATAAGAATACTGAGGCGAGTTCATTTCCAATAGCACAATTTAATATTCAAGCAGGATTGGATAAAGAAACCAGCCGGTGGTATTTTTTACGAACGATACCGATTGAGTACGGAATACCTATTCAATACCCGCTGGTAAACACTTCGGAAGACTTCTACATAAGCACGACATCTGTTAGCTACCCTATGTATGAGGAATCGTTATTTGCTCAGTCGTTCGCCTCTAGTTTAAGCCAATTATTTATATCAAAAATTACTTCAACGGATAGAAAAACGCTAGTAACACATGAAGAAGCTCAAGAAATTATAAATAGAGCAGAATCCTTTTACATTTCAGCAATAAATTCAGCCACAAAAATATTCAGCCCAATAGATAGCATTAGATTGGCAGCTTCGTATAATACATATACAAATTCCGCTCAACGGCATGTTATTATAAAAGGGATTTTTCTGGAATTCAAGATAGCTGGCGATTGGCTTCCATTTAGCTCTTTATCAAGTGGAACGCAGAGATTATTCTATATTATTTCAGAGGCCATCACAGCCGGATTACAATTCTCTGCCAGCAAATTATCTCCACTAAACTTTATTGATAATATTCTTCTCCTCGAAGAACCCGAACTCGGCATTCACCCCCACCAACTTCACCTGCTGCTAAACTTCCTGCGCGAGCAGTCCGAAAAGCATCAGCTTATCATTACCACGCACTCGCCGCAGGTGCTGGACATGCTGCGCGAAGACGAGCTGGACCGCATCACCATCTGCGAGCTGCACAAGACCAAGGGCACGCAGTTTCGCAAGCTGAAAAAGACGCAGCTAGCTGATGCCAAACGCTACATGCGGGAAGTCGGCTTCCTGAGCGACTATTGGCGCATGGGCGACCTGGAAGCAGCTAAGTAACCCCGCGCATGGCTACCAAACCCAAGGCCTTGCGCGTGGGCCTGCTCGGCGAGTCGCCCAACGATACGGAGGCCATCAAGGTGCTGCTCCAGCGGCAGTACGCGGCCCGCATCACGTGCTTTGCGCTGCTGGAGCGCCTGACGGGCGGTACCCTCGACAGCCAGAAGATTTTGCGGTCGCTACCCATTGCCTGCGACCGCAAGCAGCCCGATATAATCGTCGTGATTCGTGACCTCGATGCCCTAGCCTCCGATGCCGAGCAGGTGCGACAGCGGCAGGCTTATTTTGCCCGCATCAATCAGCAGGTGGGCGGCACGGCTTTGTATCTACTTCACATCTATGAGTTTGAGGCACTGATTGCGGCTGATATCCGAACGTTCAACGCCTTGTATAAAAGCGCCTGCAAAATAACCGGCGACCCTACGCGGCTTGTTGACCCCAAGAAGGTATTGCAGCAAGCAACCCGCAAAAGCCCGCGCGGCGAATACCACGAAAACCATAGCACGGCCATCTGCGCTAAGCTTGAATACGCCGAGCTACTCAAAAACTGCGGCTACTTCCGTGCTTTCGACGCGGCTTTCGCAAAGCGGCTTGGTTAAAAACGACGGGTCGCAGCCGGGATTATCCCAGCTGCGACCCGCTACCTTTCAGGCAGTTGCTACTATTGCTGCGCAGGTGCTACCTCTTGCAGCCGCGCCCGCAGCTGCTGTACCTCGCGCTCCAGTTCCAGGTTGCGGAAGGTCACTTTCACTTCTAAATCCTGGTACGAGCGGGTGAGCTGCTCTTGCAGCTGGCGCATGGCCGTGATGTCGGCAATGGTGCCGATGAAGCGGTAGGCTTTGGTGCGGGCCTCGTCAAAAAAGGCGCGGCCAGTGGCCCGCACCCACAGCACGGGCCGGCCGGGCACCTGCCACTGCGTGCGGTAGTCGATGTCGTAGGTGCCCGGGCCGGCGGGGTCGAAGGCCTGCTCTACGGCGGCCAGCGTAGCGGCGCGGTCTTCCGGATGCACCAGCTCCACGAAGTCGGCATAGGTCACGCCTTGGTCGGCGGGCACGCCGAATAGCTCTTTGCAGCGGGGCGACCACGCCAGGGTGTCGGCCACGAGGTCGTAGTCCCAGGTGCCGACGCCGGAGGCGTCGACGGCCGTTTGCAGGCGTTCGAAGGAAGCGAAATCAGTAGTTGTCACAGTTTGCAGAAGACTAAGGGTGAACCAAAAACAGCTCCATACCCGACTGAAAATAGAGCACCAGCGTGCGGTAGGCCCCGTCGGCCGAGCGGCGCAGGCGCGTCACAAGGGCCGTCACGATTTCGGAGGCTATCTCCAGCTGCAAGTACGGGCGGCTCAGCAGGCTGTCGCGCTCCACCGACCACTGGCCTTTGGCCGGGGTAGTGGGCGTTTCGAGGTGCCAGTGGCCATCCTGCAAGTGCAAGTGGGTGGCCTGCGTGAGGGGGTGCGCGGGGTCGGCCTGGCTAAGCACACGGTCGACCACGCGCCAGCTGCCGTGCAGGTAGGGGTCGGGTACCTGTTGCAGGTTCACGTCGAGCAAATAGGGATTCATAGAGACGGGGCAGCCACGCAGGCTGCTTCTATTAGAATAAGAAAGGCGGTAGCTCGGCGCTCATACGGCCCGGAGGCCCGGCCTGTTTTTCTTTTAGAATAAATTCAGATGGTTTTCAGCCAGTGGCTTACGCAAACAGTTGCGCGAGGAGTTCCGGAAAAAAGAATACGGCGACCAGGTAAAACACCAGCGCTGGCAGCCCTATCGCGGCCAGCAGCCCCGGCAGCGTGAGCGCCCGGGGCACCGCCCCGGCGGCTTCGCGGCGCAGCCTGCTGTGTTGCTGGCCGTAAAAGTAATAGATAAGCAGGCCCGCCACCAGCCACACGTAGAGCCGCACCCAGGTGGCGAGCGGCAAGCTGGCCATCATCACGAGGCAGGTAGCGATGCCCAGAATGGGCACCACCGGCACCCACGGCGTGCGGAAGCTGCGCGTCGCGTCGGGGTTGGTGCGGCGCATGATAAGCACACCCAAGCACACCATCACGAAAGCCAGCAGCGTGCCGATGCTCACCATTTCGCCTACCACGTCGATGGGCACGAAGCCCGCAAACAGGGCAATGAACACGCCCAGCAGCAGGTTGGACTGCACCGGCGTGCGGAATTTGGGGTGAACTTTAGAGAAGGCTGGCGGCAGCAGCCCGTCTTTCGACATCGAGAAAAACACCCGCGACTGCCCCAGCAAATCGACCAGAATCACCGACGTGTAGCCCACCAGAATAGCCAGAATGACGGCCCCGCTGAGCCAAGCGTAGGGCGTCTTCTCGATAGCGATGGCCACCGGCGCGGCGCTGCCCTTAAACTCGGTGTAGTTGGCCACGCCCGTGAGCACGTAGCCAAAGAGCACGAACAGCACGGTGCAGACCAGCAGCGAACCCAGGATGCCGATGGGCATGTTGCGCTGCGGGTCCTTGGTTTCCTGCGCCATCGTGGCCACGATGTCGAAGCCAATGAATACGAAGAAGATAACCCCCGCCCCGCGCAGGATGCCGCTCCAGCCAAACTCGCCGAAGGTGCCCGTATTTTCGGGGATGAAGGGGTGGTAGTTGGCGGGGTCGATGTAGCGCCAGCCCAGGGCGATAAACACGAGCACAACCGATACTTTAAGGGATACTACCAGGGCATTAAACCACGCCGAGCCCGACGTGCCCCGCACGATAACGGCCGTGATGACCAGCACCACCAGCATGGCCGGCACGTTGGCGTAGCCGTGGACTACCGAGCCGTCGGCCAGGGTAGCCTTTTCGAAGGGCGAGAGCACCAGCCGGGCGGGCAGGTGCAGGCCGTATTTTTCCAGAAATTTGAGCAGATACTGCGACCAGCTGATGGCCACCGTGGCCGCGCCTACCGAGTACTCAAGGACTAAGTCCCAGCCGATTATCCAGGCAAAAAGCTCGCCCATGGTGGCGTAGGCGTAGGTGTAGGCCGAGCCTGCTACCGGCACCATCGCCGCAAACTCAGCGTAGCACAAGGCCGAAAACGCGCAGCCTACCGCCGCCACGATAAACGAGAGCGTGATAGCCGGCCCCGTGTGGTTGGCCGCCGCGATGCCCGTGAGCGTGAACAGCCCCGCCCCGATAATAACCCCGATGCCCAGCCCTATCAAACTCAAGCCGTTGAGGCTGCGCTTGAGAGTGCCCGCGCCCGACTCGGCCGCTTCCTGCCGCAGCAGGTCCAATGATTTTTTCAACATAAATACAGTGCCGCAGGCGCGGCGCGCCTACGCTTGCTAAACGACCCAACCCGCCCGGTGTGCTGCTGCGCCCGGGCGGTCGTGGTCAACCCTTAAAAATGAACTACTTAGCTCGACTCTCCCTTGCTCAACAACGGCCGCTGCCCGCGCACGCGCCGCCAACTATGTGAGAAACATCGGGAAAGCAGAAGAAATTAGCCACGGGCTTTTATATGGGCTGCCATAGTTTGGCGGCCGGTCGGCTGGCACCGTTTCGCCGAGGCGAGGGTTGCCGGCGCGTCGCAGAGCCTATCTCTCAGCGCCTCTTTATAAAAACAAGCTTGGGCCAGACAGCCGCACTTGACCAGGGCAAAGGTACGACGGGTAGCTTGGACTCTGCGATTCCGAGCGTTCGCGCAGCGAGCATCTACGTAAGAGCTGCCCGCACTGGCAGCCGACTTAAACGCGGATGCTCGCTGCGCGAGCGTTCGGACTCGCAGAGTCCAAACTACTGCTCGCCGGGCAGGCCACCGCGCCCCCAGGCGTCGATTTCGGCTTGCAGGTTACGGCGCGCTTGCGCGTCCAGTTCCTCGCGCAAGGCGGGCGTGCGGAAAAGCACCGGCGCGGCCAGCAGCCGGGCCAGTACCTGGCTGCGGCCAGCGCGGTAGGCGGGCCCGGGCACTGCCTGGTATTCACGGCGTATCTGGCGGGCGTACTCCGAGTACGCGGTCTCGGGCGCACCCAAAATGCTAAGGTCAGCATCCAGAAACAGCAGCAAATCAGCGTCGTGAGGCGGCTGGGGCTGGGTGTGGTCTTTGGTACGCCGGATGAGGTCGGCCACGCGCGCCTGGCGGGCGGGCTCCAGCGTGGTTGCTTGCAGAAACTCCAGCGCCCACTCGGCGCTTTTTTCTTCGTTGTCAGAGGCCAGCGCATCGTACACAGCATCGTGAAACCAGACGGCCAAGCCGACGACTACTGGGTCTTGCAAGGCGTGGGCGTCCAGCCTGTTCAGCAGGTTTTCAATGTGCTGCAAATTGTGGTAGTGCCGCCCGGGAGCCGAGTAAGCGGCGGCCAGGCGCGCCAGTTCCGCGTCGCGGCGGGCAGCATTGGGTAGCAGCGGCGCAACAAGGGCGTGCCAGCGGGCAGCGAGGGCGGGCGTGAGCATGGCGCGAAGATTTGATGAAAGCAAAATTGGCGCGGGCTTCAGGCCCGCGCCAACGCTACCCTCTTACGGCTCGCCCACGCCGAGCTGCCGGAGCTGGTCGGCGTATTTGGCGTAGATAACCTGCAAATCGGCGCGGTGCTTATCGGCATCGACCCCGATGCTCACGTTGTGGGTATGGAAGCGGTGCAGGTGGCTGATGTGCGGGCACACCACGGGCAGGTGCCCGGCCAGCAAAAAGCGCACGTAGAGGTCCAGGTCTTCGGCCATGGCCAGCTCGGCGTCGTAGCCGCCTACCTCGTCAAACAGCGCCCGGCTGTAGCACACGTTGCCCTGAATGAAGTGCTCGCCCCGGAAAATGGCGTGCAGCATCTGCCGGGGCGAGTCGAACTGCCAGGCGTAGTAGTCCTCGCTGGGCAGGTAGCGGCGCTGCTCGTCCATGCGCAGAAAGTCGGCCACCAGCCAGGGGCGGCCGGGGTGGCGCTGAATTTCGTCGGCGTAGTGAAACAATGTGCGCTGAAGCATGATGTCGTCGTCGTCGAGCGGCACTACCCAGGTATCTTGCTGGGCCTCAGCTAACAGGGCGTTGCGGCCCCAGCCGGGGCGTTGCAGCTGCGGGTGCTGCCAGTAGCGCACGGCCGGGCCGGGCTGGGCGGCGGCCTCGGCCAGCACCTGGGCGGTGCGGTCGGAAGAGCCGGTTTCGTAGAGCAGGTGCTCCCACTGAATATCGAGCGGGGCGGTAGTAGTGGCGCGCACGCTGGCAATGGCTTCGGGCAGCAGGTCGACCCGCTGGTGGGTGGGCGTAATTACAGTAAAGTGCATGAAGTATTTGAAGTGAGAAACGGGCGGGCCGGCCGGGCTGCCAACGGCCTGGGCCGCTCAACATTCTGCCGCGCCCGGCGTTTAGCCGGGGCTGGGCCGGTAGTTGGCCCGCCTGCCTATGCCTACGTTTGTTGTTACCCTGCGTTTACCCGAGTCGTTCGACGAAGACTTTATCGCCCTCATTCCCACGCATCGCCAGTTTATAAATCAGCTGCTGGCCGAGCGCATCATCGAAACCTACGCCATCAGCGCCGACCGCAGCCGGGGCTGGGTCACGATGAACGCCGACGATGCGGCGGAGGTGCAGGCCGTAGTCGAGCAGTTTCCGCTTTATCGCTACTTCGGGCGGATTGAGGTCGATGAGTTGTTTATTTTTGACAGCGCGGCCACCCGGTTTCCGCCCATCAGTCTTAATTAACACCTTATCTTGCCCACCCCTTCCCTACTTGCCTACTTCTACTAATCATCTGTCTTACCGCGCCCTGGGTGCCGCGCTGCTAGCGGGCGGCCTGGCGCTGGCGGCCCGCCCGGCCACGGCCCCCATCACCACGGCCCAGCTTACCAGCCAGCTCACGGCGGCCATTCAGGGGCTGAAAACCCTGCGCTGCCAGGCCCGCGCGCAGGAGCGCATCGGGGGCAAGTACCACGCCGACAAGTCATTGATGAAGCTGAGCTTCAACCCGCTGCGCGTGTACCTCAAGAATGGCAAGGGCGTGGAGGTACTCTACGTAACGGGCCAGAACGGCGGCGACGCCTGGGTGAATCCGAACGCCTTTCCCTACGTCACGCTCAGCCTCGACCCCAACGGCGCGCTCATGCGCAAAGGCCAGCACCACACGGTGTTGCAGGCGGGCTTCGGCACCATTACCGACTTGCTGGAGGGCTCGGCCACGCGGGCTGATAAGTCGTTCAACCGCTCGTTTCGCTACGCGGGCGATACTACCGTGCAAGGCCGCCCGAGCTACATCTTGCGCTCCGACTACCCGCAGTTTCGCTACGTGGCCTACAAGGCAGGCAAAAACGAGACGCCCGCCACCGTGGCCGCCCGCTTCGGCTGCGGCGAGTACCGCGTGCTGGAGCGCAACAAGCTCGACATCGGCCAGCAGCTGACAGAGGGCCAGACCCTGCAAGTGCCCAACGCCTACGGCCGCCGCACCATCATCGCCGTCGACCAAAAAACCTTCTTACCCAATGCCGTAGCCGTGTACGACGACCAGGGCCTGTTCGAAAAATTCGACTTCTTCGATGTCGTCGCCAATCAGCCCATCCCGGCCGCCGAGTTCAGCAAAGGCTACAAAGAATACCATCTGTAGACCGCAGATTCAAACGGATTTTTAAGATTAAACGGATACGCCCGCTACGCGGGCTGACTACTCGGGCGCAGGGTAGCCTTCGGCTAACCATCAAAGAGCCGGCGAAGCCGCTCTTGCGCTCGAGTAGTCAGCCCGCGTAGCGGGCGTATCCGTTTAATCTTAAAAATCCGTTTGAATCTGCGGTCTAGCGGCGCATGGTCTTCTCGATGTGGTCCCACATGTCCGGGGTCAGCGCGCCGAGCTTGTTGAACTCGCCGGCCCCGTTCAGCCACTCGCCACCGTCGATGGTAATGACCTCGCCGTTGACGTAAGCCGAAAAGTCGGATACCAGATAAGCGGCCAGGTTGGCCAGTTCCTGGTGCTGACCCACACGCTTGAGCGGCACGCTGGCGGCGGGGTCGAGCTGGCTGGCCAGCGGCTCGGGAAACAGCCGGCTCCACGCCCCCTCGGTGGGAAATGGGCCGGGCGCGATGGCGTTGGAGCGGATGCCGTACTTGGCCCATTCCACGGCCAGCGAGCGGGTGAGGGCCAGCACGCCCGCCTTGGCCGCCGCCGAGGGCACCACGAAGGCCGAGCCTACCGAGGCGTAGGTCGTCACGATATTGAGGATGGTGCCGGGCTGCTGGTCGGCTATCCAGCGCTTGCCCACGGCCAGGGTGCAGTTGTAGCTGCCTTTTAGCACGATGTCTACTATCACATCGAAGGCCTTGTGGCTCAGCCGCTCAGTGGGGCTGATAAAGTTGCCGGCGGCATTGTTAAGTAGCACATCTACCCGGCCGTACTCCTCGTAGGTGCGCGCCAGCATAGCTTCCACGGCGTCGTACTTGCGCACGTCGCAGGCCACGGCCAGCACCCGGCCGCCGGTTTGCTGGCGCAGCTCGGCGGCGGTAGCCTCCAGTATGTCGAGCTTACGGCTGGTGATGGTGACATTGGCCCCGAGCTGCAAAAAATACGTAGTCATGGCCCGGCCCAGGCCCGTGCCCCCGCCCGTTACGATAATAGTTTTGCCGGCCAGGGCCTGGTCGCGGAGCATGGGTTGCGTGTAAGGCGAAAGCATGAGCGATTACGGTTGAGATTAAAAAACAACGAGCTGCGTGCCGAAGGTAAGAAACACTGACCGCGCGAGAGGAGGTATTCAGCCAGTAAGCAGCCCTGCTCACCGAGAATTCGGCATTATCTTAAGATTTTTGTGCAACTTGCAATCTGCTAGCTAAACCTAGCTTTAAGAATACGTTCCTATCTACATGCCTTTATCCACCGCCCCCACGGGCACTACCGTAGCAGTACTGGGCTGTGGTTGGCTGGGGTTACCCTTGGCGCAGGCGCTACTAGCCCAAGGCTACCGGGTACTGGGCACCACTACCACTCCCGAGCAGCTGCCGCTGCTACAAGCCGCTGGCATCGAGCCACACCTGCTACAGCTCGGGGCCGATTTCTCGGCCGCCGACGAGGCTCGCCTCACCGTTTTTTTGCGCGATGCCGACGTACTGGTGCTCAACGTGCCGCCCCGCGCCGCCATTGCCGGGGGCTACCCGCAGCTGCTGCGCCCGGTACATCGGGCCGTGGCGGTGGCTAGAGTGAAGGCCGTGCTTTTTGTCTCGACCACCGGCGTCTACCCCGAAGAGCCACGCCTCATGCGCGAGCAGGATGCCATCAGCACCCGCGATGCGGCATCCGATGTGCTGCGCACCGAGGGCCACTTCGTGCCGCGCTACGGACAGTGGAGCAGCACGGTAGTGCGCCTGGGCGGCCTCATCGGTCCTGGCCGCGCACCCGGCCGCTTCCTGGCCAGCCGCCGCGACCTGCCGCAGGGCGACGCCCCCGTGAACCTGCTGCACCTGACCGACGCCATCGGCGTGCTCGGCACTATTATTCGCAATACTATCTGGGGTTATACCTTGAACGTCTGCGCGTTATCACACCCGCCGCGCCGCGAGTTCTACCCGGCTGCCGCTCAGCACCTAGGGCTCACCCCGCCTACCTTCCGGCCCGACTTCGAGCCGGGCAAAACGATTGACAGCAGCCTGCTACGCAGCGTGGTGCCCTATCAGTTCAGATACGACGACGTACTGGCGGCCATCGCGGCCTGCCCGGCCATACCAGGTAGCCTGGCCTAAACAGCTGGCGGTATCTTTGCAGGATGCCGCTGCCACTTACCGCACCCCTCCTCACCACGCCGCTGCCCATCGTAGTGCTGGGCGGCGGCGCGGCAGGTTTTTTTGGCGCTATTGCCTGCGCCGAAGCCAACCCCGGCGCGGAGGTTTTTTTGTTCGAAAAAAGCCCCAAACTACTGAGCAAAGTTCGAATTTCGGGCGGCGGGCGTTGCAACGTGACGCACGCCTGCGAGTCGGCCGCGCAACTCGTGCAGCACTACCCGCGCGGCGGCCGGCAACTCAAGGAGGCCTTTCAAAAATTCGGCGTGCCCGATACCATCGCGTGGTTTGCGCGGCGCGGCGTCAAACTCAAGACAGAAGCCGACGGCCGCATGTTCCCGACTACCGACAGCAGCGAAACCATCGCCCGCGCCCTCGAAAACGCGGCCCGGCAGGCGGGCGTCCGCATCTTTACCCGCACCGCCGCCGAGCGCATCGCGCCGCTGGCCGAAGGCGGTTTCAGGCTGACGCTGAGCGGCGAAGGTAGCCACAGCATCGGCCCCGAGCTGCGCGCTGGCCGCCTACTAATCGCCACGGGCGGCAACCCTAAACCGGGGGCCTACGACTGGCTGCGCGAGCTAGGGCACGCCATTGCCGAGCCGGTGCCGTCACTGTTTACCTTCAACGTGCCGGCCTCGCCCCTGCGCGAGTTGCCCGGCGTGAGCGTGCCGCACGCCCGCGTAGTGCTGGCCGGCGAGAAGCTGCAATACGAAGGCCCATTGCTGGTGACGCACTGGGGCGTGAGCGGCCCGGCCGTGCTCAAGCTCTCGGCCTGGGGCGCGCGCCGCCTGCACGAGCTGGGCTACCACGGCACGGCGCTTATCAACTGGGCACCTACCCACACTGATGAAACTCTGCGCCCCTGGGCGCAGCAGTTTCGGGCCGATAATGGCAAGAAACAGGTAGCCGGTCACCCGCAGTTTGGCCTGCCCAGCCGCCTGTGGCGCACGCTGGTAGCCGAGGCCGGCATCGGCCCCGAAACGCGCTGGAGCGAGGTGCCCGCTAAGGCTCAGAATCGCTTACTGGAGCTGCTCCTACGCACCCCGCTGCAAGTGCAGGGCAAGACCACCCACAAAGACGAGTTTGTAACCTGCGGCGGCATTCCGCTGGCCGAAGTCAACTTCAAAACGATGGAAAGCCGCCGCGTGCCCGGCCTTTATTTTGCTGGCGAAGTACTTGACGTAGATGGCATTACGGGTGGCTTTAACTTTCAGGCGGCCTGGACGACGGGCTATCTCGCGGGCCAGGCAATGGCGGCGGCCACGCAGCCGCACGCGCAGCCAACTACCACTGCGAAATAGCAATAATTTTTGGGCTTCTTGGAACGTCACCGCAACCCTGCGGGCCGTTGGCTAGTAAACCGGGCTACATTTCCCCACTTTACTTTTCTTTCCATCATGGAAGCCAAAGCCACCCAAACCGGCCTTAACGCCCTCATCACCGTTCTCAAAGATGGCCAGAAAGGCTACGCCGACGCCATGGTCGACGTGCAGGACCAGCACCTGAAAGAGCTGTTCAAAAAGTACTCGGCCCAGCGCGCCAGCTACGTGACCGAGCTCGAAGACCAGATGTTCAAGCTTGACCTTAAGCCCGATACGGACGAGGGTTCGTCGGTACTCGGTGCCATTCACCATGCCTGGATTGACCTGAAAGCCGCCGTAACCGGCCACGACAACCACGCCATCCTTGCCGAGTGCGAGCGCGGCGAAGACGTAGCCAAAAAGGCTTACGAAGAAGCCAGCAAGCTGCAAGACCTGCCCGGCGACCTGAAATCGATTATCGAGAAGCAAGCTCAAGGCGTGAAAGCCGCTCACGACGAAATCCGCGGCCTGCGCGATTCGTCTAAATAGACCGCAGCATTGACCGCAGATTCAAACGGATTAGTCGGATTTAACGGATACGCCTGCTACGCAGGCTGACTAACCGACCAAGAACCGATAACAAAAAAGGCTACTCTATGCGGGTAGCCTTTTTTATTACTATTCACTATTTATAAATCGATTAGTTTGCTAGTCCATTCAAAAACCAAAAGAGGCTGCTCAAATGAGCAACCTCTTTTGGTTTGTTCGCTTAGTCAGCCTGCGTAGCAGGCGTATCCGTTAAATCCGACTAATCCGTTTGAATCTGCGGTCTATTCGTCGTAGTCGCGCTTGCCTTTGTAGGCACCGAAACCACCTTCACGGTTGCCGCCTTTGTAGCCACCACGCTGGTAGCCACCGCCGTAGCTGCTACCGCCTTCGCGGCGGTCGCCGCCGTAGCCGCCACGGTTACCGTAGCTGCTGCCACTGTCGCGGTTGCCTTTGTAGCTGCTACCGCCTTCGCGGCGGTCGCCGTAGCCACCGCGGTTGCCACCGCCGAAGGGCGGGCGGCCACCTTCGCGGCGGTCGCCGCCACCGAAGCCGCGGCGCTCACCGTCGCCGAAGCCACGGCGCTCGGGGCGGTTCTGGCCTTCTTCTTTGGCGGCCGCATCCTGCACCGGAGTCGCGATGCTGAACGTAACCGGCTGGCCCTGAATGCTGCTGCGGCCTAGCTGAGCTACTACCTCGTCGGCAAACTCGGCGGGCACTTCCACGAAGCTGAATTTATCGTAGAGGGCGATGTCGCCTACCTTGTTGCCTTGCAGGGCGGTGTTCTCCGAAATCAACTCCACCACGTCGCGGGGGTGCAGGCGGTCTTTTTTGCCCATGCTGATGAAGAGACGTGTGTAGCCGGGGCGGCTGGCCCCGCGCTCGCGGCCGGCGTCGAGGCTTTGCTCGGCGCGCTTGTCTTCCTTCATCGTCATTTTGAGCAGCGCGGCGGCGATGTCGAGCGAGGTTACGTCTTCGCTTTGGTCGAGCAGGCGCTGCACGCGGCCCACATACTTGTCGAGGTTGCCTTTCTCAATCACTTCTTTGATTTGATTGAGGAACAGCGTCGTTTTCACTTCCGACACATCGGCGAAGCTCGGAACTTGCTCCAGCTTGATGTCGGCCTTGGTGAAGCGCATGATGTCGCGCAGCTTGTAAATGTCGCGGCCGCTCACGAAGGTGAAGGCGCGGCCGCTCTTGCCGGCGCGGCCGGTGCGGCCGATGCGGTGCACGTAGTATTCTTCGTCGGCGGGTAGGTCGTAGTTGAATACGGCCTCCACGTTGTCTACGTCGATGCCGCGGGCGGCTACGTCGGTGGCCACCAAGATTTCCAGCGTGCTTTTGCGGAACTTATCGAGCGTGTTCTGGCGCTGGGCCTGGCTCATGTCGCCGTGCAGGCCGTCGGCGAAGTAGCCTTTGGCTTGCAGGTCGGCCACGATTTCATCGACCATGCGCTTCGTGTTCGCGAAGATGATGGTCGACTTGAGGTTGTACATGTCGAGCACGCGCGTGAGCACGTCCTTCTTCTGCGGGCCGCGCACCTCGAAGTAGCTCTGCTCGATGTTCGACACCGTCATCTCCTTGTGGTTGACCTTCACCGTTTGCGGGTCGCGCTGGTATTTTTTGGTCATCTCCAGGATGGGCTTGCTCATCGTGGCCGAGAAAAACACCGTCTGGCGGTTTTCGGGCATCTTGCTGAGCACGTACTCGATGTCGTCGCGGAAGCCCATGTCGAGCATTTCGTCGGCTTCGTCGAGGATGATTTTGGTGGCTTTGTCGAGTTTCAGCGTACCGCGCTCGATGTGGTCCATCACGCGGCCGGGCGTACCGATGACGATTTGCACACCGCGCTCCAGGGCGCGGAACTGGCGGTCGTAGGACGAGCCGCCGTAAATCGGCACTACCGACAGGCCGCGCTTGTACTTGCCGAGCTTCTGAATCTCGCCCGATACCTGCACCGCGAGCTCGCGGGTGGGGCACAGCACAATAGCCTGAACATCACGGCTGTCGCCATTGATGCCTTCGATGGTCGGGATGGAGAAAGCAGCCGTTTTGCCGGTGCCCGTCTGGGCCTGGCCGATTACGTCTTTACCTTCGAGCAGCACCGGAATGGCGGCCGACTGAATCGGCGACGCCTCTTCGTAGCCCATCTCGGTGATGGCGCGCTGGAGTTCGGGCGAGAGGTTGAGCTCATCGAAACGCACTTTGGCTTTTTCGACGGGGTTTTCTACTTGGTTTTCCATAAGTTGGAAAGAAAGGGAGTTTGCAGCCACTTGGTTCCTTCCAGAACCTACTAGTGGCTTGTGCGGGGAATGAGACTACGCTCTGAAAACAGCCGGCTCAACAGCGGCGGCGCTTCTTCCCCCTCAACCTTTCCTGACAACGACAAGGCGGAAAAAATACGACCGAACTAAACGGGAACTACTCGGCAGCCACTTACTTAACCTAGGCCACCCCGGCCACTAAAATGGGGCCGTTCTCAAATGCGGGTGCAAAGGTACGAGTTTTCTTTGAGAAAAGCTAATAAGACGGTATAAACTGCTCGTCGCCCGTGGGAACCTCACCCCCCGGCCCCCTCTCCAAAAAA
>CAXYJY010000053.1:0-2957 GCA_964277755.1 uncultured Hymenobacter sp.
TTGCTGTTGGAGAATGGCCACAATCTGGGCCTCGCTGAATCGTCCCTTTTTCATTTCTCAGTCGTCAGGTAGTGAAAGTTACGCCTTTCTCTACTCACAACTGGCGCTCGATTCGGGGAAGCGTACAGCTACGACCCGGAAAACTATAATTCGTCCTCGCCAAATTCGGTGTTCAGTACGGCGCAGTACGATGCTTATGGGACGAATCAGGGCAGCGAAGTCAATATCTTCATTATGGGGGAAATCAAGTCGACAACTATTTTTCCAACGGTAGGACGCTGGAAGAATATATCAGGTGTCGCTGGTAGCTTCGGCTTCTACGGTGGCCCTTACGGTGGCAGTATTTGGTTTAAAGCGGGTAATATCTGGCGCAATCACTTGCTTACCCGGGTGCGCAATAATGGGGTGGACACTGATTCGCAGGAGGCAGTAGCCAGAATGCTTAACCATGAAGTGGGGCATTTATTAGGGTTAGGCCATCCTTTCCAAGACTCTTGGAATATCAACGGCCCTCGGTGTGCTGATACACCTCACAATGTGAACCCCGATGGTACCGATAATGCAGGCGCTGGTAACAACATGATGGATTATGGCGGTCAAATCGCCTTGACTCCTTGCCAGATAACCACCATGCTGGCTCATTTAACGACCTACTATACCAACTACTATACTTGCCAGGGCTGTATGCCATCGAATGCCTTCTTTACCTTGCCTGAGACAGTGCTTGTTGGTAACGGCATAAGGGTTGTATGTCCTGCACTAGATGGCCGCGGCAGTTATGCGGAGACGAGTTATTCGTATACCGTCACGCCAGTAGACAACAACAATACGCCGACTGGGCCTGCTTCCACGCAGAGTGCCACCGGGCAAGTGGGCGTTATTTGCTTATCGGGCCTCGGTGTACCCAGGCGTGCCACGGAGCAGCGATACGCAGTTGAATGAACGGTGAGCAACTCTTGCACGAGTAGTAGCATGACAAAGTACATCACGGCCGTAAAGTCAGGTTTCCGAATGGCCGCTGCGTCTGCTGAAGAGCAACAGGCTTCCCTAGCAGCTACTGAGCCAGCGCAGTTGTATCCTAATCCTACCACCACGCCTGGCTTTACGCTGTTCTCGTCTGAGCAGCCTGCCGAGCTACCGGTGATGCATGATAGCCACGGACAGCTTATTGACCTGAAGCAGGTAAAGCAGCAGCAGGATAAAGCTGGCTGGCATACCACTTACCGTTTGGTAAACCAGCAAGCAAAAAGCGGTCTTTATGTAGTGGAAACAGTAATCGACGGTAAGCGCGTCGTGCGGCAACTTTCCATCCAACTCGACTAGAAAACGCAGAGCGGTAACATTGAAAAGGCGGTCGATAGACCGCCTTTTTTATTGACTATAACTTAGAATGGTGTACAGCCTCGGGCCCATCAGCCGGGGCTTTTTTGTGTCCTTTCCAGCCGAGGCAGCCGCCGGCAGCTTTGGGGCATGGAAACCCTGCAAATCGGCACCATCACCCGCCAAGTGCCCTCCATCTGGGACGAGCTCAAGCGCAAGCAACTGCTGCGCGTGCTGGGCGAACGCTACTCGGCCGAGCGGCCCGGCCGCGGCTGCTCGCACTGCTGAGCGGCTTCCCGCAGCCCCAGCTCGCCAGCCTGCACCCCGAAATCCTGGGCCAGCTCCTGCACCTGGCCGACTGGGTCGACTCGGATACCCACCGGCTCACGGCCCAGCTGCTGCCCACCCTGCGCCTCCCCGGCCGCCACGTGGCCGAGCGGCCCACCACCTGGCACGGCCCCCGCGAGAGCTTTCGCAACCTGCTCTTCGGCGAGGTCATGTTCGCCGACACTTTCTTCGTGCTCTACTGCCTGCACGGCCGGCCGGAGCTACTCGACAACTTCCTGACTGTGCTCTACCGCCCGGCCAAGCGTGATGCGTCTCCGGAGAAAGCGGACTGGAACGGCGATGTGCGCCTACCCTTCAACGAGCACCAGCTTGAGCACCGCACCCCGCGCGTGGCCCCGCTACCGGCGCTGGAGAAGCTGGCCGTGCTCACCTGGTATCGCGGCTGTCGCGCCCAGCTTGCCACCGAGTTTCCCGACGTGTTCGTGGCGGCCGACCAGGACGCCGGCCCCAGCCAGCAGGCCCCCGACTGGGGGCGCGTGCTGCGCAAGCTCTCCGGCGCGGCCTTCGGGCCGGTGCAGCAGACCGCCGGGCAGCCCCTGCGCCTGGTACTGGCCGAAATGTAGGATTTAGCCACCGCCAAACCCAAGTAAACCAATGCGTAGCTCCACCTACGAGGGCCTGTTTTATAACCTGGCCAAGTCGCACAAGCTCATCCGCCACCAAGACGAGGCCCCGCGCTTCGCCCGCCTCATCGTCTCGGTCGACCCCATGCAGAAACAGGTCGACCTCTACGAGATGCAAACCACCCTGCTCGGCCGCTACCTCAAGCCAAGGGCCGGCGAGCAGATGCTGGTGCTCGAAAGCCTGCAAACCGCCTATCAGGATAATGCCGGCGACAACTACCAACGCCAGCGGCGCGGGGCCTTTTTCGTGCTCGAGCAAGTGCTCGACAAGACCAAAGCCTGGGAGGCGCTTGACCGCACCGAGCAGACCGGCGAGCAGCTGCTGGGCGCGGTGCTGGAGAAGTTCCGCGACGACCCCAAGGTGCGCTGGCAGGTCGGCAGCATCCAGGCCGACGCCGTGGGGCCGGTGGGCGAGGCCCTCGACTGGTACGGCACCCGCTTCGACTTCGAGTTTTTTACCCCCGCCACGACTGCCTTGCGCTTCAACCCGGCCGTGTTCACCCTTCCTTTCTAAGAAGCTGTTTAAGTTAGTAAGTTTGCTAGATGCAGCAAAAGCGTTATAGCTCAGACTTAACGGAGCGTCAATGGCAGCGCATTGCCCCCCTTTTTGTCGTGCAGCGCACCAGCAAGTGGCCCCTTCGGGCGATTGTGAACGGCATTTTCTAC
>CAXYJY010000054.1:0-82219 GCA_964277755.1 uncultured Hymenobacter sp.
AACAGAGTCGTTAAGCCCCGGTGCGCCTATGGTACTGCCTTCACCGGTGGGAGAGTCGGTCGCCGCCAACCTTATCAGTAGCTCCCCCTGCTTCGCTTTTGCCAGCGACAAGCAGGGGGAGCTTTGCGTTTAGCGAGGTAGCAATGAAATAAATGATTAATCTATAGTAGCTTCTAATTTCGCTGTTTATGAAAAACAATGTTGTGCTTATTACGGGAGGTACTTCCGGAATAGGCCGGGCTTGTGCCTTTGAGTTTGGTAAAATGGGAGCCAAAGTAGTTATCACAGGTCGAGATGCTACCAAGTTGGCTAACACTGCCGCCGAATTAGCTACTGCAGGTATCGAGTACCATGCAGTGCAAGCTGATGTTGGAAGTATATCGGCAGCTATACAGGTATTAGATGATACGATTACTGCTTTTGGTCGGCTTGATGTCCTTATTAATAATGCTGGCCTGAGTATGAGGGCGAAGTTTGCCGAAGTTGACGTGAAAGTGCTGGAGCAACTTATGCAAACTAACTTCTTCGGCACGGTCTACATGACTAAAGTTGCGCTGCCGTATTTATTGCAAAGCAAAGGTACTATCGTGGGTATCAGTAGTATTGCAGGCTTTCGCGGATTGCCGGGGCGCACTGGCTACTCGGCTTCAAAGTTTGCTATGAACGGTTTTCTTGAGGCTTTACGCACCGAGTTACTGCCGCAGGGAGTCAATGTGCTCACCATTGCTCCAGGTTTTACAGCCTCTAACATTCGACATGCGGCACTAATGGCAGATGGTTTGGCTCAGAACGATACGCCGCGGGACGAAGGTAAGATGATGAGTAGCGAGAAGGTGGCCCACTTCCTGCGTGAAGCGGTAGTGGAGCGCCGCCGTACATTGATACTAACCGCACAAGGTAAGTTAACGGTCTTTCTGAATAAGTGGCTGCCTGGCCTAACCGATAAGCTTGTTTTAGCTAACTTTCGTAAGGAGGAGGGCGATTTTTAGCCTTTAAGATATTCAGCAACTACTAAAGCTGGGCTGTAGCTTTGCTTGTATGCATACGCTAGTCATGCTGGCTGTGCTAGGATGCCCACGCTAAATTTCCGGCAGATGAGTCTGACGCTGGTACCTTATTCTACAATGAACGCATCGGCGACGCGAACATAGGCTGTGCGCTCCTGCCAGCGCACGCGCAGCCAGATATCCTGACGGTCTAGTACTGGTAGGCGGTCGCCGGGAGCGGCGGTGCTTAGCCAAGCTGAGCCTGCGCCTGGCCCGGCCATAAGGGCTACACCCGGGCGCGCCACGACGCCGGTAGGCATAGGCCGCAGCCAATAGAGATAACTTCCTGTGGCGAGTAAAAAGAGACTGTAGCCGAGCCACACAAGCTGGCCCGTGCGTTGCCGCTGCAGTAGCAAGACCACTACGGCAAGCACCGCTATACTCAGCAGGACCTGTAGCACTGGGTAATAGTAGCGGAGCAGCTGTATGCGCACATCTTGCTGCCAAGTAGTGGGATATCCTACTAAGCGCTGGCGTTGGGCCAGTGCGGCTAGCTGCCGCCAAGTGCTGAGGCGTGGCTGGCGGGCCAGCGCCATATTTAGGTAAAGCAGCTCGGCGGTATAGTGGGCTTGCTGATGCTCAGCAAAGGCCAGCCGTAGCAGCGAGCGTGCCGACGCCTGCCGCTGCTGCCATACCTGCGCCCGGTACAGAGGTAGAGCGGCCTCGTATTGCCCCAGTTCAAAAAGAGAGTCGGCACGCTGGCTTTGTGCCAGTATGGAATGCGAGGTAGCCGCCGTAAAAAAAACTGTTATAGGAGAAACAGCCAATGCGTAGAAAGGCAATATGCTAAGACCACCAACGAGGCTTAGCATACGAAAAAAGACAAGTTTATTTTGTCGCAAGGTTGTCAGATTAAGAATAGTGTTGTACTTTTGCACCCACAAAAACGGTAAAACGCCGCTGTCGTAAAACGTAAGCACAAAATTACCGATTCTGTAGCTCAGCTGGTAGAGCAGTACACTTTTAATGTACGGGTCCTGGGTTCGAATCCCAGCGGAATCACAAACCATTTTAGCAGGCCATCGGCCTCGATAAGCAAGCAGCCTCGTTTCTTCGGAGACGAGGTTTTTTTGTGCCTGATTTCGTCGGCGCGCCCTCCGTAGTATCCGCAAAATAGTGCTATTACTACGTAAAAATCACAGTAAATTCATGAAATAAGGGCCCGCTATATGCGAATAGGGGAAGCGCGGCATTATAGCACTGTACCGCTTAGTTACTGGATAGTGCTTGCTACGTGTAGCCGAGTGGCTACCCCGGTTTTGGTGCGCGAGACACTACACTAGGTCCACTGGCGCTACACCACTGCTATGGGCACCGCCCGCTTCCACTCTCCCCCCCTTCCAAACTATGCGTACATGGATATTAGATTTTACTTGCGCCGAGCCAAACGGCCCGGCTTACCGGGGGTGGTATACTGCCAGCTAACGGCCGACAGTATTTCCGCGCCTGCTTTCAGCACCGGCATTAAGGCGTGGCCGCCGGCCCCGGAAGGCAAAAAGCCTTCAATCGCCCGCCAGTGGCAAAACGCTCCACTTCAACGCCTGCACGGCGATACGCCCGAAGTGCGGGCCGATAACGACATCCTCGCCAACCTATACGCCAAAATCCGGGAGCTGCATGCCCACTTAGTAAACCAGCACAAGCCCGCTGGCCCCGTCGAAGTAGTAGCCCACCTGCGAAGCAACGGCCAGGCCACGCCAACGCTGGCCGAGGCCGCCAAGCTTTTCATGCGCGCTGCTGAAAGGCAGATACGCCCGGCCGACGCCCCGGCCTGGGACAAATCCGGCTACAGCCCGGACACCGTGCGCAAGTATCATTCGCGCATGGGGCTGCTGACGGAATACCTACTCAGTATAGGCCAGCCTGATTTACCGCTGGCGCAATTTACCGCCAAGCACGCCGATGGGCTCGTGCAGCTACTCATGACCCGCGCAGCTGCTGCGGGCAAGGTGGCGGGCCGCAATCGGGGCCGCTGCGGGGCCGACTACACTCGCAAAGCCGTAGGACTGGTTTCACAGGTACTGGACTACGCTGTAAACCAGGAATGGATAGCGGCTAACCCGCTAGCTTCTTGGCGAGGGCCGCGCAGCGCAGAAAAACCGCTGGTGTACCTACTGCCGGAACAGGTCGCGCAGTTGCAGGAATACCAGTTCGAGAACGAATACTTAGGGCGCTGTGCCGACGTGTTTTTGCTCAGCTGCTGGACAGGCTTAGCTTGGGCCGACCTGATGAAGTTCGACCCCGCCACCCATACCAAGAACGACTGGCTGGAAATGCACCGACATAAAACAGGCGTCAGCTTCACGCTCCCCTTACTGCCTGGGGCTACCCGCTTACTTAATAAGTATGCCGCCAGCGGGCTGCCACGCTACGAAAACCAGCCGCTCAATCGGGCATTGAAAGAAATAGTGGCCTTGATGGGTTGGCAGCTAGACCTTACGATGCACGCTGGCCGGCGCACGTTTGGGATGTTCTTATTGAACGAAGGCATCCCGCTGGCTACCGTAGCTGCCGTGTTGGGGCATAAGGACGAGCGTACCACGGCCAAGCACTACAGCCGCTTCATAGAAAAGAGGAGGGTCGAGCGCGACATGGCGATAATGCAAAAGCGGCTGTATAATCCTGATAGTCAGGGATAATAAAGAACGAATACGCTAGGATTTATGCTAAATTAATGCTACCTTTATGAGGTAGCATTAATTGCGTAATCATCATGAAACCAGGACCAAAGCGTACTTCGCCATTAGAGCAATTCACCAAGCATACCAGTAAGCAGCAGGGGTGCTGGCCTTGGCTAGGCAAGCAAACAGCACAAGGATATGGACAGATAAGGGTAGATGAAGAAGGCGAGAAAAAGCGATACATCTATGCGCATCGTTACAGCCATGAGTTGCACAATGGCGCAATTCCCCATGGGTTACTTATTCGGCATAGCTGCGACAATCCTAATTGTGTAAACCCTGCACATTTGTCCGTAGGCAATAAAGTAGATAATGCGTTAGACATGGTGGAAAGGAGCCGACATTTCATGCAAAAGCGCACGCACTGCGCAAAGGGTCATGAATTAAGCGAAGATAATATTCTGTTCCACTCCGGCCGAACCGGGCGCACCTACCGT
The DNA here is from genome assembly GCA_964277755.1 of uncultured Hymenobacter sp. Classification (GTDB taxonomy): domain Bacteria; phylum Bacteroidota; class Bacteroidia; order Cytophagales; family Hymenobacteraceae; genus Hymenobacter. Next base: position 4,165 of record CAXYJY010000054.1, read on the forward strand.
TCTTGCGCAAAATGCTACAAAGCAACTACTGCAGCCAGGACCGCTAAGCACGCAGAAAGTGCGCGTGTTAGAAGCATTGACCGCAGAAAGAATATAAAGCTTGCCAAATTTGGCGACGACCCATTGGCTGCCATATTCCATGCTGTCCCCACCTATTGCATTGGCGGATGGTGTAAATACAAAGGCCAGCAATATGCCTCACAGGTAAACGTAGAGGCTAGCACAAAGGCTAATATGCCCATGCTGGACCTGTTTTTTTGCCTAACAGAAATGCTAAACGGCACGCCGATAAGAACAGTGCGCTATCATAAAACCAAATTTGAGCCCTGCCAACTTGGCGAGCATACATAATGCAAAATTTATTGAGCGCCGCCGCGTGGAACGAGATATGGAAGCCTTGCAAAATCGCCTGAATGGATGAGCCCACTTCTTCATCCCCGCCCGCCCCCACTAGGCAAAACACCCCCGCCATGCCTGACTACTACGAATTGCCTTATACTGTACTCGCCTACTACTTCTCGCTGGCGCTGGTGGTGCCGGCCGGGGCGGCGGTGGCGTGAGATATGATAAATATTTTACGGCTAGATAGTAACATATTGCTGTTTCGTTCGTAAATTTGCCTCAGAAAGAGGTAGCAGGGGAGTTGTAAACCCTTGCAAACCCGGTGAAATAAACGTGGCAGTATGCTACCCTCTTTCATAATTTGACCACTCCCCTTAATAGGAGGGAAGCGGAAGCGAGAAAGGATGGCATAGGCGCTAGTATGTTGCAGTGAGGACGCTCACAGAGCAGCCAAGTACTGCCGGTTTAAGTACCGGGCTATGCTATCCGAAGCTTTTGCCCCTTCCTCTAAAAGAGAGGAAGGGCACCAGTACAGGGGCTGAAAATCCGGTTGCAAACGGAATGCGAAAGCAGTGCCCTTGTGAGTATCGCCCCCCTCCTCAACCGGGGAGGGCAAACAAGCTGAATGAGGCGAAAAGGTGGCGGCGTTGACTTTGCTAGAGCGCGGCGATGGCCCCGCGCTGAAAAAACCGTTGCTTGCCCCTGTCAAGGGCCGCCCTCATTCACCTAAGACCTGTAGCCACCGAAGCCTTGTCAGGCAGGCGGTGCTATAGGCGCAAGTCGGCAGTGGGTTGTATTAAACCGGGCCGCAATAAAAAGCCCCGCACCCTCACCAGTGCGGGGCTTTTTGCTGGGTGGCATTCAACAAGTCGGGCCGTATTGGCGTTTACTGGTTATACTCGCACCTGCTTTCACGCCCTTCGTTATGGAATTCCCGACGCTTCAACTCACCTACACCGTTAAAAGCGGTGCTATGCCGGGCATTTTCATCGGGAGAATCAATGAGATAGGCGGCATCTTCGCGCAGGCCGATTCGCCCGAGCAGGTGCGGGCCGACCTAATCCGCAATGCCTACACGATGCTACGCGAGTTCAAGCAGCGCGAGATGATGGACTTACTGGTGAAGCAGCAGCAGGCGCGGCTTGAGGATTTGTATGCTGGCCCTGCGCCAGACTTTCGGCTTGAGTTGCAGGAGCAGCAGCTAGAAATTGTGCGAGACACTCAAGTGGCATGAGCGAGCAACTAAGCGAGCTGGCGATGCGGGTTGATGCCGAGCCGCCAGGCCTAGACGTTAACATCTTGCTCAGCTATCTAGAATATAGGTACTGTAAAGAATACAAGCGAATGCTCCGCGACGAAGCGTATATCATCAATACCAAAAACAGCGCCACCTCCAGCGTACCCTTGCGCTACGCAATGGTAGACAAAGGCATCATTTACTGGATTTGCCGCGAGTTGGGCGTAAATATGCCGGATGAGTTTGCGGCTTATCAGGAAATGATGGACGGGGCTGAAGGTTAACTTCGCACCATGCCCACTGAAAAACGCATCTTCATCGGAGAAACCGCCAACGACGTATTCGACGGATGGGCCGGATTCCGCATCGGACAGACTTACGAGTTAACCTACGCCAAAGAATTTGACGAGGTACGCCTCGTGCTCAATCATCACGAGCACGTATCGCCTGGCGCGGGGCCACTGGTGATGAGTGCAGAAGAATTTGAGCGCCGGTTTAAAAAGGCATGATACCCACCCTGACCCTGCTCCTCCTGCTCCTGCAAGCCTGGCTCACCTACGAGCTAGCTCGCACAGCCTTCACCAAGCAGCCCCGCCGCTGGGTAGCCTGGCTACTGCTGGCGCACTGGCTGCCGCTGGCGGGGGCGGTGGATTACGTAGGCTGGCAGGCGTGGCACGAAAAAGCCCCGGCCGAGGTGGCGCGGGGCAGCGAGGCTACTGTGGCGGGGTTGGGGCATACGCGCGAATGGCAGCCTCGACAAAAGCGGTAGGCTGCGCCTGCTCCGCCACAAGGCGGGCCACATCCGGCGCTACCTTATTTATGCCAAGCGGCACGGTGGCACCATCGGCGTGCTTAGGTTTGCGCCCGCCGCCAGGGGCGCGCTTTTTGACTTCGGATTTTTCCATTATACTTGTAACTCAATCGGCTTAATAGTACCGCCTTCGCGGAATTGAAATACGCTTAAAAGCGCCAGCCCGCCAGCTGCGAGCGGCTAAGGCACCGTGGCGCAGCACTCAATCGAATAGCCCGTCCCGCATCGTGCGGGACGGGCTTGTTTTTACTCGGCAGGCATTGCAGGTAACGTCAGGTCTTCGTACTGCCCACCAGCCCGCCGCACGGTTGCATAGACCTCATTAGTGTCAAGATTTAGCGTGGCAACGTTGGTAAAGCTTTCGCCACCAGCCAGCGGGGTGCTGCCAGCGGTGCGGCTACCAATATGTGCTGTGGCGCGGCCATTGAAAGCATTGGTGGTGTCCACAAAAAGCGAAAGTAGTTGGCCGTTGTATGTGATGGTGTGCGTGGCGTTCATGATGAGTAAAAAGGCTAAAAGTGAGGGGGACTACAGGTTGGCGGCTTTTTTGAAGGCGGCTACGTCAGCGGCGGTGAAGCCGTAGGCTTGTTGCGTGCGCTCACTATCAATATTGCGCAGCGTTACATCGCTCTGACGGTAAAGAGATGTGCCGTTGTAGGTGGTGAATGGCTGGCTGCGGCGGTCGGTAGCGTAGGAGGTGAGGAAGAAAAAGCGAGCCGTATCCAGCTCATCGAGCGGGCGGCTCATGGCGAAGGCCGTAGTAATGGCGGGCAGGTCGGCCGGGCTGGTGCCGGTGGCGGACTGCTGGCCAACGTGGAAGATGTCGTAGATGTCAGTGAAGCCAAGGTTTGGCTTTTCGATGGTAGCGAGGATAGCGCTCACAGTCTTAGTGAGAGTTTGCTTAGCCGCTGCCCAGGCGGCGCGCAGGGCGGTAGCGAAGCGGGTGCGATAGGCTACCATTTCATCGGCGAGGCGAGCGGCGGCGTGAGCGGCGGTGAAGATGGCGGCGGTAGTCATGACGTTGGATTGGTTGAGCGCGTTCGACATGACAAATATACGAAGCTTTTTATTATTTGGGTTACCTAAATAATAAAATAAATTGTCCGTTTCTCAGAATATGCCCCCACGCGCTGCAAAAGCACTTTTTGCCTCGAAAATATTTTTCACAAAAAAGCCCCGGCCACTTAAGGCGCGGGGCTTCGATGGTTTCCGGTTTCTGGTAAGGCTTATCCGGCTGCCGATGGGGGAAGTTACGCCGCTGTCCCTAATTCCGGGTAGTGCCGCCACTGGCGAACGACAGGCCCCGTTTTTACGAGTGTCCAGCACCCGCCTTTGGATACCCATACGATAATATGCACGCAGTCGGCCGCGATGGTACGGGTTTCGCCCGCCTTGCGCAGCTGCTCATCCACGCCGCCTTCCGTAGCCCGAAGTTCGAGGTAAGCGCCTTTGATGCCGATTGATTCTATGTCAGTCGGGTGGTCGTGCATCGCGCCCGCGTCGGGGCCATTCAAGTAGTGCAGGTGCAGCCACCGCCCATCAGGTAGTTCGCCTAGCGTGCACTTGGTGAGCGGGCCGAACTCTTTCACTTCGAACGGGCGCACCGGCCAGTGGGGGCCGAGCAGCGGGCATAGCACGTCGGCGTGGGTATCGAGCAGGGCTTGCAGGTGGTTGGCTTGTTCGGTTGTCATACAGGTAAGGAGTTAGTGAGAATGAGTTGCCGCGACTACTACCGCCGCTACTGCCAGGGCTCCAGCAGCTAGGCGGCACGCGGCGGATAGGCGTTCGGGGTGGGCAGGGGCCAGCTTTCGCAGGAGCTTGTCGGTGGCTGCCGTTTCGCCGACGTGGAAGGCGGGGCTGCCGGCGTAGTGGTTGAGTATAGGGTCAAAGCCAGCCAGCCGCACGAGCACGGCCACTACTGCGTGCAGGGGCAGGTGCGGGCGGGCGAATACGGCGACCAGGGCCAGCGGCAGGAAGTAGGCCAGGACTAGGCCCAGGTGTAGGGCGCGGGCTTGGCGGATGGCTTCGGGGCCGGGTGGGGTGCGCCGCACGGCGGGCATTAGTACGCCCTGGGGGTAGGCCAAAAAGAACAGCAGGGCAGGCCAAAAAATGCAGGGAATTAGCTCAGATTTCATAGTTAAAATGCTGATTATTACGTATATTAGCAGCATGGAAACCGCACTTGCTACTTGGTCTAATGTGGCCGAAATCCTCCCCGAATCCGGCCCCCGCGTGATGCTGGTAAGCTCTAAATTCCCTTCGGGCTATCCGGTCTTCGCTGTCCTGCGCTACAATAAGAATGAGCCTTATTGGCGGCTTATGCCCAGCCGGTTGAATGCTGATTTTGGCACCTATGACCTGTGGGCCTACACCAATCAGCCGGTAAATCCGCACGACCCGCTATTTGCCCAAAAAGCCGTTGCCACCCCCTCCCTCCAATAAGGAAGAAACCAAAGCAATGAGTATTTATCCTTTTGCCCCATCTCTCAATGCCTCGTCTATTCCTGAGCGGGTAGACTGCTTTCGCCGCACCTGTGTCAAAGCAGTCAGGAATGGCGACCTGACCATAAACGACCTAATAGCGGCTGCGGAAGATGCTTTAAATCAGGAGCGCTACGAAATGACACAAGGCATAAATGAAGCCCTGAAAGAGTTGGGCTCCCTCCACTAAGGAAGAAAGCCGCCGACCTCTCACTTTTTAGATTATGGAAACTGCAACCGTTGCGCGCTGGGATAGCTATCCTGAAATGCCGGGCGTGCTGGCCGAGCCGCCACAACTCTCTTTTGTCGAAACGATAGTTAGCGACCCTGGCGGATTCGATGATATTCTAGTCATGCGCAAAACGGCCGATGGGCGGCTATTTTTTGACCTCATGTGTGCCAGTAGCCAGGATGATACCGAGCAGGAGCGCAGGCTTTGGTATGAGGTGAGCCATATTCAGTTAGAAGGCTTTGATAATCGCGACCTAAGCAATCTTGACCTCATTCTTGGCTCAGGAGAAATTTACCTAGTGGAGTTCGACCACGACAATAAAACCCAACGGGCGCACCGTGTAAGCAGGTTTGATGTAGTAGAATACCACTCGCACCGCACCTCTTACAAGCCTATTCGGGCCGGTGCCCACTAGTACTAAGACAGGAGAGGGCGGGGCGGGCTAGGCCTTCTTTTTGTTGGCTCGGATAACCAGCCAGGCAAACAAAGCGATAGTTCCCAGCCCGTAGGCTACAATCCAGCCGGGGGCGGGGGCCAGGCGGTACACGCCGTAGGAGCCGAGCGCCCACAGGGCAAAGGCGGTGATTACTACTTTCATGGTGTTTAGAGTTTAGGCAGCCGGCGTAACCAGCTTTTGAGAAATTTGGCTTGGGTGGCGTTCGGGCTCAGATTCAGCCGCTGCAGCAATCCCACCACGGCCGGGGCGGGTGTCCGCGCGGCGGCTCGGTATTCGTAGAAGTCCTTCCGCAGCTGCACGAAGGCCTTGAGCAGGGCTGTTTGGTCGGCCGCATTGATAGCGGCCACGGTTGCCGGCCCCACCTTTGCATCTTCTACCACGGTGCCGGGGCGTAGCTGGTTGAGGGCGAACTGAATCATGCGGGCGGGGCGGGCGGGGCCGGCGCTGGCACTGTGGTCGCCTAGCTGGTTGGCGAGCGCCTGGCTGCGCACTTGGTCCAGCTTCAGCACGTCCCAATACAGCGGTTTGTAGAAGGCCTGAATCGCCTGTTGCAGCGCAGCGTCGGCCCCCAGCGCTTTGTTGATGCTATTGTATGCGCCCACGGGCGGGTGCCCTTTGATGCCGAGCTTGATTTTGGCGGCATCAATGCGCTGCCACCCAGCCCAGCCAGGGTTATAGGCGCGGGCAATACCTCGGTAGGTTTCACCCCCAGGGTCTACCGGGTCCCATACGTACCCGCCCTCAAATTCGCGCAGGATGGGGAAGAAGATGTTATAATCGGCCATTGCTTTAGTGCTTTACTGCGGTGTAGGTAACGCCACCCAGCAGGGCAGCCAATAGTGCGCTGACTAGCCCACGGCGGCGCGCCTTCCGCTGCCACTCAAGCTTTTGCGCGAACTCGTTTTGCGTCAGCAGCTGCTGGCCTTCAAAAGCGCGTTCAGCGGCGCGCACGGCCGACAGGTTCAGCTCGCTGGACTTGTAGAGCGAATCGGCCGCCTGCTGGTAGAATCGGCTGGACGTTTGCCAGGCGGCGGCTTCTTTGCGCACCACAGGCAGCACGGCCAGCGAATCGGCAATCTTGGCCGCCTGAGCCACTGACAAGCATACCTGCTTAGTAGCCTGAGAGTAGCTTTTGAAGGCGAGCAGCAGCAGTGTCGCCAGGAGTAGGTTTCGCATGAGGCTTGGATTGTTGGTGAAGGACTTTGCCCACTTCCGCGTAGGCGGCCCCGGCAGCGTAGGCGGGCTTCGCGGCGGCGGCGGCAGCTTTGGCGCGGGCAGTGGCGCGGCCGACCTGTTTTTGTTCGGTGACAATGCCCGCCTCGACTTCTTTTTGCTGAGCGGGCGAGAGGGGCGGGGCCGGTGCGGGCTTGTGCAGCAGCCAGGCTAGCAGCAGGAGCAGCAAGCCGCCAGCTACGAGGCCCGCGAACCATTTTTGATTTGTGGTCATGGCTTCAAGTGATAGTTAAGTACAAGCAGGCGGGCGGCCAGGGCCAGCAGTAGTACAGTGGCCAGCCACAGGGCAGGAGGTTCGCGGGTGGGGCTCATGGTAAGAGAAGAGCAGCGTACCATATGGCTATAATCACGACCGTATGCGCGTATTGGTCGAGGCCGAACACTATCCAGTGGCGCACATCGGTCAGGCTTTGCAGTGCTGGGTACTTGGCATTAAGGCGGCCTTTCAGCGTGTCAATGGCCGCATGACTCACTACCTGAAATGTGGCAAGCCCGGCGCAGGTCCATCCCCGCACGCCGAAGGCGTACAGCGTAAATAGCATTAATAGGCCGTGCATGCAGGCGTGGTCTATGATTGGCTTGACAGGCCGACCAAACCGCTTTGCCGCCAGCATATAAGGCTGCGACAGCCAGGTGTAATCAGCTAGAAAATGGCAGAAAAACAAGGCTAAGAGTAACAGCATGGCGCTTCAGGTACTAGTGGCGTAGGCGTCATGGGACTTGAGGGGCTTGAGTTTCACGGCGGCGTCCCGCTTCGACTGCTTGGCGGGCTCGGGCTTTTTAGGCGGGCGGGGGTTCATTGGCGGGGGCGTTGGGGTTCGGTATTTGCGGCATGATGGGCGGCACCTCACCAGGTGGCGGTGCCGCCAGCGGCTGGCCGGTGTCGGTGGCCGTTTGCCGGTTCTGGTAGTTCTGCCAGATTTTAAGCGCCGTGAGGCCGAGCCCATTGGCGGTTAGCAGCCCGACCACGCCCCAATCAGGCGACTGGTCCCGCGCTAGTTGGCTTAGCACGATAATGGCAGTAAGCACCGTGCCCACGTAGAAGCCCATCACGCCAAAGAGATTCTTTTGCGAGATTTTGCCGGTCTGCGGGTTCAGAATGAGGTCATTCCAGCCCGGCACGATGAGGTAGAAAAGCCAGTGAATGAGCATTAGGGTATGGTTGCCACCGCAAAGGCGGGCGTGTAGAGATTATAATTCAGGCAGTTTTCCAGTACCACGAAGCCGTGTTGCTCGCCCGCGAACAGTTCGACTTCCTGACCGGCCGCCACCCGCACGGGGTCTTCACTCAGGCCCGGCCGCCACAGCAGCAGAGCCCCTTGTAGCACATGCACCCGCACCGCCTGCGGCACCGACACGCGGGGCGAGTGTGCGCCTACTTCTCCTTTCACCAGCAGTGCGCTATGGCCGGCTGGGGCTAGCAAGTGCGCTACGCACAGTCCTGAGAGCCCTTGTAGCGGGTGAAAAAAGGGGTCGGGGGCGACGGTTTCCGCCATCTGCTCTCCGTCAATGGTGAGCGAAAGCAGGGCTGGGGACTGTAAATCACGAAGAAGCGCCTCCTTGGCTTGGTAGGCAGCGGGCATAATGGTCATGGCAGCATGGTTTCATGGGTTGGCGGAAAGGGCGGCCTAGTGCGGCCAGTCAATAGTGATTCTATGCTTTGCAGTTGCGTTTGCACGCCGTGCATAATGGCTGAGAGCTGCCCGAGCGCCTGGCGCACCCCACCGATAACTTCGACACTCTTCACCTCCTGTTGACGCAGTTCGCGGTTGATGACCTCCAATCGGTCAAGGGCTTCGCGCTCCTGTTCGCGGCTTTGGCGCAGCAGGTCGGCGGCGTGGCCATTGTCGAACGCCTGCTGGCGCGCCCACTCCTCCCGCGCCGCACTTACGGCTTTGTTTATTGCCTCCTGCTGGCCTTGTTGCGCTTTTTCGGCCTTGAGGTAAAAGGCTAGACTGATGCCCGCCAGCACCACGACCAGTAGCCACAGTAGGGCGTAGGCCGGGCCCGACTCGGCGGCATGGCGCGTAACCGTGCCGGCCGCTTCGGTAGCGGTCTTCGTGATTTCTGCGGCTTGTAGAAGAAAGGCGGTGGGCATGGAAGAAAAGAGAGGGCGGGGCAGCGCGCTACCTGAGAGAGGGCTAAATCGGCGAGAACTGCGTGGCGGTAATCGTCACCACCGGCACGCGGCTAAGCCCCGTCAGGCTGCCCACGGCGTTGATGTAGTGCGGGGAATTGAGGTAAGAAGAAGGCACGCCGCCAGGCTGGTCATTTGCGGGTACCGTGGGATATTGCACGCCCGTGGTGATGTTGGTGAAATAGTACCCGTCCAATCGCTTCTCCGCCTCTATTTCGTCGCCTGGGGCTGGGCGGGCAAAGTCGCTACCGGCAACGCCAGCGGAGCCATTCACCACGAAGAATACCCGGCCCACCTGGTCGTTGGCGTAGAAGCTCATCTTATTGATGGTGCCAATTCCTTCAGCTGTGCCATCAATGGGCACTGCCTCGGAAGCGAAGCCTACCAGAAAGTCAGCCCCGCCCTGCGGCCCGCCGTTGAGCGGAGGCATGATGAAACGCAACTTGATATTGTCGGTGTTGCCTGCGGGTACATACACGTCACCAGTGGCTTGTGCGTAATGGTTAGTGTCCGGGCCACTGGTTTTCAGCAGCGTGCCATCGGTTTGCTTGGTGAAGTAGATTTGCCGCTGGGTGAAGTCGAGCGTGCGGGTGGTCGGCGCGTTGCCCGTCACGGTGGCAGTCGTCAGCGGGAAGCTGTAGGCCAGCGTGTTGTCGGCCCGGGTAAACTCCACGTAGTAGCTGGCCGTGTTGCTGGGCGTAAACGAGGCCGCGAAGGGCGCGCTGCTATCGGTGCCAACCAAGGTCGGCGCATAGGTGAGCCCTTGCGCGTTGACCTTGAAGAAGCGCGCCTGTGTGTAGGGGTTGCTGGTCGTAACGGTAGCGGTGCGGGTGGTGGTACTTGGCCCGCTGGCTGGGCTGATAGCGAGCGTAGGGGCGGTGTAGGCTACCGGGCGGGTGCCGTTGCCTTGCGAGAGCGTCAGACCTTCCAGGCGCGCGATAGCCTGCGCCTCCACGAGCGCTTGCTGCGTCGTGCCGTTGCCGTTGAGGTGGCCGGCCTGGTCGAAGAAGGTGATATTCGGGTCGTTGTTGTTGCCGGCCCACGCGGCGGGCGCGATGTCCTGGCCCACCGGCTGGCTCAGAATGTCGGCCACCTCGTCAAAGGTGTTATCGGCGCAGATGAGGTTAATAAACTGCGCCCGCGCCACTTTGAAGTTGACGTAGGCGGGGTAGTTGTCACGGTTGAGCGGCAGGCTGATAATGGCCTTGGCCTTGCTGTTGGCGGCCTTGAGCACCTGCATGTGCCGGCGTACCTCGGCAGCGATGTCGGCCGGGGCGGTGCTGTCGGTTGGCGTGTGGGTATTGTCCGGCTGGGTGGCGTCGTTAGCCAGCCAGGCTGAAATCTCAATCACCTCGTCGTAAGGCGTCAGGTCGATGCCTTGGTAAGCCGTGCTCAGGTGGTTGCGGCCGTACCAGAAGCTGGTCATGGACGGATAGCCCAGCGGGAGCGCGGTGAATTCGTGCGTCGTGCCGAACTGCGCATTAAGCAGGTCCACAGCCTTTTCCACGCTGGTTTGCCGGCCTTCGTTAGCTTTGGCCCCCTGTGCGGTTTGCGCCGAGTTGGCGGCATTGTACTGGTCGGCGCTGCGGAAGCCAGCGGCCACGGCAGCTCCATCGGCGCGGGTGATGCTGTCACCTCGTTTGATAACGAGTACCTTGCGCTTGGCCCCGGCCGTAGCCGTGAGGGTAGCAGAGTAGTTGCTCGTGGCCCCGTTCGCGGTCACGGTCACGCGGTAGGCGTACTGGCCTTGGAAGGTCAGGCCCGCGTCCTGGTAGCTCTTGGCGGTGCCAGTGTAGACCTGCGCGAAGGTGCCCGGCACGCCGTTGGTGACGGTGGCCCGTTCCAGGTTGTAGGTGCCAGCTACCGCGTCCCAGGCCAGCGAAATGGTGCTGCTGGTGGTGGCGGTGGTGCGCAGGTTGGCGGGGGCGGGGACGGTCGGCGCAACTGCGCCATACGTGCCATATGCTTGCTGATAAATAGGATAGTAAGCCATTATTTTAGTACCCCGTCAATGATGATTTCAAAAGTGCCGTTGCTGCTGCTGGCCGTAATCGTAGCCGGCAGCGTGATGTCGGCCGGTAGGCTGGTACTGAGCGTTAGAATGTCGAGCACTTTGCCCACCGCTGGAATGTTGGCCAGGGCCACTACCTGCGAGAAAATGGCCGTGCTGCCCCCATTTTTGTAAAGCGAAATGGTACTGGCCAGCGTGGGGGCCGAGATAGTTTTTATCCGCACGGTGGTCAGCACGTACACTTGCTGCAAGCCCAGCGCGTCCACAATAGCAGCCTGTTGCGTGCCGCGCAGGTAGGCCGAAACGGGCGTGCTCCCCACGTTTTGATACACCCGGTAGGGGCGCTGAATGCCGCCCGCCAACTCTGATTTCTGCACGGCCTTGTCCATGCTTGGCGCGGCGGGCACGCCCAGCGGGAAGGGCGTGGCGTCTGCGGCATCCTTGCGCAGACGGTTGCCGATATCGGTTTGCAGGCCCGGCACGGTGGTATTCAGCAGCCCATCGATGCGCCCGGTCTGCGCAGCCAGGGCGGCCGTGGTGGCGCGGGCGGCTATGTCCGCAGTATTCTGCGTTACCGTGTTTTGCAACGCCGTTACGCTAGCCGTAGTGGCGCGCAGGTTGATAGCCGTGGTGTTGGCCGCTACGTTGTTGTTGGTCGTAGCGAGGTCGGAGGTCAGGGCTTTGCCGGCTACGGTAGTGGCCAGGTCTGAGAGGGCGGCGGCGGTGGCCTTACCGTTCACTATCGTAGCAAGCGCAGCTAGGTCGCTGGCGGCTGCTTTGTCAGCTAGTGCAGTAGTAGCCGCCGCGATGTTGGCGGTATTCGTGTTCACCAGGCCCTGTAGCGCGGTCACATCAGCAGCGGCGGCCTTGCCCGCTATAGTGGCGGCAAGCGCAGTCAGGCCGGGCGTGACAAACTGCGTGTTGTTAAGGCCAATAGCATCCGCTAGCAGCTGCGGGAAGGCAGCAATGGCGGCCTGCTGCTGCTGAATAACCGTGCTCTGTTGGTTGATGAGCGTAGCGTGCTGAGCTATCAACGCCTGCAATTCGGCCGTGGTGGGAGCCGTGGGCGCGCCTTTGGTTTCCACCACGGCGGTTTCGACTGCGGCCGACACGGCGGGCCTTAGAAAAGGGTGGACTATCTCTGTCATGGCTATTAGCCTTTAGGGGTGCGTGTCCAACCAGAAGTGCCGTCATTGCGGCGGGAGTAGCGATAACGCCATGCCCCGCCCGCGTCGAGACGGTCGAACTCATCCATCGTTGCTACGTCAGCTGAGCCCACCAGCACGCTGCCGTTCTGGCCGGCCACGGCGGGCGGCGCGCCGGCATCTTGCAGGGCTGGCGAGCCGTACGCGGTCAAGTCCCCAGCTGTCCAGGTGTTGGAGGGGTCGGCTACGGCATCCGCGATAGAAAGCACATCCCCAACCGCCAGCGGGTCGCGCGGCGTGCCCACCGCGCCGCCCGCAAAGGGCACGTAGGTGCCAGCTGCCACGTCCACGCTTACCAGCTGCCAAGTGCCGCCTACCACGCCGTAGCCGACCGGGGCATACTCTGCGCCACCTAAGCCGTGCACTGCCACTAGGTTATCGCCGCTGCCTGCGTTCCAGGCAATATCCTCAATTGCGTAGAGCACGTTGGCTACTACGCCAAACGAGCTTTGCAGCGCCTGCGCGGCGGAGAGGTTGAGCGGCTGTGAAATAATGGTGGTGCCGCCCGCCTGATACCCCGCGTCGGCCGCCAACTCCAGCGCGCCGTTCGGGTTCTCGTAACCCATTCCGAGCAAATTCGCGGGTGGGTTCTGGTCGGTGAAAATGCCAGTCGTCGCGTTGAGCCCGCCCGGCGGCATGAGTTGCGTTTGAAGTGCCATTTAGTCGAGCGGTGCTTCCGTGTTGGCCCACTGGCCGGTGATAGAAAATTGTGCGTTGCCGGTGCGGTCGCAGTTCATCGCTTGGAGCCAGCCCAGGGCGGTCACATCGAAGGAATCCCCTTGCTGCTGGCCCACTAGCCCGGACGCGGTGAGCGTGCGCAGCCCCGCGATGGCGGTGTTGATGGTCAGAATCGGCTTGCTACTGGCCCCGCTGCTGTCGGTGGAAATCGGGTAGTTGCTGAGTATGAGCTGCCCGGTGGCGGGATTCGTCACGTTCACCGCCAGCTGGGTGAGCGTCGCGTAGAAAGGCACGGCTGTACTCGGATTCTGCTCGTTGTAAGGCGCTTTGTTCAGGTCACGCTCGCTCCATTGGAAAGTATAGCTGCCCGCAAGGCCTGTGTTGCCCTGCCAGCGCCGCGAGTGGTCTGGGAACAGGCGCTTGCTATCCACTGTGTGGTTTTTACCTGGCAGCAGGTTGCGCACGTGCGAGTACACCAGCACGTCGCCTACCTCGAACTTCGGCGCGGTGTGCTGGTAGTGCCAGCGCTGCGCTTCCTCGTCCCAGAAGCGCCGCGTGAAGTAGCCGCGCTTCGTGCCTTGGACGTTGCTAATAGCCATCCCGACGCACGTCTGGCGGTAGAAATCCTGGCCTTTCGGCACGTTGCCGGGGATGAGCGCACCGGGCAGCAGCAGGTCGTTGCTGCTGTCCGTGGCCTCGACGGTATAGAAGTCGTGCGGGGCGTAGTCGATGTGCCCGGTGGCGGTGTTGCCGGCGCTCGTCACGAACGTCTGCCCGTCTGTCAGCACGAACTTGTCAACCGGCTTGTGGCCCGGCTGCGAATGGATGCTGCCGTAGCCGGTGACTTGCTGGCCGTTCTCCGTCAGCACGCCCGCCGTGAAGGTGCAGCCGAAGTACTCCTGCACCGTGCCGGCCGGGCTGTAGTTGGTGCGGAAGCGCACGTTCTCCGCGCGTAGGTACTGCCAGCGGCCATTCGTGAGCGGGCCCAGCACTTCCGAATCGTAGAAGTAGCCTGCGCCCAACTCCTTGTCCATCTCGCCGCCTAAGCGCAGGATGAGGTTGCGCCAAACCACCTTGTTGCACTGCGAAGGCTGGATGTAAATACCGATGTCGCAGTTCTCGACCAGCTGCTCCAGCGCGGGCGTTATCAGGTATCCGATGCCGCCGTTGGTGGGCCGCAAAATGCGGAAGTTGCGCAGGCCGAAAAAGCGCAAGGCGGTGTAGCCATCATAGCCGTCTGCCTTGGTGCGGTCAAGCGAGGTGACGCGCGGCAAGCCCGTGCCGCCCCAATCGGTGGCGTAGTCGCGCACGTCGTTGGTGTGGGCGTGCTGGAGCGGCTGGTCAATCGTAACGCTGTTGCTGTCAGCGTTTACCGACTTAATAACCGCATACTGCAACTTGCAGGGCGCGTTCGGGTAGGGCATCTGGCCGGCCGCGTTCGGGCCCTCGCTGTCGTCGCTGGCAATCCGCACGAGCGCGCCCGGCCGGTAGCGGGCGGTGTTGGCCGCCGCGCCGGCTTCCTCGAAGTACAGCGTGGTAGCGCCCTTGGCCGCGTCCTTGAATCGGTCGCCGCGCGTGTAGTACTTGGTGCCGCGGTTGCTGACCGGGTTGTTCTCGTCCCAGCCGCCGGGGCTGAAGGGCCGCTCGTTCTGGTCGTCGGCCTCGGGCTCCTGGTTGGTGACGACCTGGAACGCCCCGCCCTGCCCGTCGAGCAACAAGTCGTGGAAGCCCTGCGGCCAGCGGTTGCCCGTCTCGTCAATCCGGGTCACGGCGTCGGCGTTGCCCGCCGCGAACTGTATCAGGTAGGCGCTCATGGCTTAGCGAGGCCGGCGGCCATAGTGGTGAGGGCCGCGCTATTGGCGGCCGGGCTGTTGGTAGGCTGCGTGCCTGAGCTGACCGCTATGCGGAAGCCGGTGCCGTCATCGACCACGTAGGCCAGCGTGCCGGCGTTGTAGAGGGCTTGCGCGGCGTGGTTGAAGTACCACTGCGTAGCGCTCAGGCGCAGGACGAGGGGGGTGTCTATAGCCGCGCCGCCGCCCTCATTCACTATTTTTGCCAGCAGCTGATACAGCAGCAGGCCCGCAAAGCCAGCCTTGCTGGGTTGCAAGTCCTGCGCCAGCAGGCCCGTAAATCTGGGCTCTTTCTTGCCCAACTCGCTGACTACAAAGCTTTGGTCAGCCTTTAGTTGCAGTGCGCGCAGTACAGCCAAGTAGTCCGGATTAGGCCCACCGGGGCCGCCCAGTAGTCCATCGGTCAGAATATTTGGGGCGCTAGCCTGGATATACTGAAGCACCTTTGCCAGCAAGTCCCCGTCAATCTTGCCGGACTTGTTGGTGAAGACGTTCTTGTTAATGAGGTCTTCGACGTCGGGGCGGGGGAGTGGAGTGCCTTGCATCACTACAAAAGACAATGCCCACCCCCGCCGCCAAGAAGCGGTAGAAGTGGGCATTGTCTAGTGCGTTCGACCTAGCCGAATTGCACGGGCACCGGGCTTGGGATTCGCTTGTCATCGAAGAACCCGGAGCCGGTAATAGTGCCGTTCAGGGTTTGCAGGCCGTTTTCTTCGGTTGGCAGCGTGCCGCGCAGCTTGAGGCGGCCCCGGCCGGCGCACATGCCGTTCTGCCCCCCAAACCAGTTGCCGTTTTTGTCCACCCCGTAGTAGTAGCCGGGCCGGCCGCCGCGCTGGGTGGTGCGGGCGAACTCGTAGAAGTCGTCGCTCGTGTTTTGAATCACGACGTTATACACCAGGTCAGCCGGCGCGGGAATATCGTAGCCGTTGAAGCGGGTCGGGGTGCCATCGGCCGGCGGGGTGTAGCTGACCTGTGCCAGTAGCGGGCCCACGCCCCACGCGCCGGTTACGGGCGTGCCCGCTACCGCGCCGTTACCGTTGGCTAGTAGGGTGGCAATGGCGGCGGCCGTAGGCGTAGCGGCGAATGGCTCGCTGAAGATGTAGAGGTTAACAATCGGCCCATAGTTCAGTACGGGCGCTTCGCACTCATCCAGCAGCAGGCCGGTGGGCGGTTGAGGGTCGGTGCAGACAACCGGCAAGGTGGGGTCGTCCACGGTGGATACGACAGTAGCCATTGGGGAGAGGGGGAAAGGTGAAACTAGTAGATGTAATCGCTTGGATAAGGGGATTGTATTTCCAGATTCAATAGGTTAACCAGCGTGCAGCCGCCGAATGGGAATGAGGCAGATAGCGAGGATTGCCCGCCATAGATGGTGCAGTAGTAGCTAAAGACCCGCACTTGCGCCCCCCCTCCGCAATCAACCGAAGCACGGCAGTATAGCAGCATGGTTAAGTCGCCTACCGTATCGCTGCGCACCAAGTCAAACTCCACGGAAGTGGCGTTCTTCACCACATTGCGAATGTCCACGCTCCGCCCGACCACGCAACTAGTCGTGGTGTTGGCCTTAAGTTGGGCCTGTGCTTTGGCGTAGTTGAGCGCCTGCAAGTCGGCATCGGCTTGGCTGACCCGGCTACCACTGTGGCCGGCGGGGGCGGTGAACGAAACGGGTTGCGCGCCGGTATAGCCGGGCCCGCAGTTGTTGCGGCGGGCACTGGCGGTCTGCTCCACGGAGAAAAACAGGTCAGGCAGCGGGCAGCGGGTCGGGTCGGGGTTCGGATTTAGCTGCGTGCCCGTCTGCCCGTAAGTGGGGCTGTTGGGGTTAATGTCCTGCGTGGCCTCAATTACCAATCCGGTATTCTCGCCCTGCCCGTTGGTTTGGCAGCTGTAGATACCCGTGGCCACGAAGTCCGCCGCCGTATCGCTCGTGTCGCCGCAGCGCCAGGCGCGGGGGGTGTAGCCAGCGGGGTAGTCGAGCACTGCCAAAGCGGGAGCCGTGCAGCCGCGACTAAGTAGCGGGGTTTCGTCCTGCAAGGTGCCGGTGACGCTCCAGCGGCCAGCGTCGATACCAGCAGGGGTTGTTTTCACGCTCGTGAGCCGCCACGGGCTGCCGTCAGCCAGCATGTATTTGAGGGCCGGGGCGGTAGTCAGCGCGTCGAACAGGTAGGGCGGCACGGGTGAGAGCGCAAAGGCCCGCACCGCGAAAACCGTGTAGGAGTCCAGCCGCTCAATCCCGCCGTTGGGGTCGGGGGTACTTTCCTGCTTTGTAACCGGCTCAGCGGGTTGCAAGCTGCCGTTATCGATGTAAAAGCGCTGCCGAAACCCCCGCCCGTAGGGCACGCCTTGGAGCGGCCCATCGTGGTACCATTCCAGCAACAAGTGAGTTAGGTTGAGGCTGGGGGCCGGCCGGATAGCCAGAAAGCGGGGGCTTTGATAGGCGGCATCTACTACCAAGCGCAGCGGTACCCCGCACGGCACGACATCTTCCAGGCCGGGAATCAGGGCCCCGTCGTAGGTGAAATATTCTACTTGCGTGGCCGGGTCGGTCTGTTTGCTGAAGACGATGCCCAAGGGCGGTACCGGCGTGGGCCGGGGCTGGCTGCCGGTGGGCACCAGCGTGACGATGCGCGCGCCGGTATCGGCGTGCTCCAGCCAGGCGCACGAAATCCAGGGGGCGTTGCGGAAGGTCTTTTGCCGACTCAACACGAACGGCAGCAGCCTATCGCTCGGGGCCTCCAGCGCATACGGCTCCCACCCACCCATGCCAGAACGAATGTCCAACTCGGGCGCTAAGCCAGGATACCCCGCCAAGGGGAATGTATGCGGATTCGGAAGGAGCACGCCCAAAGGTGCGCGCCCAGGCAGGCGGGCGGGAAGCGCTTAGAGGTGAAACGACTGGTTAAACGAATCGTCAAACGAGCCCCGTATCACGGGCGGGTCGGCGGTGTATTGCGGCGTATCAAGCCAGACCGTAATGGTGGTAACGCGGGTGCGCAGCGTGATTTCAGCCTTGCCTAGCTGCGCGCCTTCTCCCAAGTTGGTTGTGTAGCGGTTGGTAGCGGAAAGCGCGCCCAATACCGGCACTTTCACCGAAATGCCGGCTTGTTCCCGTTGTGGCCGCACCGATTCGACCGGCAGCGGTACGCCATACACGGGCAGTTGCCCCGTTACGGTGTTCGGGGCCGTGTAGGGGGCGGGGCCTTCCACTGTGGCCACCGTGGCCACCCGACCCTTGCGCCAGTAGCGGTACTGTAGCTGCGAGGCGGATAACTCCCGATTGGCGTTCGGTAGGCGCAGGTCGGCGCTCGGGGCCAGCACTATCAAGGTACTATCCGGGATAGATGCCCCGTTCAGCACGGCGGCCGGCACGTCGCCCGAGAGCCGAGCCACGGTGAAGCCTATCCGGTTACTGCCTTCTTTACCCGTGACGCACGCCCCGGTGCCGTAATCGATGCTGGACTTGCTGAAATAAGCCTCGTGCAGTGCGTCTTCCGTGCTGGCGTTGGTGACTTCCAGTGTTTCGTAGCGCGGCAACGACTGCGTGCGGTAGGAGTACACGCTCGGCAGTAACACTTCCGGCAAGGCGCGCAAGTCCACGAGTTGGCCGGCCGCGCGCTTTTGCTCCAGGTAGGCGCGGTGCTCGAAGCGCAGCCAGCCGGTGGCCGGGTCGATAAACCAGCCGGTATCCCACCAGGCGCTATCGGCCAGGAACTGCTTCAACGAAATCAGTAGCCGGGTAGCGGGCTCACTGTACCCGTAGCGGGTGATGTCGGAACCAGCCGAGAGTAGCAGGCGGGGTATCTCGTTGGCCGCGCCGCTGTCGCCGGTGGCCGGGTTGGTGGCGGCCGTTAAGAACTCGCTCAGGTCTTCGGGGGTAGGAGGCAATAGCGAGAGCCCGCCGAACGGGGCCAGGGTTTGGGCCAGCAACGAGTAAAACCCGTCGATGTAGCGGAAGCAGCGCCCGAAATTGAAGTTGCCAAAGCGCCAGTAGATAACCCGGTCATGAGTTTCGTCTATCACTTCGCGCACCGTCAGGCCGGTACCGTTACAGGCTTCTTTGCTATTGGCCCCGTACTCGTCGGGCCCGGTTACAGCTATCCATTCGGCTGGGTCAAGGCCTACGTCAAGGGGCGTATGCCCGCAGTCGAGCGAGAGAAATTCGCCCAGGTAGCCGCTGGGCTTGGGCCGCTGCACCACGGGCTGCCCGTTCGGGCCGGGCACGATGCCGCCGCCGGTAGCAGCCCCCGAGCCGTAGAGGTAGCGGCCGTTGCCGGGTCCCGATTCTTCCGTTTGCAGAAAGGGCGTGGTCGAGCCGAACCCTGTGAGCCGAAAGGCGCGGAAGCCAGCAATGGCGGGGGTTTTTACGTAGTCAACAGCATTGATGCCCAGCTGCTGATAGGCAACCCGCGTGCGGTCCAGCGGCTCCCAACCCGCCCCCGAGCGGTCAGGGGCCACATACTGCGGCGGGTTGCTGCCGGGCACCAAGTAAAGCGGGAACTTGCGCTGCCGGTAGCGGAAGATTACGGCGCTGGTGCTTTTTTGGTAGCCCTGGAAATTGCCCTTGTAAATATCGCTCAGGTTGAGGTAGAACAAGGCCCACCCCTCATTGCCTACATAGTCGCCTTGCTCATCCTGGTCGATTTGCTTGAACTCAATGTCCGTTCCGGCGGCCAGCGTGCCGAGTTGGGCGTGAACTTGTTTGTAATCGTATTTCTGCCCTGGCAATGGGAGTAGAATATTGTACTCCTGCTCCCAATTGTCCAGCAGCTTGGCGTAGAGGTCGGCAGAGGCTGGCGTTAGCGAAGCCTGGCACTTGCTTAGGTCGAACGTGCAGTCATTGCAGCTGAACGAGCCCCGCCATTGCTCCCAAGTAGCGGCCGGGTGCGCCCGATACTCAATCAGCAGCCCGATTTGCTGGCAGCGGGCGTAGCTGGTTTCAATGCCGTACAGCAGTTCAAAATCCTGGCCCGAGAATACCAGCGGGCCGCCGGTCAGCTTGTCCCGGTAGTAGAACGCCCCCGCCTCGGGGCTGCCCGCGCCCGGTTCCCGCGTCAGCTTCAGGTCGGCACTTACGCCGGGGTCGGCTAGCACGGCCTGGTTGGCTACTACTAGCTTAAAGCGAAGTAAGGCAGTTTCTGGCGGGGTAAGCGGGAGCGGCATTGCCCCGCAAAAAAGGCGCTACGGGCGGGCGGGCGGGAAGCTAAGCAAAGCCTATTGACAGAAAGCCGCTACCGCCCTCTTGAACCGTGTAGATAACATCCGTTTCTTCGCCCCGCCAAAACACAAGCTTATCTGTCCCATATCCGCGACCATAAACTCGTGAGAAGGAATTTCGAAGCTTAGTGCCTTCAGCCTCAGTTTTAAAACCTATGAAAATATAAGCTAGACGGCTCTGTTTAAAGTAGTACTCAATATATGACACTAAAGCTGAGCCTACTTTAAGGGCATCGCTAGGATTTTTATATACGTATCCGCCTTCTCTTTCTTCAGAGAAAACCATTTGTGGAAGCATCGCCAAGGGCGTGCCCAACTTGATTCCTAAAAATCCATAACTTCGGTCAACTGCCAAAATAGGAGAGAAGTCCAAGGACACTTTAGAGAAATCCGGTTCGCTGGCCATAGGTTAGCCAATAAGGCTTAAAAATTCTTCTTGCGTAATGATACCTCGGTCCCGGAGGTCTTTTAGGCGGGCAGCACGCGCATCTGGGTCTGCTGGTAAGCTTAGGGCTGCGGCTGAAGGTGCGCCTGTAGCATTAGGAGCGGCCTGCTTTTGGATGCTCGCCAAGGCTTCGGCTTGCTGCCGCTGCAAATCGAGCATTTCTCGTTCTCGCTCCTTTTTGCCATTTTCGGGTAAAAGCAAAGCGATAATCGCTCCTATCACCGGGGAAAGAAGCAAAGAAAGCACTAGCGCCCCAAGATAGCCCCCCTTTCTGCCCACGCCAATAAAGCCTACTAAGAAGCTGCCGAAAATCCAGAGACCTAAAGTACCCATGCGCCTGTGTGTTAGAGGCTGCGAATGTAGCACGAAAGGAGGTTTCAAGAAATACCTAAGCGGCGGGCCTCGTCACGCACAAGCAGCCTAATTAGGCCAGTTACGTTCAGCCCACGCTCCTTAGCTACGCGCTCTATTAAAGTCTTTTCTTCTGCTTCTAGCGCAAGATTTACTTGAGGCTTGCGCGCCTTCTCTTCGCTGTTCTTTGCCATGCAACAAAGATAGTAAGTAGCTTCTATCTATAAAAAATCTTTTTATAATCTTTAAAATCTACTTGCTATCTAGATAGCATCTACTATCTTTGCTCTGTCCTGAGTGGGACGCCTCAGAAAGACAAAGGCCAGCCCAGCGGTAGCAACGCTGAAGCTGGCCCCGACTGAGGTTTTTGCAAACCCCAATATCTACACTACAAATGTACAACTTCCAGCAAGCAGTGCATGGCCCATCGATTGAGGCCGCACGCGAAAAAGCAGCTTATGACAAGTTGCTAGCCAAATACGAAGCCCTTCAATTCGCTGCCGACGAAGGGGTATTCCAAGTAACCATCCACAGCGACAGCGGCCCTATCACGGTGCCCGTATCCTTTCTTGAAGGGCGCAACATCGCAGCCCTCTTGGCCGAAAGCTTTGCCGAGTGGGTGCAGCAGATGGAGACTACCCTGAACTGGTCGATTGAAGCCGCAGGGGATGAATTCAAGATAGAGAAGGAGCGCAAGGTGGCCGCCGAAGAGGCCCTGGAGGCCCGCCAGAAAGCTGGCCGCGCCGCAATCGCCGCATCTTATGAAGTGCCGGTCTTAGCCCAGCAAGCCGCCGCCACTGCTGCGCCAGTCCAACGCAAGCCAGGCCGCCCGAAGCGCCAGCCACAGCCCGAAGTAGCCCAGCAGCTAGCCGTAGCTGCCAACGCCGTGCCGATGAACGGGGCCAATAAACTACCGGGAGGGGGAGTAGCTAATCAACCGCAAGGGTAAGTAGATAAATGCCCTGCTGTTCAATGTATTAATATTTGGATAGCAGGGCATTTATTCGTATCTTTAAGAACCTTAACCCTTTACATCATGCAAGAGCTAATCAAGAAAAGCTGGAACGGCTTCGAGATTGAATTTGAGCTAATCGACGGGCAGTTGATGGCTAATGCTACGGCTATGTGTGCCGCCTTCAATGAAAAGCCGGTAGCTTGGCTTCGTCAAAAGGGAGTGCAGCGTTATTTAGCCGCGTTGGAAGCAAAGTGCGCTGGGAGCACTTTGGTCGAAACTCGCCAGGGCGGTACCGAACCCGGCACATGGATACATGAGCGACTAATCTTGAAGCTAGCCCAATGGCTCAATGTGGATTTTGAAATTCAGTGCGATGAGTGGGTAGCTGAGTTGTTGCGCACGGGCAAGGTCGAACTTGCCGCACTTAGCCCGGCCGAAATACTACTACAGCAATGCCAGCAGTTGGTTGACCACGAAAAGCGCATGAAGCAGCTAGAGGCTGAGCGGGCCGCCGACCAGCAGCGCATCGGTGCAGTCGAGCAGAAGATGGCCGAAGTAGTGGCAAAGACCACGACCTCACCCACTGAGTTTTACACAATAGCGGGGTGGGCCTCGCTTCAAGGGCTCAGCATTCCGACATCGAAGGCGAATGAACTAGGCCGGAAGGCGGCGGCGCTCAGCAAAAAGCAGGGCATAGAAATTGGCAAAGTGCCTGACCAGCGCTATGGCTTGGTAGGAGCTTATCACGTTTCTATCCTGCGGCAGATTCTGCCGCCCCCGCCCGGCACCAGCTTGGCAATGGTTGTTATCCCGAGCCCGCCGCG
Organism: uncultured Hymenobacter sp.; assembly: GCA_964277755.1. Lineage (GTDB taxonomy): Bacteria > Bacteroidota > Bacteroidia > Cytophagales > Hymenobacteraceae > Hymenobacter. The sequence continues at coordinate 26,625 of CAXYJY010000054.1, forward strand.
GCCACCAAACTTGCGAGCCAGGCAAACCGCTGCCTAGTGTCCATAACAAAACAACCCTGGCTCATTGGTCGGGGTTGTTTTTTGGGCAAAAAGGGTCGGCCGGGCCAAAATCGGCATCTTATTCTATTTTTCGGTAGCTTACCCGTGGCTCTGCCAGTAGCCCGTGCTGGCGACTGTCAAAATCGGGCGAGCCAGGTTCGGGGCCACCGTATTCGGGTGTCGGGCTGGCTGCATCGGCCGCCTGTTCACCCCGTAGTAGTCGTTCTTTCCAGCCTTTCGGCGGCGGCCAGCTTACGCCCCACTTCGCTAGGGTTGCGCGGGTGAAGCCGCCGCTGGGCGTTCGGGCAGCTTCTATTTCGTCTTTCGTCGGGCGCTCGCTCATTCAGGGTTGACCGTAGATGCAAGATGTAGGGCTGGGGCTGGTGACCACTCAAACCCCCTTACCCCCTAAAGAAAGGGGAGGGAGTCGAGCGGCCACCAAAGTTACCGCCTGACGCTGAGTGTGAGGGAGGATACTGGCTGGAGCCGGAGACAAAGTGGGCAAAAGTCCGAGAACCATTTAAGACCTGAGTAGCCGAAGCCCGCAACTGCGACCGGCACGCTACTCCCTTGCGGGTGGGGCCTTCCTAAAGCAAAAGCCCCGCTCCGAGTACCAGTCGGGCGGGGCAGCCTTAACACTCATGCAAGGAAGTGTTCGGGGGTGTCGCTGTAGCTGGTACCAACAGGCCGCCAACACAGCGACACCACAAATATAAATACGAATCGCATTACTAGTACCTGCGCGCGTGAGAAAATTTGAGCTAACGCCCTTTAGGTGGCTGCATGGCTGGCGGCGCATTCATGCGCTTTGCGCCGGCAACAATGGAAGCCACAGCTTCTTCTGGGGTGGGGGCCTTGATGGATGCGGTTTTCACTGGTATTAACGGGGCTTCAAAAACGCGCTTTTTCATACTGGCAAGAGATTAAGTGTTGACGATTTTAGTACTGCCATTAGGCCATAGCAATTCGTAGCGCCCGCCTCCTAGCGGCACGGCATCGGGCTTGTCGGCCATTGCTTTATTGCTGGCCTTAATTTCTGCCAGCTCCGCCTTTACCCCAGCCAATTCAGCCTGTAATGGGGCAAAGCTGTGCTCATGTTGCACGCGCATAAATTGTGCTTTATCAGCGGCTAACCTTTCTGGCAATTCAGTATTCGGCAATAAGGCCTGCAACTCGGGGGCGCTCCAATCTACTTGCTTGCCCGTGTGCAGTGGCTCAAACAGCGAGAAACGATACTTGCTCGTTTTCTCATTGTCAAACACGAACTCCTTGCCGTGGACCGGCCCCCGCTCTTCTGTAGTCGAATCGCCCCCGGTATAGCCGCCTTTAAAAAAGCCAGATTGTGCGGCGCTTTCAGCGGTGCTTTTGGCAGCCAAAAAGCTTGCTAGCATAGCCGCAACACTTAGAGCGCCAAGAACTTGTCCAACTACAGGCAGCGTAGACCAGCCCAAGATGAGGTTGGCCGCTGCGGTAGCCAATGCGCTAGCCTGCTGCAACTGATTAATAGCCATTTCCTGGCGAAGCGCGGCTCTCTTTTCTTCTCTGGCTGCCGCTCTGGCACTTTTCTCTTCTTCTATTTGAGATAGAATATTTTTAATATTTGAAGCGCTTCCGTCCTTATTGAGCTGAATCTGTGCTGAGAGAGAAGCACTTAGTTGTTCAATTTCTCTATCGTGCGCTGAAATTTTAGCATCAGCAGCTTGGATAGTTGCTTGCGTGGTTTGAAGCAATGCCGATTTGAATTCATTTACTATGTCGTTGAGCTTTTGGCGATTTTCGTCTGAATCGCCTTCTTTGCCCAATATGAGTTGATAAAGGAAGTCGTCAGCCTTGTGGCTCGCCTTTTCAGCCTCTACTGCCCTGATACTTTCTTTTATCTGAGCCAGCCGCGCACCAGCTGCTGCTTCGGCTACCTTACGCTCTTCGCCAGCCAGCAGCCCAGCATTGCGTAATGTCTTCTCAGCATATTCTTTTTGAATACGAAGTAGCTCATCTCGCTCAGCGCGTTTTGCGGCGATTTGTCCTGTGCCCGTGCCCTCGCCATAGGTGGCCCCAATTACTGTTGCGTTAGATGCGCCAATATTGGCCGTTTGCTCAATTTGGCGCTGCTGCTGCTGTTGAAGCAAGGCAATTTGAGCTAGCACTCGGGCACGCTCTACTGCTTGGCGCTCTACATTGTCGGTGGCGGCGCGACGCAAGGCAGCATAGTGGCGTTCTACGGCGTCAAATTCCTTCGCGTTAGAAGATTCGCGTAACTCAAAAAGTCGCTGCTCTCGTGCCGCCTCAATAGCGTACAATTCTCGGTAGTATTGTTCTACTGCCGCCAGCTTGAGTTGATTAAGCTTCTCTTGCTCAGGGGCCCCTATGCGGCCATCAGCTAGTTCGCCAAGGCGGTTGACAGTAGCTGCACCGCCCGCCTTAAATGCCGCCCGCTGAAGGTCGCGCTCTCGGCTTTCTAGGGCAGCTTTCAACTTGTCTACTTGGGCAAGAGACTGCTTAAACACTAGCGCGGCTCGTTCGCCTTCGGTGGTCGCCACCTTTTCACTAGCCTTTGCGGCTAACTCTGTGAGCATTCTTCGCTCGTTTAACAGAGCCCGCAATTGGGAATCATAATTATACTCACGAGCTTTTTTAAGGGCTTTTTCTTTGCCCAGCAACTCATCAAGTAGGTCGCGCTCCTGCTTTAGCTGTGCGTTGAGCTGCACGCGGCGCGCATTGCCTGCCACTGTATCCAATTGCCGGTCACGCTCCTTTTCGTCAGCAGCTATTTTTTTGCGCAGAGCCTCAATCCGTCCTAGCGCAACCTCTTCTTTGGTCGCGCCTTCCACTGCGGCTACAGTTCGGCGCTTTAGTGCGTCCTGGCTTTGGCGCACGTATTCCAGATACGTTTTTTGGCCGTTCAGTGCCTCCCTCTCAGCATCACGCAAGTCGGATTCGTCGTTGGGGTCTTTAATAACTCGCCCTGTTATACGTGTCACCAATGCGGCGCGGTCGGCTGTATTGCGAAAGCTTTTATCAATAGAGGTTAACTCATTGATATTCTTTGTTGCTTCTTCCAGTTGCTTTTGCAGCTCCTTTTGTTGCAACTGCGCTACATCATAAACAGCATAGTAAACCGATTTGCCATTCTTCTTTGCGCGCTCAGCGGCAAATTGGAATTGCTTGTCTATTGATTCTGCATACTGTTGCGAATTAATGGCAGCTTGTTCTGCTATCTTCTGCTTATCGGTTTTTAAGAACTCATTGGCCTTTTGATTGATTATGGTTAGCCCTTTGACAAAGGCGTTAATAGGCCCCCCTGTTCCTTGCCCAATAGTCAAGAACAGTTCAGTAAAAGAGTTTTTTAACGTTGCTAGTCGCCCATTCGTTTGCTCAGCAAGGGCTGCTGTTGTACCCTGCACGCCGTTTAGGTCACCTAAAGCGAACAGGTAGTCGCTGATAGCTTGCTGGCTATTCTTTACCTCAGTGGCAACCCCACGGAAGACAAAGGACAGCGTGTCGCCATTATTCTTGACCTTAATCCCAAACTCTTTCAGCCGCTCAAATTCGCCGGTTTGTGCATCGAGCAGTGCCTCCACAAATTGGTCGGTGCTTTTGCCAGAGGTGGCCGCAATATCCGAAAGCTGGCGCAGCTGCTGCTGCGTTGGGATTATACCCCGATTCACCAATTTGACATAGGTATCGGTTAGTGCGTCAATACTGAGTCCATTTGCATCCGCAAAAGCCTGAATTTGTAGCAAAGCCGCTTTTGCGCGGGCGTTATCGCCTTGAAATGCATTGGTTAGAACGGTTTCGTATTTCTGAAACTCGCCTGTTACATTGATTATCTCCTGCCCTACTTCTTTTACCTTCTCAACCGCAAAAAGGCCGGCGAAAACGCCTGCCGCGCGCCCAAATAGGCTGTTAAGGCCGCCCCCGCTTTCCACGCCCTTTTTAGCCGCCTCAGCTGCATCTTTAGCTGCTGCTGCCTCCTCCTTGGCACTATTAGTGGCTTGCCGGCGGGCATCCCGCAGTTTCTCCACAGCGGCACGCTCTTGGTCGGTAGCGGCCCTATTCTCATTGATAGCCTGCTTGGCCTTAGCAATCTCCGTGCGGTTTTGCTCCAGCAGCTTTTGCAGCCGCCGGTACTCGTCCGACCCGTCTTTCACCTTGCGTTGCTCGGCAGCATACTGGCGCTGCTGGTCAGTGAGCCGGCGTAGCTCTTCGCGCGCGGACTGTGTAGCAGATGCCGCGTTGCGTACCTCCGCTTGCTGCCGGGCCAGGCTATCAGAATACGCCGTAGCCTGCCGGGCAGCCTCTGCAAAGGACGTATTAACCGCCTCCTGCCCCTTTACAATCGTAGCGGCCGTGAGGTCGGCTTTCTTGCCGTAGGCGTCGAGGGCGGCAATAGCGGGCCCGGTGTCAAGTCCTAGCGTTTGAGCGCCCCCGAGTTCAACAGGCATCAGCTGGCAGGTTTATAGTTGCGCCGCTGGGCTTCCAGCAGGCGGTAAAAATCCGGGGCGGGCATTCGCATCAGGGCGTGGTACGCCTCCGGGCGGCCCTCCCCGATGAAATACAGAATATCAGCCCAATACTTATCGAGCCGGTCAAATTCTTCCGGCAGAGAGGTCAGGGGGTCGCTTCGGGTGCTCCCTGTTCGGGCCGATGTTGGTAGCGACTCTCGGTAGAGGTCAATAACAGATAGCACTGCGAGATAAAAAAATCCCGGTCTACTGCCCTCCATGCAGTATAGACCTTTTCTTGAAAGTCGGCTAGCACGTAGGTGCTACTATCCTCACCAGGAGCGTTGTAGAACAATCCCACAATCTCGGCCTGTAGAATCCGGTTAGCTCCCAGCAAGTTAAGCTTCTCTTTGAGTAGGCCGAACTTGGTAATGCCATCGGCCCACTTGCTGGCGTTCAGCAGGCTGTAGCCCTCCATGAACGTTTCCACAATACCCTTCGTGGTAGCCCCGAATTGCAACTCCAGCAGCATACGCTCAAAAATGCGGGCCCGACCTAAAGCCAGGGTGGGCGTGCGCTTATACACAACCCCATCCACTTCAAATGAAAGGCAGCCCAGCGGCGGGGAAATGATGCCCGATTCTTCTATAATTACTCCCGTGTCCATTTCTGAATGATTATAGCGGCAATGATGGTGAAGGCAGCGAAGGCCAGATGCTCGGGGATTGTGCGCCAGGAGTAGCCCGCGTGGTAGCGAATGAGGTAGCCCCAAAAGCCCCACTGGCCGGCCACGCACAGGGAGCAGCCCCATAGTGGCTTCCACCAGCAGCGATTATCTAGTTCAGCCCGCAACTCGTAATAAGCTTGTTCAGCCGAGTCGTGGCAGCGGGCCCATTTTTGAAAAACGGCATCTTCCCCTTCAACCGGCGCAAGTGCGTCAAATAAATCGCGGGAGTAGGCTTGCGCCCAGGCTTGCTTATGCCACTCCCGTAGCCACCGTTGCACCGGGGCCAGCAGCATGCCATCGCGCACCAGCACGTCAGCAAAGACTACCGCCGTGCCCGCCAGGGCAACCAAGAAAATAATCTTATCTAGCATGAGGGCGCAGGAATAACGGTGGGCAATGGATTAGTCAGGCAGTTACTCGCCAGGCGGAACTGCACGCGCAAGTCGAGCCCCAGCACGCGCCCCACCGGGGGCAGCAGCAGCGGGGTTTCGGTGTCGTAGGTGTAGCGGCTGAATAAGTTGGCCTCGGCCGGCAGCAGGGTGTAGGTAGTGAGAATATCCACGAAGTCGCCAGCTACGTAGCGCTGGTTGATATGCAGCGCCTTTTCAATGGCCGCCAATAGCATGGCTTCCGAAATCGGCGTGCTTAATCGGGCCTGATTCACCCACAGCAGCAGGCGCAGGCTCGTTTGCTTCACGTTCAGGCTGGCCGGTATCGTGGCCGAACTGAACGGCGTAGTGCCACCATCCTCAAAAAACAGGATGCTTACCGTGCCGGCGTCGGGCACCAGGTAGCGGCTATCGGTTTCACACTCCGCGGCAGTGAAGGCCACGGGCACGGGGAGTTTCAGCGTGCGGGTGCTTTCACCTTCGGGTATGGCGCTCGTTTGCAGGCGCGCGTAGCCTACGGCCCGGTCAATGAAGGGCAGGGCGACGGTTACGCGATTGCGGAATAGCTGGGCGAGGGCTTCCATTAATTATTTAGTAGGAAGTAGCGGGATGGTGATTTTGTGCTTCTCTAGCAGCTTGGCCACGATGCGGAACAGCATGTCATTGTGGTAGGCGTAGGCTTCATCGGAGCCATTATCTAGCTCAATACCAATGTGCGTGAGCATGGCATTGGTAGCGTGCGTTACTTCGTGGCAGATAGTCGAAGCGCACAGCGAAGGCAGGGCGAACAGCAGGGCGCAGGCCCGGTTTTTCTCCACAATGCACAGGGCGGTAGCGCCCTTGCAATCGGACTTGCTGAACTGTCGGCTTTTGAACCGCTTCTTAAAGGCCGCGCCAGCTTCTTCCAGTGTATCCGCCACCACAACCACCAAATCCCGCTTGTGAAATTCAATGTGCGTATGCGAGAGGATGGGCTTCATGCTGACGTGAAAAACCGATTGACAATGCGGGCCAACTCACCTTGAGCGTAATCCGAGATAGCGGCGGCCTCGTCGGCTTCGGGCCGCAGAAAGTCGCCGTAGCGGTCGGTGTTGTACTGCACCTTGTCGGCGCTTTCCTGGTCGGAGGCCACGATGCGGGCCAAGTAGAGCGTGCCACTGACGCCCGCGTAAATGGTCGTGAGCGAGCGGAACATGCGCCCGGTGAAAGTGAGCGTCACCACGTCCGACTTGAGCCCCAACGCCGACTTAAAGCCCGAGTACGACCCCTTGCCTTTCTGCTTAGCATAGGCCCGGCCCCCAGCGTTGAAGGCTTTGCTGGCAAAGAGCGAGCGCGAAACCAGCTTGCCCGTGTAGTAAGCCCCGCGCAGCCCCTGGCTCTGAATTCGTAGCGTCACCAGCGCCAATTGCGTCTGGGCCATCGTTTCCACGATGCGCGGGGCGGCGGCCTCTATCTCGGCTTTGCAGGCCGTTATCTGGTCCTGCAACGTCATAGTGTCCACTGCTTGCCCAGCCCAGCCGCCGGCGCGCGGGCGTAGCACGGGTGTTGCACCTGTCCAAGCCCTTCGGGGCTGTTGAGCCAAGGTAGATACCCGCCGGTACCATCTGGTTGAATTTTGGCTTGCTTGCTTTGGTAGTAGCTCGCCAGCTCATCAATGGCTTTCGGCTCTAGCATCGTATAGCGGCTGCGCTGCTGGTTAGCGAGCAAATCCAGGCAGAACAGTTCGGCCGCTTTGTACTGAACCGCCAATGCGATAGCCCGTACTAAGCCGGGGTAGCGGTGCACCGGGCCACTGGCATCGTCGTAATCGCTGCCTACCGCATAGCAAAGCAAATCCGCGCTTTCTGTGCATTCCTGCGCGGCGAAAAAGGATAAGCCACTGCCTGAGGTGGTGCTGTCCCATCCCGAAATATTGGCCTTCACGGCCTGCGCCCAGGGGTTGTTAGCATTACAGCCAAAGCAGTACAACTTGGTGTCGCGCACCCGCACGCCCTGGGGCAGCAGCACTTCGAGCGTGTGCTCGTTTCCGTCGAGCGGAATCACGAGGCCGGCGGCCGGCAGCCCGGTAGCCTCTCCCTTCGCGCTGGTATCAATCAGCGCCACTTGCCGCCCGTCGAGCAGCAGCGGGGCGGCCGTGAGCGGCAGGCTGGTGTACACCGACAACCTGGTGAGCCGCCACGCGCCGTTGCGCAGGTAGTTGGTAGCGAAACGTAGCCGCGCGGGCGTGCCCACGGGGGCCAGTTGCCCGTTCCCCGCCCCGCCCAGGATACCGCGCTGCTGAAACCGGGGCAGCCCGTAACTGCCGGATTGGCCAGCTTCGAGCGCGGCGCGTACCAGCGCCACGGCTTGCGCGCGGGCCTTTCCCAGGCGCTCCCACAGGTCGGTAGCGGGCCCGCCGGACACCAGCGGGGCAGCTTGCAAGCGCAGGCCCTCCACCATATCCAAATACAGTCCCGTGGCACTATCCGTTACGGCAGCGGCGGCTACGGGGTCGTCGGGCAGTGGGAAGCACGCAGACGTGCCAGCGGATAAGCCAAGGAGGGGGAGTAAGCAATCGGGGGTGGCGGCCATGCCGTAAAAGTGCGGCGGCGGGGTAGCGGGCCGGAAACCAAAAAAGCCCCGGCCGGTGAGCGGCGGGGCTTTTGAAGGCAATGCAGGGCGGGGTTACGCGCCAGCTTTGAGCAGCAGAATGCCGGGGCGGGTAGCGTCAACGCCAGCGGCCGTGTGAATGCCGATGTGGGCTTTCAACTTGGCCTTGTAGATGGTCACCGGATGCGAATTCACCATCGTGCAGGTTTCTTGGTACACCAAGTCGTAAACCATGTCGGTGATGTTGTTGGACCGGAAGTTGGTCCAAATCTGCGCGTTGGGCTTTACCTCCGGCGTATTGGGCAGGAACGACTTGTAGAACAAGCCCAGCGCCCCCGGCTTTACCAAGAAGGTGTCTTCCGAGATGCCTGCATCGGGGAAGCCTTCGAGGTCGTAATACTCACGGAAGAGCTTGATGCGGGCAGCGTCGCCTTGGCCGTTGAGGTTGGTGGAATCGAGTCCAGCATTGAAGAAGTCCACGAATAACTTGCCGGCGTCGTCCATCCAGGGCGTACCCATCTGGTTGAGGCGGGCCAGCTTCGCCAGTTCAGCCACCATTTTACGGGTGTAATTGGCAGCTGGGACCGTAATAACCCCATCGCTACCCACGGTGCCTAGCGTAGCGGCCGTGCCTGCCTTGGGGGTGTTGTGCAGGGCCTTCATGACAACTAGCCCCTGCGTGTTTACCCAGGTGTCGAGCTTGGCAGACTTTACCGCTAGCTGGCGGCTGATTTCAGCTTTGGCCGCCTCTTCGAGGTTATCTTTGCTCACGCCCTGGCGGCGCAGGTCTTCGGTGCTTACTTGGAGGTCGATTTCCTTACACAGTGGCAGGTCGATGCGCTTGGTAGCTCCGTCGCTGGGGGTGCCTACCAATTGGCAGTCGTCGCTGCAATCCTGCACATCGCCCGCGTCCACGCCCCACACTACATCCAGGTAGTCAAGGGGTGATTCTTGCAGCCGCTGCTGAATAGTGCCAGTAGCTTGATTGGCCTGAATGGCATTTGCCGTGATGACGTGCGGCGGGCTCGTCAACAGGGCTTCGGGGTTGGCGTAGAGCGTGCGGGCGTTCGCCTTGAACTCCGTAACGTAAAGGGCGGATAGTGCCATTGGGGCGAGTTGAAATAAAGTAGTGAGGAATGCCTCGCCTACTTGACAGCCTTTTCAGCAGCACGGAAATCCTGAAGCTCTTTCAGGGCGGCCGTGCTCAGGCTGGTGTCGTTTGCGAGGTTGAGATACTCTTCGTCGTTCTTAGGCGGGGTGCCCTTGAACTCCTTGAATTGGAAGCCGCTTTTGTTGCCATCCGCGTCTTTTTGCGTGATATTGGCGCTGTCTTTATGCGTGGAAACGGCCAGGCCATAGAAGTTCTCGGCCAGTTCGCGGGCGCGGGCCTCGGGCTTGAGCACGTTCTGCATGGCATCCTTCAGGATTTCGCCTTGCGCGTCTATCAGCACGTAACCTGCCCCTTCGGGGCGGTAGGTGCCTGCATTGACTATCTTTTCAATCAAGTCTTTGCGTTGGTTGGCAGCAACCTTCGGGTCAGGGTTAAAGACGGGGCGCAGCTCATCCACTTGCTTTTCGGCCCACGACCGCACTCCAACCAAGACTTGGTCTTTCTGGAATGCTTCACGGTCTTTTTTCAGGGCCTCATTGGCGGCGGTTTCGGCGGCTTTTACTTTGCGGTCGGTGTCGAGCAGCAGCTCGTTTTTGAGTTGCACCACGGCCGGCAGTTTGAGCACCTGCTCGTCCGTGAGGGTATTAGCCGAAGAGGCAGCAGCAGCGCCTTTGATAGCCTCAACGGCGGCGGCTACGTTGTCCTTGAACTCCCGCCCATCCTCGAAAACGGTAGCTTCTGCCCCGGCAGCGACCAAGGCATCGGTGGCAATCTTGAGGCCGCGCGCGCTCGCATTCTTTTTGACATCAGCCAACTTGGCCGTGACTTTGGTTTGCAGCTCGGCAATGCCTTCGTCCGTGGTTGCTAGCTCGGCAGCTAAAGAGGGGGCCACACCTGCGGCGGCGGCCAGTATTCCAATTACTTTCTCATCCATAACCGGATAGGGTAAGGTATTCAGTGGCCCCGCCGGAACACCCGGCGGGGTAGTCGGGGGTTAGGCTGCGGGGGTGTCCGCGTTGGCCGTGGTTGCGCTGGGGCGCGTGGGCTTTGAGGCTGGCACATCGGCCGGGCGTGGCGCTTGGATGAGTTCGACGGTGTACTGCGCAAAACGGTCGCCCGTCATCGCCTTCACGGCATCGTGCTCGGCCTGCGTCCATTCTTCGGAGTGGCCGCGCAGGCTGGCCTTGTATTTCTTTTCCGACATGGCTTAGATGTCTTTGGGTTTGGCGACTGCTTCTTTCCAGCCGAAGGTGTTTTCGCCCATCAGCGCCCAGGTTTCGGGCGAGAAGTAGCGCTCTTCGCCGGCCTTATTCACCGCGCGAATGTCGCCGGGGTTGGGGCCGGGCGCTACGGCCGTGGCGGGGTCAACGGGGGCAGCCACGGCAGCGCTGGCAGCTTGAGGCACAAGGCCGCCTACCAGTTGCCGGCGGCGCAGAATCTCGGCATGCTTCTCGAAATCTTCGGGGCTGGCGTTGTCCACGTCGAAGTCTTCGCCGCCGGGCAGCTTGGCTAGCTCGGCCTTGGTGGGCTTGTGCGCTTTAGTGCCCGCACCCTCGGCCGGGTCTTTGGGCTTATTCGATTCGTCTGCCATAGGGGCGGGGCTTTAAGTGATACTTCTTGAGCCCAAAGGTGCCCGGCTGCACCAGCCCCCGAAAAGCGACCCGCTATCTTTGCGCGGCCATGAATCAATTGCCCCTGCTCCACCGCATCCGCCGCCGCCCAGCGCCCCCAGCGGCTGTTACTGTGCTCGTGCCAGGCGGGGGCGTGGGGCTCGATTTGGGGCCACTGTTTCACCAGCTGGCGTTGCGGGAGTTGCTGCGTGAGGCGGGAGCGCGCGGGCGGGTGTAGCCCAGGACTCATAACTTGCCGCCTCACTAATCTAAAGAGCAATGGCACAAACGGTAATTACTGAAGGGTATCGAGTAAATGCGAGCAAAACATCATACCCAATAGACGAAAACAGCGCAATAAAGAAGGCATTGCAAAAAGGCTGGCGGATTCAACATACATCCAGCGTTGCAATGCCAGAGATGTCTATGATTTTCGTGACATATACCCTAGAATATGTAGAGCCAACCCCAGCCAAAGAGTATAAGGGACTTCTTTAACCCCAAAGCCCCGCTAGCTACTGGCGGGGCTTTTTATATACAACTCCCCTTTATCACTTTCCCCTAAATCCGCCCGCATACTCAGCGCAATGCTATTCGGAATGAAGTGCAAAGTATGCCTGCAAGAATATCCGCCTAAATCAGTTTCAGGATTGTACGGGTCCGACTTGCCGCTAAACTCGCCTTTCGACTTGTTGGTATAGCCCCCGTAGGCGTCGGCCTTCGTGCCAAACTTGGCCACCTCCGAGCGCAGAAATACCTTGCCGTTGCGCACTTTACAGAACGGCCGGCTCGAATCAATCAAGCCGCCCTGGTACAGCGCCGCCGTGAGCCCCAGCCGCTCGCCCGAGATGGTTTGAAGGGCCCTGTCGTTGCGTGAAAAGTCGTCCCCGGCATCCCGTAGCAGCTGCCGCACCAATCCCTCAGCCGGCTTATCGCCGCCGGTTACGAGCTGCCGCAGCCCCTCCTTGTACGCCACTAGCCCGGTACTGCTGGCCTGCTGGCCGTAGGCCCAAACTAGCACTTGCTGGCGCACCTGAGTATTCCCGGCCAGTAAGTCCAGATAGCCGCCGGGCACAATCGCGCCGCTGGCATCTACCCCCAGGCGGGCCGTAAGAAAGTCCGTGAGCGGGGCTTTCAGGGCTTGGTAGCCGGCCACATCGAGCGCCTGAAAGTAGGCCACGTTCAATTCCGGCAGGGCCAGCATGGCTTGCCCATAGGTGTAGGCGAGCGGGGCGAGTACGGCCGCCTGATACGAAGCCAGTAGCGGGTAGAGCGCGGCCGGGTCGGCGTGAATGTCCTTGAGGCTGGCCAGCAGCTGCTCGTATAGCTCCCGCTGCGCCCCATCGGCGGCGGCGGCTACTTGGGCTTCTAGGTCGGCAATGGCTTGCTGCCGTTGGCGGGCCAATTGCTCAGGTGTCATGCTCAGTGCGTTTCACCCTGGCAATACCAACCACTAACAGCGGCCAAATAACCACGGTGCAGACCACTAAGAACAGCATCACCATGGAGGCAGGCACTTCCTTCTCTCGTGCGATGCCCTTTGCGGCGCATCTGCATTCCGCGAAACTGGCGGCCACCCAAATAGTGGCCCACACGGCACCGCACAGGTAGGCAGCGGCAACTATATACAGCGCTATGAACATACTACACAGTGGCCGCAGCCGCTACAGGTGAGAGATTGAGCCGGGGCAAGCTGCCGGCGGCCGTGGGGAGCTTGGCGAGTATCTGCGCCACCTTGGCGTTCACCCGCTCAAGTTGCGCCTCGTAAGCCAGGTTGTAGAAGTCCGTCACCTCTACCTCCAATTCACCAAAGATGATGTCGGCGTGGGTGCGCAATACCCGGTGCTCGGCGCTGATATAGCCTAGCGTAGCCTGCTGCGTTACCCACGTATCCGAGTAGCCCAGGAACGTCATAAACTTGCGTTTCACCTGGTTTTTCACCAGCGCGTCGGGGTCGTCTGCGTACTGCCGGTAGGCGATGCGGTTGTCAATGGCTTCGAGCGTGCTGGCGTCGGCCCCGGCATCCACGGCAGCCTTTCGCTGCTCGTACAGTTCATCTTCGCTTTCGGGGTCGATAACCTGAATGTTGTACACTACCGTGAGGTCGGCGGCCGTGTCGGTGTACCCGGCACTCGCTAGCACGGCATTCTTGTAGAGGTCGGCCAAGTGGTCGGCGCACGGTGACAAGGCTACCTGCTGCGCCTTTTGTCGCAAACGCCGCTGGGTAGCCGTTTCGGTACCGGCTACCCGGTCGGCGTCTTCGGTGCCGTGGACGGCCTGCATGGCCAGCACCCGGCGGCTTTTCAGGTATTCCAACTGCAAGGTGGGGTTGTCAGTCGGCGGGCCGATAAACGCGGCCAAGTCGCCGGGCTTTACCTTCACCTCTTCGCCAGGCTTCGGGAAGGGCATAGTCACGGTCTCGGCGGCCGTGATACTGAACGGCAGCGTGCCCGTGCCGCCGCAGACGGAGCAGGGGGCCAACGCGGCCAGGTCAATGCCATTCGTGCAGGTATGCACCACCCCGGCCGCATCGGGGCCCGCGCCGGGGCAGTCTTTGGCATAGGCCGCCCGCACCGGGAACGCCATCTGCGCCATGACAATATCGTTCTCACTGCCGACTTTCAGCATCCCAATCAGGAACGGCAGCGCCGCGTGCAGCGGGCTCACGAACGTCTCGCCCGTACCCGCCTCATCTTCCACATAGCCCAGCACATAGGAGGGCACCACCCCCGCGTCATGCGTCAGGATGCGGTACTGGTACTGCACCCGGTTATCGCCATCCACAAACTGCCCGGCCAGCGCTGACCCTTCCGGCAAGGTGTAGGTCGGCGTGTCGCCCTCCCACAGCACCGGCCAGCAGTCTACCGCTTGGGTAGTCAGGAAACAGCAGTAGCGGTAGCGGGTTGGGGCCACTGGCACGGCCAGGCGGGCGGTGAACGAGGCCACCTCACCGGCTTCACGGGCGAAGTCTACCGCACTTTCGCAGGGCAGTAGCACCGGGTAGGGCTGGGCTACCTGCGTATTAGCGTCGAACGGCGCGAACTGCGTGAGCAGCCAGGCGTTCGGGTCGCTCATCATGTGGCTTTTCACCACCTTCTGCGCCAAGTAGTTTTCGACCGGCTGCCCGTTGTAGTAGCGGTTAATCGCCTGCGTAAGCCGCTGCTGCCGCCGCTGCGCCTCTGTTACTGGCACGCTAGCAGCGTAGTCGAGCCGCTTAGTCACGTCCCCGCCCCGCTTGCGGGCCACCTCGTAGAACGGCGTGCGCAGTTGGTTCCACGAAGCCGACACGGTTTCAATGGTCATTTGCTTGCGCGTCTCGAACTGCGCGGCATCCTCCCGGCGGCTGAACTGCTGCAACAGGCTGCCGATGTCCCCCGTTGCTAGCTTGCGATACAGCGTTGCTAGCTGCGTGGTGCGGGCGTAATCGGCGTGTACGGCACCATGCACGCAGACTTGTTCTAAGCGGGGGAGGACATCGGCAACACGTAGGGGCATGGCCCAAAGGTGGCGTTACCGGCGGGCGGGCGGGAAATTAGCCCTACCGCGTGGCCTTGAATGCCGCGTATTCAGCCGCCAGCACCGTGCATATCCAATAATCAAACACGTCGCTAAAGTGACCAATGGGCTCGTAACTCACATTCAAGTCTTTGTCAAGCACGCGCGGCTTGAGCTTCCCATCAATCCCTTTTTGCACCTGCTTAAGGTCATTAATCAGGTTCTTGCAGCTCGGGTCAATCTGCACCGTGACGTTCGGAATCAGCCCGCTTAGCAAGTCGTTGATAAAGTCACGCCGCCGGTCTACGCCGGGGTTCTTCGCCGGCCAGAGCGCATCCGATATCTTAGTAAGGCAGCCAGGGACCGTCTTCCCATCCGCGTCCTGAAACGTAGCCAGCGCCGCCAGCACGTCCTTACGCGGGCTCTCGCCGGGGGACTCGCCTATTTTGGCGTTGCGCATGGTGGCGTCGCCGGTCAGAAACACACTCACTTGTTGCAACTCAGCCGAAGCCGCCCGGTCTTTGAGGAACTGCCGTCCTGTAGGCCGAATACCGCTATTCGGGCTGCGCAAGGCGTACTCCCTGAATACCCGTAGTACCCGGCCGCCGCCAGGCAGCTGCTGCGTCTGCCCGCAGAACATGGCGCAGTAAGGCAAACTGTTGGCATCCCAGCTTTGCAGCACGTTTACCCCCGGCAGGAACGGGGTCGGCGTGCTGGCGTGGGCGTGCTCGCGGAAATTGTGGTAGAACTCGTTGCCGGTTTTGCGGGTGGCCCACAGCCCTAAGTACCAGATGGTGTACAGGTACTCATCGAACATTTCGCCCGTGACCGGGGAAATATCGCCGTAGCGCTTGTAGCGGGCCACGTCTTCGCGGCTCGCCCAGCGGTTATCCCGGATAGTGGAGTGCATCACCTCGTAAGCCTGACTAACCGTTTCGCCCTCTATGTCGGTTTGTAGCAGGCCCGAAAACGTGGTGTCGTTCGGGTGGCCCGTGGCCTCAAAGAACATCTTCCACAGGAAAAACTCTTTGTAGTCGCCGTTTTGGTCGGGGTTGAACAAGAACGTTTCTTGAATAACTGCGTCCGGCTGGGAGCAGCGTAGCGTCGTGCTCACTACGTCGAAGTCGCCCTTGCTTATCTCATTGGCTTCCTCATACAGTGCATGAGTAGGCTCACGCACCGACTTGATTTTGCGCGGGTTGTCAAGGCCGCGCGCGATAAACGTGTTGTCATTGATGAGGCAGCGAATCACTAGTGGGGAAGTGCCCCAGAAAAACAGGTGGTCAATCCCTTCCCGCTCGGCCACGGCTTTGAGCGTGGCCCACAAACTGCCTTGGATGGTATCAGCTACTTTCCGCACCAGAATGCACTTAAAGTACGGCAGCGTCAGGCATTGCAGTAAATGGTCCAAACAAGCCATATCCGACTTGCTGCTACTACGGCCACCCCAGAAAAGCCGGTAGCGGGCCCGGCTGCACAGATACGGCAAAAACCGCTCGTTCACCGCGTCGGGGTGAACATCGAACTCTATTTCTTCCGCCTCAAGCATCACTGCGCCCGCCAATTTTCAGCGTCACCTTGCCTTTTTTCTGGCTGTTGTTCTTCTCAAAGAAGCCCAGGTGCTTGCCGATTAACTCGGTAGCTTTGTTGGCCCCGGCAGCGTCGAACTCGTAGAGCAATTCCCCTTCACTGTTCTCTTTATGTACCATGCAGCGGTCGGCAGGGCTAAATACCATGACGGGCTTGGCCTCCATGCACTTGTCGCAAATGTCGATAAGCCGGCCTAGCACCCAATCGCCGTCGATGCGCAGGCGTTCGGCACGGGCGGCCATTAGCTCGCGCACGCGTGAGGCAATGTCAAGTTTTGTCAGGTTCTCATGCCCAATACTTGCAGCTGTCGCCTCCGAATATCCCGCGCGAATAGCCGCCTGCGTGGCGTTCAAGTCCACGATGTATTCGCGGCAGAACATTTCTTGCTTGTCCGTCAGGGCCTCCATACTACAAACCTCCCCCCATGCCCATGCCCGCCGGAAGCGGCCACAACTCGTACTGCGCCGCCACTCGGGGCAGCACCCGCACCTTCCGCCGCCCCCGCTTCCTGGTCCGCAGCACCGGCCGGGCCGCTGGGCGTAGTGGTTCGAGTACCAACGGCTCGCCCAGATTGGCGTACTTGGGCTTCGATAACTCGTACTGCTGCTGCGTCAGGCGGCCCATCCCGGCGGCTTTTAGGCGGGCATCGTCGTTGATGCTCAACCGGGGGTCGTCGTCGCGGTAATTGATGTTGCGCTCCAGCCGAACCAACTCCGCGATTACGGCCGCCAGGTCGGGGGCCGGCGGGTCTAGCAGTAGCGCCTTCACTACCTGCTGTTGGTCGGCATCGAGGCGCAGCAGCACGTCAATCATGCCCTCGTGCAGCCGCTTTTCGGCTCCGCGTATTTGAGTGGCGGCCAGTTTGCCCCCGAGCAGCTGCACGTACACCGCGCGGCGGTCTTCGGGGCGGTGCAGGTGGGCCACGGCCTGGGTTAGCTGGGCTTCGTAGGCCCGGCGCAGTTTGCATTCGAGAATGTAGCTACTGGCGCTGGTGGGGCCTTTGATGGATTCGCGGCGGGGGGTGGGCATCTTTTCGCGGGCTAGAGTTATAGCTATAACTCAAATTTCCCGGCAGCGGGAAGCGAAAAGCGAATACGGTGGCGTTTACTTATTCCCGGTTTTCGGGAACAGCCAAAACAGGTCGTTCCCTACGGGCTCAATGATGAAGCTGGCCGGGCCCGCCAGGCACCCCAGCATCTTGCCGACGAGCGTCGCCGCCCGAAATTTTATGCCGCCAGTGGTGCCTACCGGGCGGCGAGGGAACCGCCCGCCGGCGCGCGCGTCGAGTTGCCAGCAGTCGCCCCGGCCTTCACGCACCGGTGGGCGCAGGTCCAGCGTGCCATCGCCGGCAGGCAGCAGGCGGGCGGCCTCGGCGTTCAGGTGTACGTAACCATCGCTGCTTACGGTCAGGCTGGCTTCAGAGCGGGGCACATACGGGGCCCGCGCCTCCTCCGTCCGACAAACAGCCGTAGCCGCGGGCCGGTAACTAGAGAGGTTGGGGGCACCGTGGTAGCTTTGGGGGCCGGGGGTGGGTGGTTTCATGGGGTGGCAACAGGGGTTAGGTCGCTAGATTCGAGCAGGATTTCCGTCTCAAACACGCCAGTCATAGCCAAGTGAATGTGAGGCCCAAAAACCTGCATAAATTCCCAGGCCTGAAACTTAGAATAACCAGCCTCATCAACCTGGGCTTGGTAGTGAGCCAGCGGCTTTTGCCATTCAGGCGGCATGTAGCTGAAGTGCGCTCGCCACAACTCAAAGCCTTTGGGCAAAAGCTTGACGCGCACATAGTGGTTAAGATTGAAGGCGAGAAGGCTTAACTGGCTCATGGTGGGGCTACTTACTAGTGGGGGTGGAGAGGTCTATTCCTAAGCGGGAGGCCACGGCGCGGATGGTGGCGTTGTATTCGCGGCGCTGCTCAAAAGCGAGTGCCAGCAACTCATCTGAGCTTAAAAGGTCTTCCTTGCGAGGCTCGCGGCGTAGCAGCCCGGCCAGCTCGGTGGCTACCTGTTGGCGGTAGGCGGCTCGGTCGGCTAGCAAGTCAGTCACGGCGCGGCGGCAGCCCGAGGGATACACCTCGCTATCGGCGGCTATCTGGGCTACTCGTTCAGGGGAGAGCAAAACAGGTGCATCAGGCATATCTAAGGCAGTGAGAAATAATAAATTGCAAACTTGTGCTCTTTCATAATCTCCACCTTTACGTCCTGCCGAACCAGCGCTAGCAGGTCCAACATGATTTTGCGCGAAACAGGTGCCCAGCCGAAATCAGTATGAATGAAGCGGTTGATGTGGGCCTGCTTGGCGACCAGCTCAGCGTCGGCCACCTCAAACTGAGCCGGCTTGTTAATCGGGACTTCAATGTGTTTACTCATCGGTGGGGTGCGCCTTCTAGCGCGTGAGGGGGTGGCGGAAGGGGTCGATTTAGGCAACACTTTTCAGGCGATTATCCAGCACCTGAAGTTTACCCTTGCCCCCACGCAGGCGGCTAAAGGTGTAGGTATCAGTAGCCAGCAAATCACGCCCGTGCTGGGCGCAAATTGCCCCAACTCGCTCGCGGGTAGCGGCGGCGGCCTGGTCTATCAAACTGGTGTTGTCGGTGTCGAGCGCCTGCATGAAAGCCTCGTTCAACTGATATAGCTCAGCGTATTGCTGCTTGGTGAGGGGTAGTTCAAAAACTGGCATGGCGGCGGGGCAGTGCTTCAAGCACCTGTAGAGACAAAAAAGATTAGTACGTATCTTCCAAATACCGCCCGCCAGCCCGGCGCTCGTCACGTACGCGGTTGACGATGCGGTACTTGTCGCCCTCGCGCTCGTCATCGGCGTAGCGGCTGCCGTGGCGCTCGTTGTATTCGTCTTCGAGGTCGGTGTCGGTGAGCGAGCGTACCCAAGTGGTGTACTCTGGGTACTGCTCCATTAGTTGGTGGGCGTGGTGGGCGCTTTGGCCCAGGGCGGGGAAATTCAAATCTGTCATGGCGGGGGCGGGGCTTCTGTGTACTATAGTGGGGGAGGGGCGATGGGTTTATCTCTTGTAAATCAGAATGTCAGTCGTGTCGCCTTCGTTCGGTATCCAGCAGTAGCCAGCGGCGGTCAGGATAGCCATGTGGTCGGTATTGCAGAGGCAGCAATCGTCGGGGTCAGCATCTGGCTCAAGTTGGTCTACCAAGTCGCTACCGACCAGCGCCCGCAGTTCGCCAACGTTTTCAATTTCCTGGCCCGTGTCACGGTTGTAGATGCGGTCACACATGGGCGAAAAGAGGGGCGGGTTTTGGGGCAGTTATGATTGCTAGAATCTGCCGCCTGCTAATCACTTGGCATTTGGCCATTATCTCGGCTATCCGCAGCTTCGGGATGTCGTAGTGCGCCTTCACGCCAGCGTGAAACCAGCAGCGCTTGATACCGAGCGCCTCGGCCATCCGGTGAAGGTTTGCTACCGAATACGGCTCACAGACCAAGTGCCTGTCCTTGTCGCAGAAGAAGGTTAAATCACACATGGCGGGTCTTATACTACTGGAAGGAGGGGCGCTAGGCCAATTCGGCAGCTGGCGCGGGGAAGTAGTGGGCGGGCACAGGCGAATCAGCGAGCGGCAGCCAGCCCAGCGTGTCGAGCATGTGTAGGGCCGTCGCATCATCCTCGAACCCGGTGGGCGTGCCGGCCAGAATTAGGCAAGCTTTTGAGTCGATTTGCAGCTTGCGACTGTCACCTGTCCAGTCCTCGGTTGGCCAGTAAAGCGAATCATTGCCAATGACCATTGAACAGGTAAAGAAGCCGCGCCGGGCCAGTTCGTGGCGCAGCAGGTCGGACATGGAATATTGGGGGCCAGGGGAAGTATTCATGATTCGGGGGCTTGGCTATAAAGGAGTGGAGGGCGGGGTGGGTACGGAAGCGAGAGAAACGGCTCTTGTCAGGCAGGCAAGGCAGATAGTGGCCGTACTGCTATCGTAATCAGGCTCTTGCCCAACCGTAACGGCCACCTCAACCGATTGCCCGCACTCGTCGCAGAGGATGCACGTCCAACTGTCATTGCCGATTATTTCGGCGGCGCGGGCCTCGGTCAACTTGCCGCCTTCCGCCAGAAGCGCGTCATAAATACCCAGCGTGTGCCTGCCATATTGGGCAAGCCACGCCTTAGGCAGTCGCTGCAACAAGATTTGCTTTGTGATAAGATTCATGGCTTGGTAGTAAAAGCGTAAAGGGCGGGCTAAGCGGGTTTTGCTTTGAAGTGTTCGGCGGCGAAGGCCAGCAATTGTTCGGTCTGGTCGGGCTGCAAGTGGAAGAATCGGACGGTGCCCAGGGTGCTTTCTCCCTTACCGACCTGGTAGCGGGGCACCTCGGCGGCGTTGAGTTTGGACAGCTCGGCTTCCATGCGGCGTTGGGCGTAGTCTTTGCGCTTTTCGACTTGGGCCTCTAGGGCGTCGCTGTTGCGCTCGTTTGCCTTGCGCGGCTCCTTGGTGCTGTCGGCTCCCTTCATGCGCTCCTGTGGCGGTTTCTGGCCTAAATTGGCCCGCTCTACTGCTTGCGGTGTCCAGCCTTTCATTTGCCAAGAAGCTTTTTATTGCGCTTTCGGGCTTCTCGTTCAAAAGCCCACGCCATAATTCGGCCGATATTGAAGTACAGCAGCAAGCCAAGCACGAAAAGCAGCAGGCTGACTAGGGCGAAGACAAGCAGAGCGAACATCATGCGGCCGGCCCTTTCTCTCCTACTAGGGAGGCCGCCGCCGCATCGTCTTCAGCCAGCGCCTCAGCTTCGGCGCGGGTCAGGTAGCAGCCTTCAACATCGGTCACGTAATCATCGCCCTCCCGCACAGGCAGGCCGCTCGTTTCATAAAAACCGATAATTTCGGGGCTTTCGTGCCGCTCTGCCTCATCACTCGCGCCAAGCAGGTAGCAGGCGCAATGCCCATCGTGTACGTGCTCATTCAGGCATCCATCGTGAATGCAGGTGATTCGCTTTGGGGGTGTCTCGTCTCCTACTAGGGTGGGGGCGGCGGGGGCGGTTAGCTCAAGAAGCGCATCCTCAAACTCCCACTTCGTAAGACGTCCATCTTGTATCATCTTTTGGACGCCTTGCTTAATCCGCCGAGCTGCCTTTTGCATCGACTTTATCAAGCCCATTTTTTCAACTTCCTGCTCTGCTAGCTCTTGGCGGGCGGCGGCCAGCTGGCTTTCTAGCTCAGTGAGGCGGCGGGCCTGCTCGTCGTTTATGCGAAGGGTATAGGCGAAGTCCCATATCAGGCGCTCAGCCACAACCTTCCAATTCATCTCCACCCCTTCTTTCAGGTGCAGGTGCAGCACGGCTAAGCCGCCCAGGTTTTCCCGGATGTTATCCCGGCCAGCCGGCCCTTCCAGATTTTGCGAGAAGGCCCGCGTCAAGACTTGTTCTATAGGCTCTGGCATGGCTTAAAGATACTGATTAAAAGTTGATTGCGCAAATGATTTCGTAAGATTTTCGCGGCGGCTACTTCCCTAGTAGGGAGAGGGGCGGCGGCCCTTTTTTGATGGGTTCTAGCCAGCCGATAGCCTCGCAGAACTCGAGCAGCTGCTGTTCGTTGTCCACGCGGATAGCGCCTAGCTGCAAGTCGGGCCGGCCTGAGCCGTTGTAGGGGCCAGCCAGCAGGGCCACGCCGGTATCGAACACGCGTAGGTCACGGCCTCGCTCAGCGTGGTCTTCAAAATGATACTCCCAGGCGTAGTCGTGCCAGGCGGTTGAGAGACGGAAGAAGCCAGCGGCAGTAAAGCGGGCTTCGGTTTCGGGGCTGATTTTGAGAATGCGGGCAGTCTGGATATGGTTTGGCATGGCAGCTCTTCTTCTTAGGGGTTATAAAAGAGAGGGGGAGGGCTATTCGGTGCCGTTGGGGGAGGCGTCGAGTGCTAGTTCTTGCTCGATTTGCTTGTCGATACCAGCCAGGCGCTTAGCGCATTCTTGCTCAACCTCGTGCCGCAACGCCCGCAAGGCCAGCAGCCTAGTGGAATAAAGCGCCCGACTGCCCTGTGAGGTAGTTTTATCAGTCCGGCCTAGCGCGTGGTGTACAGAGCTGGAACAGGCCACTTCCACTCGCCCGCCCGCCGTGCCGAGTGCGCCGGCAAAGTCATAGCCTACCGTCAGGCGATTGCCGCGCTCTTCTGAGGTGGGCGGCGGCACGTCAGGGCGCACAGGCTCAGTAAAGCGTAGCGATTTGGCTAGTCGCAACTCGTTTTGCAGGGCCTCAAAGGCGGCGGTTTCTTTCTTGTTCATGTTGCGGGGAGTTAAAAGGGAAGCTGCGGGAGTTGGAGTAAATCAGTGTAGCGGGTGGTGCGAGAGGCGGCCATGGCTAGGGCGGGGTGCCGAAGGGCGGCGCGTCGGGCAGGTTATCGTAGAGGCCGGGCACCGATGAGGCGGGCAGGCCCGCCGCGCCCCGGTCGCCCCGCACGTAGGCGGCTTCAACCCGCCGGGCCTCGGCTTCTGCCTCCGCTTCGCGGTCGCTCGCCGTTTCGGCAGGCAGCGTCTTCGCTATTTGCGACAGGTAATGCAGCGTGCGGCGGTCGTTCACTACTTCCGTGGCCACGTCGGCGATGAACTTGTTTTCGGGGCGCTGGGCAGTCAGGTACTTGCGCCAGGTGGCATTCAGGTCGGCGTCGCTCAGGGCATCAAGTTGCTGGCGTACCCCGTCGTAGTCTTTGCCAAACTGCGGATGCTGGCGCAAGTCGGATTTGACGGGCAGCTTCTCGGCCTTTTTCAGGGCCTGGTGCGCTTGGAATGCCTCATTCTCAATCTGAATTGTGCGGGCTTCCAAGTAGGCTTTGCACCATTCGTGCATCGTAGGCGGGTCGAGGCGGTCGTAGGTCTTGCCCCAATTCTGCCGGACGCCCTCCCGCAGCACGTACAAAAACTCATCAAATCGCCAGTCCCAGTACAGCGCCAATAGGTCTTCCGCCAGAAAGGCCATTTGCAGGTCGCTCATGTTACGCACCACGTTGAACTGGTGCGCCGTAAACATGAGTGCATTAGTCAAGGCCTTCGCTGTAACCGTGGCGCTCTGCTGCTCACGGGTTAGTGCCGAAACCTGAGGGGACTGTTGAGCCGAAGCCGGAGTTAGCCCCCGCTGCTTGTCCAATAGCGCCAGTATTACCGTCTCGCTGTTGGAATCGCCGTTCGACAAGTCGAGCAGCGATGTCGGCAGCAGCGCCTGTTGGCTTCTGGCCACCGCCTGACTGCCCGATGGCGTGCTGCTGGGGATTAGGGCGTTGTTCATCGAGCTTATAGAGGTCTTTCCACCCTTTGCGGATGGCTTGTGCGATGATGCTGTGCGCTTTTTCTTGGCTGCCGCCCGCCAGATTCGCTAGGTTGCGTAGTGCCTCCTGTTCCTGCAAGCCTCCACTGAGGCGCGGCAGGCCCTTTTCTTCGCGGTAACGGCGGTAAGTCGCCCACATTTCGCGGAAATCGTCATTGTCGAAGGGCAGCACCAAGCCGGGGTGAATCTCGGCGGGGTCGTACTGCCAGCGCCCACCTTGCTCGGAAACTAATAATGTACCTACATCGGCCGCCCCCCCTGGTGTGCGAAGCGTCGTTGTTGAGCTTTCAGGAATTGGGGCAAGCCACGGCTCAATTTCTGATTCTCCGCTGCCCGCGCCCCCGACCGAAGGGAGGGGTTCTTCTGAAAAAGAAGTAGAAAAAGAAGTAGAAGTAGAAAAGCTTTCGTTTGGGTTAGCCACTTCTAAGGGTTGGGAAAGGGTTGGGTTTTTTTGGGTTTCGCCCAAAGAAGCCGCAGGTTTAGGCTGTTGTGCCCCCCGGCGCGGTCGGCCACCGCGCTTCCCGTTCTCAGCTTGCTTTTCTATGTAAGCAGCTCGCTTGCTTAGCTCTGCAATCAGGCGCGGGTTGTAGCGAAACTTCTTATCGCCTGTGATGGTGAACTTGCCTAGCAGCCGCTTCTTACTTTGCTTCCACTGCTCAGGCGTAAGCCGGCTCATAAATTGCAGCTGGGCTTCGTCGTTCGGTAAGTAGCCCTGCTTTGGCTGCGCCCAAGAGTTGAATAGTAGCAGGCAGTAAGCGCCCACCTCGGCGGCGCTCATCATCTGGACGTCAAGCGAGCTAATAAAGTCCTGGGCGTACAGGGGGAAGGCAGGCGGGCGTTTACTCGGCTCCATCTTCCAGCGCATCGTATAGGTCAGACGCTAATAAATCCTCGTTAACCAGAACCCCATCGGGGGTTATGACAAGAACTTGATTCCAGTCGCCATGTAATTGAACCTGCTGCTCCTGCCCTTCTGCTAGCAATTCCTGATTTAAATCATACCCATCTTGGCAAGCTGAGCGGTGTTCAGCAAACTCAATGATTAATGCCTGATTTGCTGATGTGTTAGCCTCTGCTGTGCTTCTCCATTCTTTGCCGACTTGCTCAAATGTGATGCCGTCGAAGTCATACTTGTATGTATAAGCTAGGCAAGAATAATCTGTATTTAGAACGTACAGGAAGTCGCCCGACATCTCTACCTCGTTACCGATAAGTATAGTAGTGAAGTATATAGGCGTCTTGTCGTTCGGGCCTTTCGACTTACGGATAAGCGCCAGTAACGCGGTTTGGTAGCGCTTGGCCTGCTGGTAAGCAGCAGTGTCAATCCTGCCTTTCTTTAATTCAACCACCTGCACGAAATAGGCCTTCTGCGCTGGGCTGTAGTGGAAGAAAACCAAGTCGGCTATCCCATAAGGAGCAAGATTCAACTGGCGGTATTTCTTGCCGAAGCGATGAAAGTTCTGGTCTATGTCGAGCCCTTTTTCAGCGCAGCGCTCGTAGTTCTCCCAAATAATCGTTTCGAGGTCTTTTTCTAAGAAGTTCATAGTAGGGTGGGGTTAAAATTGAAAGTTGGGCCTGGCGCTACTCATGGCTCTGGCCTCCTTTAGTGGTGGAAGTGGGGGCCGGCTCAATTACTTTGAACTCTATCACCCATACCCAGGGGTTGGCGGCCCCGAGTCGTGGGCCGTTGATGCTGGCCCACAGGCTGGCGTAGCTATCGGCGGCTTTCTCAAGCCGGGCTGGTACAATGCTTTCGCGCTTCTTGTCGCCCAGATAGTCTTTCCAGTGCGGCGCTGCTTTGCGGCCCTGGAAGCAACCTTCGCACATTGCGCCCAGGTCGCACTTGGTTTTCTCAATGCCCTCCGCCACGGCATCGGCCTCGCTGATTTCCTGCACCCGCTCCACGCGCACGGCGGTTATCTCCAGCAGTAGGCGGCTGGCGGCGCGGGGCATGTGGATGGATGGGATAGCAGGCTTGTAAGTTTTCAGCAGGATGGGCGCAGTATGGTATTCGCATAGCACCATCTCATTATCTGCTTGGTAGCACCATCCATCTTCATGCTCAGACCAAAACAGCGCCTCCCGCACCCACAGCCTGTCGCCGGGCTGGCCGTAGGGGCATACAGCACCCCAATATCCATCTTCATCATAAGCGCCGAAAACCTCGGGGCCAGGCCGCATCTCGCCGTCTTTATCAAAGCCAGCAGGGTTGAATCGCTCACAGAAAATGCGACCTTCAACCCAAGGTGGCGGCTGGTTTTTAATAGCTCGGCGCGTCTGCGTCTTGGTGCCAGCCAGCAGGGCTCTGACCATAGCGCCACTGAAAAGAATAGGGCGCTCCTTAATTCTGGTTTCCATAACGATGTTGGGGGTTGTTCTCTGTAAGGGGGAGGGGGGCGGGGCGTTATTGTCTGACTACTCGAAAGGAAATTGCCCATACCCAAGGATTTGCGTTCCAGCTTTCGGGGCTTTCGGTACTTTCCCAGAATGTGCGATATGCCTTTTCGGGGCTGGCTACAGCTCCCAGGCCAGGAGTGGCTAGCCAGTAGCGGCCCCCGCCGACAGATTCCATGCCCTCGGCTATTGCGTCGGCACGGCTAATATCCTGCACGCGCTGAATTTCAGTGCGTTCTATCGCAACTAGGCAACTAGCCCCTGTTTCATCTTGCAGCCTGATTCTGTCGCCCAGGCCAGCCCCTAGTGTAGACCGCTGCCCAAACGGACTAACAAGCTCCTTGCTCTCAAAGCCTCGGGCTTCTTTTACAATATGGTGCCTATCCCCATAGGCGGCGCTGCAAAAGGATTTGGGGAATCCCCCGGCAGCTAACGCCCCTTGCTGCTCAGGCGTAAACTCTACGGCAAAGCGCATCTGCGTTTTTTCACCCGTTAAAACAGCGGCTAACTGATAGCTGCTTATCGTGATTTCCTTAGGCATACCAGTCTAAAAAGGCAAACCCCGCACCCACAGTCTGACATCTGCGAGTGGGGGAGCCTGGATAGCCGGTCTGACAAGCAGCCGGTGGGTGAGAAGGGTGCGCGGCCGTGTCAGCGACCGTAGCGCGGGCCGGTGAAAGGCGGGCGCTAATTGCGTATTACAAATGTATTCCATGTGTAATTACAATGCAAGCAGTTTGCAAAGTATTTACATAGTATTTTCGCGGCATGGCAGGCAAAACCGATACTCGCGTCTCTCGCTCCTTCACATTCTCCTTTGACGAGGACGACGACAAGCCGCGCTACCATCGGTTGGCTAAGGCTGAAAACCGCTCGCTGGCTAGCCTCATTAAGCACTTGCTTGAACAGCACGCAAAGAGTAAAGCGGTTGACAGATAGCTAGTTGCGGCCGCTTCCTCTCTCGCTAGGGGTGGAGCCGCTAGCTTTTCGTTTTGGGCTGCACCAGTTGGCGCACCTCTTTCAGTATCTGCTCGGCTGCGTGCGTGGTGCGGGTGCCGGCCAGTAATTGGTCGCGTTCGGCGTTGAGGGCATCGTGCTTGGCTTGCTTGGCCAGGATTTCAGTCCACATGGCATCAGACTGAATTTGCTCGCACGTACTGACTACTCTGCGCCAATCACGAGCGCGACGGGCTGTCAGTACTTGGTAGGCAAGGCGGAGGCGGACGAAGAACTTCATGCGGCTTGCTGGCTAGGGTAGAGGTGGGGCTTGGCGGCGGCGTGGTCGGCGAGTAGCTTTCGCAGGCGGCGCAGGCGAATGGATTCGCGGCTCTGGTCGCTTTGCAAGCGTTGCTGGCGCTCTCGTTCGTATTGCGCCCGATTCGTGCGCTGGCGGTAGGCTTTCTCCCAAGCCCGATAGCAGGTGCGGCATCGGTCGCATCCACCAATCCAGCGGGTGTTTTCTTCACTGCGCGGGTGTCCGCACTTGAAGGTGTCGCTCATGGCCAGCGATTAGTAAAGTCCATTACAGGTATCTTGCGCCGGGAGAGTGCGTGCGTCTCGGGGCCTAATTGCTTGGCCAAGGCGCAGATGCTAAAGCCCTCTTTGCGGCGGGTCAATTCGTTCACGATAAGCAGCGTTTCCGCCCACCGCTCGGGGTTGCCCTTTGCCGTTTTCTGCTCCCGCTCCGTTAGCATTTGGCGCAGGCGGTTGATTAGTGCCTGGCTGGCGTAGGCCGACACGTTGCGCTCGGGGTAGTATTGCGCTTTCATGGCTAGTAGGCTTTAGCGTGCAGGCGCGGGCGTGTTGCGTTATACCGTAGCTTCAGGTCGATGTGCGTAGCTAGGTCAACCTTGTAAGCATCGGCCAGCGCCTCTACTGTCGCGAACGCCTCAGCCAGAGAGCGCGAGCTAAGGCCGCCCCGCGGCCGCTCATTTATAACTACTTGCGTGACCGTCAGCAGGTCACTAGCATAATTTTCGCCCTCAACTCTGGCAAACTTGCGTTCGGTGCCGTAGCATATTAGCACGTGCTCAATGTCGCGCGGGTCAGTGAAGAAGCCGCCTGCGTAGTCGCACAGGCGAATAGCCGCGTCGGCTATTTCATCGCCTACACTGTCTTTAATGTATTCCTGAAAGAGAGTTGGCTGAAAATCGGCGAAGCCTTTACCCCGCCCCAGCAACTCGCCCACGCGGTTATTATAGGTGGCAAAGTCAGCTTGGCGGCCTTTTCGGTGAGCTTCAAGGCTCTCGGCAAGCTCAGAAACAACCAGCATGAGTTGCTGGCGCTCGGGTGGAACTTCGTCCCAAAATCCTTTAGCGCGGCTGCCGGCATGGCAGCGGTCGATGAGAGCCGATGTTAACAGGGTAGTCATTATGTAGAAGAAAGAAGGGGTGGCGAAAGAGGCCCCGGCCAATACTGCCGGGGCGCATTCGGGCCGGCACAAACCCCGGCGGGGGTTGGCTCGACGTTGCTAGTTACTTCCTCTCAAAACGGCTCGGTGAAGGCGTTTTAGCAACTAGGCGGCGGGCTGTAGCTTACTGAAAATGTTGCGTTTGATACTTTCTGCGAATACTTCGCTATTCTGGACAGGCGTAGCGCCAGCCGGCCTATCGGCGCGGTACAAGCCCAGCCCCCAGGGCGGCCGGCTGGCGAACTCATAGCGGGTGCCGCAGCTGTCGAAGTAGGTGCCCAACGGCGGGGTGGCGGGCTTCGGGGGAGCGGCGGGCATGGCGTCGGCGGCTTCTCTACTTGGGGAGGTAGTCCACGCCTTCGATGAGGGGGCGGCCGTTCACGGGCAGGGCGAAGTGCCAGGCGCGCAGTTGGTCGATAATGACCATTGTATTCAGGCCGCCGCCCATCGCGTAGCCGCCCATCGCGTAGTTATCCCAGATATAGTATTGCCGATGCATGTAGTCGGGGTTCTTGTCTGGGATTTTGACAAGGATAAACTTCTGCCCCTTGCTTAGCGCCTGAACTTCAGCGGTAGCTTTGGGCCAGTCTAGCTGTTCCTTATTTTCCTCATCAATCATCCCCAGCCGCGCCACCTCAACCGCCGGAATGCGGCCGGTTCCATCCTCTAAGGGAGTGCAGAGGGCGGCAAAATTTCGTAGGCAGGGGACGCAGTACCGGGCTTCTACTTCACAAAGCCCGCGGTCATGCTCGCCAAAATCAACGGCTGCGTACTCGTCTACATCGGTTACGAAAAGGCCAACAAGGCGGCCCCGCGGGTGGGTGTCATCTTTGTTGCGCCAGTTGGTAAATACAACTTCCAGCGTGCCCAGCGGGTAGGCTTGCAGGATAGCTAACTTGTGCGCGGTGGCGGCGGCTTCTTCTACTAGGGGGTTCATATAGGCTAATCGTAAGGGTACAAGTCAGTTGAAACGGGCTCGCCTTTCTCTGCATCCGTCAGCAGCAGGCAGGCAGCCAGAAAGAGAATAGGCGTGGCAAGGGCGCGGCCGATATGGCGGCAGGCGCGGGCGAGGGTGTGCATGGGTGGGAGAAAAGAAGGGTTAGGGGCGGCACAACCAGTAGGGGGAGTAGGGGCGGCTAGTGGGCTTCATCGGCGGGCCATTGAAGTTTGTAGCACTGCTTTACCCAGGACTGCTTCCCGAGGTACATTCCGAAGTTGAAGAACTTGTTACCCTTCTTTTTCAGAATAATTTCCTGCCCATCTGCCGCGCTTTCCTTCGTCGTAACGTTGTGGAAGAGGTGCTGCTGAACCCCATCGATATTGCCCACAATCAGCAGCGAGTCGCCATTCTTCACTTGGTCGAATGCTGTCACCGGCACGAATTGCGGCCCGGCCCCACTGCTATCTACCAGTAGTTGGTCGGCCGCCGCATCGTTTGGGTTGGGCTCGCGCCGCAACTTGCGCCAATGAGTGACATCTTTTATACCCACAAATGGCGGCTGGTCGTCTTCTTCTGCATAATACCACTCGCCATCGTTGAAGCGCGAGCTGCCCCAATAGCCATTCAGGTAGATAGCTGACTTGGTGGCAAAGTCATAATGGCCGTGGTCTTCCGGCAGCCGCTCATCAACGCGAATCCACGGCTCGGCGGCTCCCCCACCTAGAGAGGTAGAGACGGGGGCGGCACGAAGGGCTTTGATTTCGGCTAGCAAAGCCGCACGCTGTGGGAATACAACCTCGTTATACATGCGCGTAATTGCATGCTGCCAGCCGTGTTGCATAGCTTCGTAGCGGTCGTATATGCCGGCATCTTCTAAGCCGCATCCCATGCCCTCAGCGTGATATTCCGGCTCAGGATAGTCTTCATCTAGCTTGGTTTGCGTCTCACTATCGGCGGCCGGCCCTCCACTAGATAAGAGAGCGGGGGCGGCCAACATTTCGGCCACCTGTTTGGCGGCGTGCTGGCTCAGGAATACGCCCTTGCCATCGGCGGCAATCTTGGTGAGCCGCTGGCGTATGTCGTTGTCGGTGAATTGGAAAGCCTCTGGCCTAGCACTAGAAACGCCAACATGGCTTTCTAGCGGCTCGTCGCTCGTATGCGTCGGCCCTTCTCCTAAGAGGGAAGAAGAGGGGGCCGGGGCGGGCAGATTTAGCTCGGGGTCTACGTCTTCTAGCAAAAGCAATAACTGATGCACTACTTTCCCAGATACCATCACTTGGTTGCTACCCGAGGGCGTGTGCTGGCAGGCTTTTAATAGGGCCTTTCGGCCAGCGAGCGGGGTATAAGTTGATTTCTTCGACATCTTTGTGTTTGTAAGAGTTGTTGGTTGAGCCCACCACAGTGTTTCCCCCACTGTGGTGGGTGTGGGCGGCTATTCTGCGTGGGCGGTGAAGAGGTCGGCGTGGGCGGGCTTTTTCTTGCCGTGGCTTTGTGGGCAGTATTTCAGCTGCTTTGCTTCGCCTAGCGTTATCACGTCGATGGTGAGCCCGGCCTTGATGCAGGCACTGAACTCCTTGATGCTGTCCTTGCTGGTTTCGCAGCGGGGGAAGGCTGATTGAAATATCCAACCTCCGCATGTGGGGCAGCTGGCTACTTTTACCTTCAAATGGTCGTGCTCCGTCGTGGGAGCGGGCATACCCCAATCTTCGTCAATCATAGTTGTGGTGGGTTGGTTAGGCAGCGAGTTGAGAGGCTGGCACCACGAGGCCACGGGCAGCGGCTAGGGCCACGTCGAGCCGGCGCGGCGGGGTAGGGGGCTGGGCATCGAGCACCTGGCTATCGCGGGCCTCGGCTAAATCGGACAGGGCGGCTTCCAGAATGCCTTTCAGCCAGGCGTATTCCGAAGGGCGGGAGCGCATAATCTTGTAGCGCAGCCGTTCGCGTTCGGCCTTGAAAATCGGGTGGCCGGCTAGGTCGAGTAATTCGCGCTCGGCTGCCGGCTGGGGGGGCTCCACGGCCGTGTGGTCAACCAGTTGGCGGCGGTGCTCATGCAGCGTTTCCGCGAGCCGGGCCGTGGCCGCCTGGTCGTAGCCGCCCGCTGCCCAAGCCTCGGACGTGGCCCGCATCCGGTCGGGGTGGGCAGCCAGCAGTAGCGGGTTAGTTAAGTAGAGGGCTACGTACCGCTCTGCGTCGAGCGAAGCCATAGGCAGAATGCGGGCGGTCATGGCAGCTTAGGAGGCGGGGGTAGTGGTGTAGGTGGCGGCGTGGGCGCGGGCGGCGGCGGCCTTTTTCTTCCAGTGGTCATGCCGGCCAGCGGTTACATGCTTGGCGGCTTCGCGGTCGTACTCGGCAGCGCGGGCTAGCCAGTAGTCCCGGTTCTGTTCGGCGGTGCGGGGCATGGCTCAGACAGCAGCTAGGGCGGCCCGCTCAACTACCATCGAACCTGCCCTGTTGTGCCGCATCTCCTTGTTGTTGATTCGCTCGGTCATCATAGCCAGCAGCGCGGCGGCCGGCGTGGGGCCAACCCAGCACGAAGCGGGGTCGAGTTCGCGGGCCTGGATACCCGGCACCTTTGGGTTAGCTGCTACTGCGCGGCGGGTTGTTACCAAATAGCCATTAGGGGTCGGGTAGTAGCTAACCATATAAGGGAATAGCGTATTGAGGTCGTGCAGGCTGATTTCGTTAACCTCAGCCCCCTGGATGCCAGCACGCTGCTTGGTGCCTTTGAGCCATTCGGCGAACTGAGGTAGCAGCGATTTGGCGTGAATAGCCTCGTTGGCAGTTAGTTGGCGAAGAGAGGCAGGAAGTTTGCTGGCGGCTACAAACTCAAGAGAATTGGCGGGGATTGGCAGCGTATTCATGTTGAAAATGAGGTTATGAGGTTAAGATTTTGGTTGGCCCGCCCCTACAGCTGGTAGGGTAGCGGGGCAGTGAATGAGAGAGGTGGAGGCGAGCTGGGCGGCCAGTTCGCGCAGGGTGCGGGCGACAGCGGCGCAGGTGCCTTTGCAGCGAAGAGTGCGGGGAGCGGGTGTCATGGCTCCTAAGCAGCTAGTGAGTGAGAGGGGCGGCGGCGCAGCATCGGCAGCTTGCCCAGCGCAGCCAGGCCCGCCCGCTGGAGTTCGCACTTGGCATCGAAGAGGCGGTACTTCGCCGTTTCAGCCCGGCGTTTCGCGGCCAGAACGGTGGGGTACATGCTGGCGGGCTGGCCGGCGCGCACGTAGCGGGCGTAGGTGCGGCGATTGGTGCGGGCGGCGCGGGCGGCGGCGGCCAGCAGGCAGAAAAGAGCTAGACTAGTCATGGCGGCGCAGACAGGTTAGTAGGTGGAGTGGTAGGCGTTTCCGACTTCGTTTTCTTGGCGGCGGGCCTCGGCGTCTTCCTCTTGTAGCAGTCGCTCGGCCCGCTCTAGCGCACCCTCGGCCGATACCTGGTGCTCGTAGAAGCGGACATAGACCTCGGCCTTTCGAATGGCGTCTTTGTCCCCGGTGCGCTCGGCTTGCATCAGGCGGTGGGCGGCATTCACCAATCGGTCGGTGTTGGTGAGCGGGGCGGCTTCGGTTTGGATAGCGGTCATGGCGGGCTATTCTGTGCCTTGCAGGTCGAAATCCTCCACCTCGCCGTATTCGACAGCATCATCTTCCGTAAAGCCGGAATCGCCATCGGCAAGCCACTGCATCACATCATCAAGCCCACCGCCAGCGACGTACTCGGCGTAGAGGGCCATGATTTCGGCGTATTCGTCTTCGGGTAGCTCAATAGTCTTTGAGTAATAGACTACTTGGTTGCCAGTTATTTGAATTGAAGGCATAGCAGGGTGCCCTTCACGCCGGGCCAGCTTTGGAAAATGTTGCCGGCGGCGCGGCTGTGTTTCTGTATAGGGAGGGAGAGGCGGGCTAGCGAGCAACTGCGCTAGATTGCAGCACTAGCACAGGCTTGCGGTTTAGGGCGTAAGCCACCAGGAAAGCGCTGATATGCATGTGGTAAGGCACGAACATTGTCACATAGCCGCCACCATCTTCTTCATCGAGGCGCTCGGTGTACATCTCGCCATCCCAAAGGGCGCGAGTGCCTACTATGATGCCTTTGCGCGCCTCGTGCTTTTCTTCAACCCACAAGCGCGCACGGCCTTTCTTGGTGCGGGTCAATGTGCCATCAAAAGTGATAGCTTGGCCTAGCGTTACCTTCTCAGTAATAGCAGCCGGGGCGGTGATTGTCTGACTCATACTTCACGCCCTCATAGTTGCCGGGCCAGCTCTAAAAAGTGATAGAAGGGAGAGGGGGAGCCGACAGGCGGCTTATTGTTTTCGAGAGGCTGTCAGCGCGCTTTGCAGGGCTGCCACGTATTCGACCCCTTGGCAATTGCTGCACGGCACCGTGCGCAATCCGCCTTTGCAATCAGTAGTAGGCCAGTGCTTTACCATGTGAGGCGCTGTGCAAGCCAAGCATTTGCAAGGGAGCCACGCCTTTATTTTGAGCGTGTCGTTACAGAGCGAGCAATGAGCCATAGCGGAGGAGCCGGTGCCCTAGGTTGGCAGAGAGGGGCGGGGAAGGCGCTCAGATTTCCAGAATGATGCGGTGCCCAATGCCAATTCTGTTCGGCTCGGGGTGGGGCTGATACCAGCACAGGCACCAGCCGCCTTCTTGCTTGCGCTTCCAACATTTGCCCTCATAGGTGCCGGTTGGATAGCTGTAGGAATATTCTCGAAGCTCAGCTACTTGTCCGGCCGTAAGCAGCACATGGGTATCGTCCATTGGTGCTTGCCGAAGGCCGAGCGGCTGGGGCCAATGGCGACCTAGCGGGTCGGTTATGACGGGGATAGCGTTCGGGTTGTCAGGGGCAGCACTCATAAACTAAGAAGAGAGAAAAGAGAGGGGGAAATCAGAAGGGGTTCTTCATCCTGAAGAAGGCATGTGCCTGAGGATTGACCTGCTGCATCTGACTGAGTATCTGCTGCCAGACCTGGGGGTAGCGGGCGGCGAAGGCTCGTTTGTTGTGCTCGAACAACTCGTGGTCGGCGCGGCAAAGGCGAATCCAATTCCGTTGGTCGTTGGCTAGTAGCTTGTGCCGGCCCTGCGTGAAGTGGTGCGAGTGGTCGGTGGCCCCAGCCCGGCCGCAGGCGCTGCACCAGCATTGCTCTGCATCGTCGGCCGCAGCGTAAGCCTGTCGCTGGGCTGCCTTCCCCGCCCGCCCCTTTTTGCTTTGCTGCGCTAGGGGCTGCTTGCGGGCTGGACCAGTGGTGCGGGCGAGTGGAGTGTAGCGGCGCAGCATATCAAGTAGGATTGGAGGCCAGCAGGGCGGCGAACTTTTCAGTATGGCGGTGGGCGGCGGCGAAGACCCCTAGCGCGGTGGCTGTTGCGACTATCTCCGCCTTTTCTGGTAGCTCCAGCACCTGCCCGCACAAGTCGCAGCGCCAGCGCCGGTATCCATTCTGTGGGGGTAGCTCGCAGAGGTGGGGGTTGAGGGAGCGGGGCATCGAGCTAATCTTCTGGATAAGGCAGGTAAGGGCCGCGCGCCCTGCATGTCGGGCAGTCGGCCAGTTCATCTGCCGCCTCCAGCCAAGTGCCGCTATCCTCGTCAAAGCGAGCCTCGGCTTCAAAGACATCATCACCACAGACCGGGCAGGTGCCGCAACGGGTGTCGTCGATACCGCCATCGTAGGCATCGGTATCATTCAATAGGCTGTGCCAATCGCTCATGGCACTACAGGCTAGAGCCTAGCGTTTTGTTGTATTCGCGGGTCGTTAGCTCCAGCCGGCGCTCCAGGGCGGCCTTATAGGCTTCGTGCTCCTGGGCGGCTTCGTAACTATCGAAATAGTCCACGGCAGCGGCGGCCTCTATGTCGCGCTCAGCGCGCTTGATGTCTGCGTAGAGTTCATCTTGCGTAGCGTAAAGTAGGTCGTCAAGGCCGGTGACGTGGTAGCGGTTGTTGGGGGCAGCTGTCATAACTAGGTAAGGAGGTAGGGGGTGGTGGGAAATTGCTAAGCTTAGGCGAGGTGCTTCTCAAGCCGTTCGCGGGCAGACTTCGCGGGGCTGTAGCCAGCGCTGTAGGCATCGGGATGGGCTTGCAGCATCGCCAGGCCTTTCAGCAATTCCGGCCGCGGGTGAGCTGCCAGGTTCGTAGTGGCCCAGGTGCCGACGGCCGCCCGTTGCGCGGCCGTAGCGGCTTTTGGGCGGGCTTGCTGGGCGGCTTTCCGAGAGGCGACGCTGGCGGCTACGGCGAGGGCAGGGGTGGCAAGGGACATGGCGCGGGGGCGAGAAGGATGCGGAAGAAGTCAGTTTTGCGAATCGGGCAGAAGTCGGGGGCTTCTCGTCCTGGGGCGGGGTACACGGCTGGCAGGGGAGGTAGCACGCAGCAGTAGTATTGCTGGCTGGCGTGCAGTTCGCGGTGGGCGAAGGGGCAGCCCAGGCAGCCCGTTACCGTGATGCGCTCGGGCATATTTGGCGGTGGCTGCGAGCCTGTAAAAGCAGCACGTCTGCGTGGCGGGTCATGCCCAGGCGGCGGGCGTTCTGGCTGGCAGCGAAGGCCGCGAAGAAGAGGCGGGCGCGCATTATGCCAGGACTTTCTTGCGACCATTCGAATACACTGCCACCACTTCCGAGCCGTAACCCTTGCCTTGGTAGTGGGTGGCGTTGCGGCGCGCGAAAGCTTCCGTCGTGGTCGGGCTGCTGTTGAGCGTTGCCTTGCGGTTGCCCTCCACCCACCAACGCGTTTCGTACATCACGATGGTAGCGGGGGCCCCTTTCGGAGCGGCTGCTTTGGCCGGGCGCTGGGGTGCGCCGAGTTGGGCGGCCAGATTGTTGTAGTAGGCGGCTTTGTCGGCGATGGACAGGTGAGCGGGGGCGGGGGCGTACGACATGGCTGTGAGGAGGTAGGGGGTGGTGGGGTGGTGAAATATTTACGCTTCAAAGGTATGCTTCGGTTTCATAATTACCAAATTATTTGCGTAAATATTTCACTAGGCAGAGCAAAAAATATCAGAAGGGCGGCTCGGGCGGCGCTATCTCAATATTTGGGTCGGGCTCAGGCGCATTGTGCTTCATGTACAGCCAGTACATAGCCTCAATCAATTCGCCTGATAGCTCAATGTGCGCGCCCCGAATCCCGTCTGATTCTGCGAAATCCAGGTTAATACCTTCGGGGCCACTGTATTCCAGTTGTACAACGTCATTAGTCGGCCAATAAGCTTCGGTGCCCTCGCCGTTTATGGTTAGGTGTAGACTCAGCATGATGTTATGCGGCTAGCTCAGCCGGCACCATACCCAACTGTAGCATTTTAGAGAATAGTGGCGTGGTGCCGGCGCTCAGGTCGCACGCTTCATTCAGGCTTACCCCGCGCCGGACGAGTGAATCATTTACGCTCATGCGGCAAGCCAGCTCGGGGCGAATGGTTCGCACTACTTCTTTCCCCGACGTGCGCTGCTTAGAGGGCAGGCCGGCCTGCTTAGCCCACTCTTTTAGCTCGGTGGGCGTCATGCCGGTTACCCGCTTGCAGTTTTCGCGGTTATACTCAGCCACTACGGCCGGGCCGCCAATAAGCCACTGTTGCGCGTTGACCGCCTTGCTGTTCTCAATCTGCACTGGGCGGTTGGTGTGGGCCTCCAACGCTAGGGCGGGCGCGTGGTCGGACAGGCTGGCCAGCTGCTTATCGCGCTCAATGAAGTAGCGGCGGGCCTGCTTGCCTTTCTCGTTGCCTTCAAGCATGGATAGCTCTTTGGCCATGTCGAGCGTCAGGCTGTACTCTGTAGAAACAGATGCGCCCCGGCTGCCGTTACGTTTGATAAGATTATCAATCGTAGTAAAGTCCTGATTCAGAACGAAGCCAAACTTGGCTATCTTCTTTTTAATCCAAGTGCTGAACTCCTGCTTGCTGCCTAAGAAGCCGTGAAGCTCCCGCCCGTCCACCAGGCGCTGGCCGTTCTCCTTGCGAACCTTGATTAGCTCTTCCATGCGAAAAAATTTGAGGTGTAACAAAAAATTTATGCGGCTGCTAAAAGCGCAGCCTTGACTTTCCGGCCGGGGCGTGGCTCCCACGTTCGCAGGAACTTACGAGCTGCCTTTTCACTCAAGATTTTGCCGGGATTGTACTGCTTGGCTATCTCTTCCATGACCTGAGTTACAGCGTCATTTTCAGGCATATAGCCCGAGTTTTTGAAGTCGTACAGGCTGCGAATAGTTACGCCCTCCACGCCTTGCTGGCGCAGACGGTCGTAGGCAATGGCGGCATAGGTGGCAGGCAGGGCGGGCCTCATTTTAGCCCACCGAAGCAAGAATGCGGCGTACCGTTCCCGGTAAACGGGCGTGGCTGTTGCTGTCATTTTTCCGTAAAAGATTTGGTAAATCCAACCTGGGCCGTACTTTTGCCCAAGAGTATTACGTAAATATAGGGAAATATTTACGCTAATCCAAACTTCACAGGAAATATTTATGGAGACAATCAATGAGCGCCTGTCAGCCCTGCCTGAACTGCTGGGCTACGACACACCAGCCGCACTGGCGAGGTCCTGCGGCGTTGACCCTAACACCATGCGAAAGGCCATGCAGGGACCGAGTAAGCCCAGCTTCGACCTGCTACAAGCCGTTTTGGGCAAGCATAAAAAACTAAGCTCTGACTGGCTTATGCTGGGCAGCGGGCCAGTGCTGAAAGGCAGCGAACCAACGCCCACGTCCACCCCCAAAGACGCAGAGAAGCCGGAGGCGGCGGGAGAGGCGCAGATGCCCAAGCAGGTTGAGCGCCGGACGGAGCAGCCAACTATGGCAGTAGTCCGCCCGACCTACGAAGAGCTATTAGCCGAAAATGCCAGCCTCCACAAACGCCTTGATGAAAAGGACGACATCATTGCCGACCTGCGAACAGACAAGGGGCAGCTCTG
This sequence comes from uncultured Hymenobacter sp., assembly GCA_964277755.1. Classification (GTDB taxonomy): domain Bacteria; phylum Bacteroidota; class Bacteroidia; order Cytophagales; family Hymenobacteraceae; genus Hymenobacter. Next base: position 64,495 of record CAXYJY010000054.1, read on the forward strand.
GCAACAGAACACCCGATTGATTGAATTGGGAAAGGATGACGCTAGCTCAGACGCAGCCGCCCCGGCCGCACCCCTTGCATGGTTCTCGGAGCCGCACCGCCAAGTAACCGGCCTCGTGCGCTACGACCAACCAGAAAACACTTGCGCTCACTACGACTTGGCTACTGGCCTGCGCGTAGAAGAGCTGCAAGTAGCAAAGGCGGCGTAGGGTCGCTGAGCTAGTGTAATTGCCCGAAAAAGCGTCATATCGCTACACTTCGTGGCAAGCTGCTTGTTTATCAGATAGTTTTGTCATTCCAGCGGAATCACCAAATAAAAAGGCCCTCGGCAATGCGCTGAGGGCCTTTTTATTTGGTGATTCCGCCAAAAAAGGTCAGCTACGAGTACCTGTTCAGAAGTTCCGACCGTATAGGGCGCATAGTAGCGGTTCTGTTGCCCTTCTCTATGCATCGTTGCTTGGTGGTAAGGCATCTAATTTTAGGTAGGCGAGTGCCTAGTACCTGTAGGTAGAGCAGCCTGCGCCTGCCGTGCAGCACCTTGGTACAAACTCTGCGTACTGTTGCACGCACTACGCGTTGCTCCGCAGCCTGATTTATTACCTCACCGACGCATAAGAAAACCGCCTCGGTGTCGATTTTCTTCTTTTTTGCGCACATGCCTGGCAAAAGCATTTTCTCTACTACTTTGTCTTTAGGCGCGCTGGAATGGGCAATTGCCCTAACGCAACACGCCGTGTCGACTACGGCACCCAGCGAGCCGCCCACGGCCGAGCCCGTGCATTACCTGCTGTATTGCAGTGCGGCCGTGCGACCGTTTAGCGAAGCAGAGCTAGCTGACTTGCTCGAAGAGTCGCAGGTTCATAACAGCCGCGACGGGATTACGGGGCTGCTGTGCTATGACCAGGGGCACTTTGTGCAGATATTGGAAGGTAGCGCCAAGAGCATAACCCGACTGTTTGACCGCATCTTGGCTGACCCACGTCACCACAAAGTTCGCTTGCTGTGCCGGGGTAGCAGTGCGGGGCGGCAGTTCGACGACTGGCACATGGCTTTTACAAAGGCCGATAGCCGGGATTTTTACTGGACAATTACGTTTCTCGAAGCGCAGCAAAATGATTTGCTGCTACCGCAAGTACCCGTACCCGAGCCCTACCTGCCGCCGCTGCTGTACAGTTTCAGCCGCACCTGCGACCATCTGCTGCCCCGGCCCGGCCCCGCGCCGCGCTCCTATGTAGGCGGACTACCCTTCTACGACGCGCTTGCCGTCATCAGTGCCTAATTACCGCGTGGCGTTCGCAAACCACCGGTTAGCTCGCTATTGCGAGCTGACCGGTGGTTTATTACTAAATTCCGGAATGAAGAGAGGATTCTAAAAGTATTACTTTACCAATAGAATGTTCTAATTATCGGATGCGATAGATAGTGCTAACACCCGCTCGAAGCCGGTGTAGGGACCCGCGTATTCGTGCGCTACGGTCACCAGTTGTGCGGGCTGCCGATTGAAGGCGGGCACCCGAAACTCGTCGCTCGCCTCAATAATAGCATAGGCTACCACATCGGCTACTGTGATGATGGGAGGAGCGTCGGCTGGGTGACAAAAAATAGTAATTTCCACCGTTTCGTACAAATCTGGTAGTACGCCATCGTTTTCTTGTACTAGCGCCGAAAAAGCCTCTTTGTAGCTTAGATAATTCATAATTTGATAGTGTATAATTGCCTAAATCAGGCGTAAAACTAAGCGTTTGTTTGGTTAAAGTGCAAATATATTTGTTGCTTTATCGCGTTTCTAATAATTATCTTCTTTGTTCTAAAAAGGGTTATATCACTACTAGTTCGGACTGGGCGGCGTGAGAATAAGCCAGCGGCTTTCAGCCAAGAGTAACTAGTTTGGCAAAGCATACGCCGAAGTGGACACTGCTACTGGCGGGCTTGGCCTAAGCATACCCCAGTAGGTGCGCGGTGTTTTTTGCGAAATAGTATTATGGTGGGCTGGTAGGTGTTCTGGTACTGCTGCCCATCGAGGCAGGAATAGCTGATACTATGAAAAAAGTCCTGGCGGGCGGCCAGGACTTTTGGATAAAGCTTTTAAGGCAAGTAGCTAGCGTACCGAGGTGGTGGCCGGCGTCAGCGTAGGCTCAAGGTTGTCGTGGTAGCCCAAGCCATTGAGCATAAAGCGGAAATTACTAAAGGCACGCACGGCTTTGGCCTGGCACATCAGGTTGACGTACACGGCGCCAGTAGCGGCGCGCTGCGCGCTGTTGGGGAGCGGGCCGGGCTTGCAGGCCGCGTCGCGTAGGGTTTTCACCGATACGTTGGTGCGTAAGTCGGCTGCGCCGAGCTGGTATACGCGCACCGAGGCCACCTGCGGGCAACCGTTTTCCAGTACGGTGGTCCAGTCAATCTGCACGGGCACGGTTACGGTTTTGCCGGTGCCCACCACGATGCCGGTAGTGTATGAGTAGGTGCGGGGCTGCTGCGCCGGAGAGGTGTAGGTAGTGTCGTAGCACAGCGTTTTGGTCGTCGCGATGGGCTCGGCCGAAGGCGCGCTTTTCACGCTGGTGTTCGACTCACGGCAGGCGGCCAGCAGCGCGAGCGCCGCCAAGCCAGCTAAGGGCTTTTTCATAACGAATAAGGTGAACTGATACAATAGGTAGCCCTCAAACGTAAGAAAAACAGCGTGGTTTTGCCTGCCGGCCACTCGCCGGGTAGTATCTAGGAAGCATCTGGTTTTAGCGCCAAATAATACCGCGAAATCGATAGGTAGCGCTAAAACTGCGTTTCCTCGGCGTGCCGCCAGGCATAGGGCAGCAGTTAAAAACTGGTTTGAAATACGCGGGCTAGTACTTCATCCTGCAAAGCCGCACTCAGGAGCAGGCGGCGGCCGGCCACCGCCAGCGCGTTGCCGGCCACGGCGGTAGCATGGCCCAGGGCTACGGTGCAGGTAGCATTGATGCGCAGGAATTGCGGCTCGGGCAGCTGCTCGGCCAGCGCCGCAAACGGCTCATCGGTAATCAGCTCCTGGTGCAGCGTCTTGAGGCGGGTGCAGCCGCCTAGGTCTTCTGCATACAGCACCTCCGCTAGGCGCAGCTGCATCAGTTGCTTATTTACCCACAAGTACAAGCCATCGGTGCGGGGCTGGGCAAACATGCCGCCCGTGAGGGCCGGGGTGGCCGCCGGGCGCTGCGTATGCAGGCGGCCCGCCACCTGCCGGAAGCGCGTCGGGCAGAAGGGTTTGAGCAGGTAGTCGACTACCCCGTAGGTGCCGTAGCTCTGGAGGTTGTAATCGGGATAGGAGGAGGTAAGTACCACGGCTGGCCCCCGGCCTGCCGGGCGCAGCAGCCGCAGGCCGGCCAGCAACGGCAGCTCGATGGGCAAAAAGAGGACGTCGACCGGGTGCATGCGCAAGTAGCCTAGTGCCCGCGCCGGACTAGTGCAACTGGCCGCCAGTGCCAGCGCGGGCGCTTGCTGCACGCACGCCGCCAGGGCCGCCGCCGCGCCCGGGTCGCTATCGACAACGAGGCAGCGGAGGGGCGCGCCGGGGGCAGCGGCGGCGGCAGACGAGTAACGCGTGGCGGACAGCATGGTAGGACTGGTTTGGAATTCGCCAACTGCTGGCGAATTGCACTTAGCTGACGCAAAGCTAGCCGGGCGTTTTTCGGCGGAGCGGCTTTTTAGGTGAATAATCCTAAACGGGCGGCGAACGGGCTGTTTGCTCGCTCAATGTCCATTTGGTGCTTCATCTATAGCTCAGGTTATAAGCATGGTAACGAAGCCTGCGGCTCACTGAATGTTGACCTGCTTGCTACCCGTGCGCCCGTATTTGGCAGGAAAATACACGAGCCCGGCGCGGGCGGGATTGAGGGTATACTGCCCGCGGTAGCGCGGCTGCAACGCTACCCGAAACGTGTGCTTACCGATAGGCAGGTAGTCGATAAAGATGCCCGTTTGGTGGCGCAGGTTTTCGCGGTGTGTTTCGAGCGGGTTGCGCGCCGGCGCGGCTCCGTAGGAGCAACCGGCCGGAATGGGCACTTCCAGCAGCACGTAGCGCGCTTCGGCTTTGACATCCACCGTCACCACTAGCTCGGCGGGCTGGCCGGCGCGTAGATTGAGGCGGCGGCCGGCCCGGCCCGCCAGCGTAGTCGTCACGGTAAAAGGCTTCGCTGCGGCTACGGGCGCGGGGTTCCAGCGGGTTTGGTAGGCGGTGGCGTACACGGGTAGCGCGCCAGTTTTGCGTAGCGTGAGCGCGCCGGTAGCGGGCATTTTCAAATCAAACGGAAACCGGCTGATGGTGCCCGCCGCCTCGGCGGCCGGTGCGCCCGACAGCCGCACCTGGGCCGTAGCCGCCTGCCCGCCCGGCGCCAGCAAATCGGGCCCGATGGTGGCCAGAATATTCGCCGCCTCGTAAGTGCTGCCCCAGTAGTTGCCGCCCCGCAGCCCCAGCAGAAACGTGCGGATGCGCGCCAGCTCGGCCGCGTGGCCACCCTGGGCGCGCAGCACGCGGTAGGCCAGTAGGGTGGTGCCCACGCGGTCGGGCAGCAGGTAGCGGAAGTAGGTATTGCGGCCCGCCGTATCGGCGTAAAACGCGCCGCCCAGCTCGGTGCGCAGGCGGTAGCGCCGCAGGCTGTCGAGTTGGTAGGGTAGGCCTAGTTGCTGGCGCAATTCCACGCTGGCCAAGTAGCGGTCAAGGGCGCGGCGGCCGGGCTGCGCGCGGTCGAGGCGGTCGAGGTAGGTGCGGTAGTCGGCGGCGGTGCCGAGCTGGTGCAGCACGCGCAGCAGGCGCAGGGCTTCGTCGGCATCGGGGTTGGGTGGGGTGGGAAGCGTGGCTGCGCCGCGCCGCTGGGCGGCCAGCAGCGCGGTCGACGCGGGCGCACTCAGGCGCTCATCGAGCTCGCGCAGCAGGTGGGCTTGCAGCTGCGGCTTATTGAGGGCGATTTTAAAGCCGGCCTTCTCGGCGGCCAGTAGCGCCTCCAGCGCGTGGGCCGACACCCAGACGCGAGGCGCGGCCCCCGGCCAGGTGCCCCACAGCGCCGTGGGCTGCGGGCGCCCCTGCTGGAGCTTGCGAATGAGCCCCTGCACCGCCCGCTGCCTCTGAAGCTCCTCGCCCCGCGCCGCCCGGATGCGCTGCTCCAGCAGCAGCGCCAGCAGCTTGGAGGCCAGCTGCTCGTGGCAGAGGTAGGCGTAGGCCTGCACGTGCCGAATCTCGGCCAGTAGCGCGGGTAGCGCGTCGCTGTCGAGGTGCACCGTGACCTCGCCCAGCCGGGCATCGAGCGGCAGTGTCAGGGTAGTGTCGGCGGCCGTGATGGCCGCAAAAGTGCCTAACTGCTCGCGGGTGTCGGCTGGCAGCACCGGCAGGCTGCGCTGCTCGCCATCGGCGTAGCCACTGGCCTGCGCCAGACCAAACGTAACCTGCACCGAATCGGCCCCGGCGGCCGGCGCGGCCACCGTCAGCGTATCGACCACCGATGTGCCCACGCGCCGCGCCTGGCTGCGCACGGTTTGCGCGCCTACTTTAAAGATGGTCGTGACCTGCGCCGTGTCGGGCTGGTAATTTAAGACCTTGCCCAGCACCTGCGCCCGGTCGCCGGCCACCAGAAAGCGTGGTCCGGCCAGCTCGGCCAGCAGGCCCTTGAACGAGCGCAGCCGCCCGGTGGCCGCGCCCATGCGCCGGTGATTGTCGGAGCCCAGCACGAAGGTATCCCAGCTGGTTACGTCGTCGGGCAGCACTACCTCGGTGTGGGCTTGACCCTGCGCATCGGTCACGAGGGTGGGCCGCCACCAAGCATAGTCGCGAAAGCGGCGGCGCAAGGCCAGGCGCGGGTCGCCGGCGGGCACGTCGGGCAGCGTGGGTAAGCCGGGGCGCGGCGAGCGGCTCCCATTGCCCTTAGTCGTGATAATCAGCACCCCGCCAGCAGCCCGCGTGCCATAAAGAGCAGTGGCCGTAGCGCCCTTTAGTATCGAGGTAGCGGCGATGTCGTCTGGATTGAGACCCGCCAGCTCCTGCTTGGATACAATAACGCCGTCGATGACAACTATCGCCTGCTTTTCGCTCGTGACCGAGCGCGTGCCGCGCACCGTGATGCTGGCTACGGCCCCAGCCTTTGCTTGAACATGTACCCCGACCGCAACCCCGGCTAAGCGGCCAGTGAACGACTCGTTTTGTATTCCAAAAGCCCCTGTCACCACCACTTCGCCGATTTGCTTAGCATCGCCCCGCAGCTGGAAAAAGGTATCCAGCGAAGGGCCGGTAGTCTGTTCTTGCGTAGTGTAGCCAATGAACGAAGCCGTTAGCACGGCGCTGCCCGGCGGCACCGTCAGGGTAAAGCTGCCATCGGGGCCAGTGGCGGTACCCAACGTAGTGCCTTTCAGTAGGATGGTAGCACCCGGCAGGCCCTCGCCCGATTCGGCGTCGAGCACGCGCCCGCGCACCGGGTGCCAGCCTGGCCCGGGCGGGCCGGGGTCGCGGCGCTCTGGTGGGGTAGCGGGTGCGGCGGCCTGCACCTGGGCGGCCGGGATGCGGGCCCGCACCAGCCGGCCGATGCGCCGGCTCAGGGCTCCGGCCGGTTGCCGGTCGGCCCCGCGCAGTTGCAGGTACGTTTGGCCGTTGGCCTGCACGTTTACCAGCGCGGCCGGCACCAGGCAGGTGCTGTCGCTGAGCAGCACGTCTACCCGGTAGCGGCCGGGGGGCAGGGCGGGCAGCGTCAGGCGCGGGCTGAGGCGCACAAAACCGGGCTGGTCGGGGCGTGTGAGCAGCACGTACTCTACTACCCCTACTATATGGTCGGTGCTGGGTGGCTGGCGCAGCGCCAGCCGGCCCTGGCCCGGCAGGGTAGGGCCGGGCTCCTCAAAATGGGGTAGCAGCCTTGGGTACAGGCTGGGCCGCACGTCGGCTTCGGTGAGGGCAAAGCCGTCCAGCGGCAGGGAGGAGGAAACTCCGGCGTCAGCTAGGCGGCCAAACTCAATGGGCTCCACGCTCACCATTTTTAGCAGCTGCGGGCGCAGCGTGTAGGCAAACAATGGCTCAAACATAAACCGGGCGCGCAGCCCATCGGCGCGGCGCAGCAGCACCGAATCGGGCCGGAACGGCCCCACCACCCCCACCCGCCAATCGTAAGGGCGGCGGTGCACTACCCGCAGTCGGCTGCCTTGGCGCAGCGTGGTGAAAGCCGATTGGTTTTCAAGATTCACCAGCACCAGCGAGCGGCGCAGCGCCGTCAGCTCGGCCGGGCTGAGCTGCGCGGGCCGCTTTTCTACGGTTAGCTCGGGGCGCGGGTGGTTTATATCAATGCTCAGCGTGAGCTTGTGCCGCGGGCGCAGGTACACGTTGCGCAGCGTCACCAGCGTATCGGGCAGGCGCAGGCTGATGGTGTGGTGCCCGCTGTCGGCCACTATCGCGTAGGGGTCGTCTTCGTTAACATCGTGGATGTAAGCCGGCTGCCCATCGATATACACCGCAATGGGGCCCCGCACCCGCCCCGAGTCCACCACAAACGGCGCTACCTGCGTGAGCCCGCCCGGCGCGGGCCGATATTCCTGAAACATGCCGCCAGCCGGATACAAGAACTGGTAAAAGCGCAACGAATCAAGCCCCAGCCGGGCGTGCCACGCCCGCCACGGCAGAACCCGCCGCGTGTGGCGCAGGGTCGATTGCTCAAACTCGCCAGCCAGCTTAAACCGCCGCCGCGCCCGCCGCTCGGCCACTACCTGCCCGAAGCGCGGTAGCTCGGCCGGGACCGGCGTGTCGAATTTGCGGGTGTAGGCGTAGGCCGTGAGGTCGGCATCGGGCACCGGCCGGCCGCGCTCGTCGGTCACGACCAGGTCGAGCTTGATTTTCTGGCCGGGGTAGGCTACGGCGGGCTGGTTGGTGGTGATGAGCAACTGCGGCTGCGCGGGGCCGCCCACCGTGTACTCGGCCGTGCGCAGTTGCCCGCCCCAGCGGTAGTGCAGCGATACGTGCCAGGCCACGGCCCCCACTTCGCGCACGGCCAGCTGGTAGGCGCGGCTGTAGCCCCGATGACGCAGCGCATTGCCCCGGTACACGAAATACCAGAACGGCACCCGGTGCGGATTTTCAACGGCCAACGTTATGGAATCGGGCGTGCGGTCCGAGCGTAGGGTCAGGCCCGCGTTGCGCTCGTTCAGCGTCAGGGTTTCGGTTTGGCCGCTGGCGTCGCGCAACTCGTAGGCATCGGCCAGGTAGTCGAGCGGCAGGCGCAGGGGCAGTAGCACGGCCTGCGCGGGCAGCTGGGTGCGCGGCTGCTCGCTGGCCGCCAGTTGGCGCAGCCAGGCGTGGTGCGGCCGGGCCACCCCCAGCGAGTCGTAGCCGAGGCGGATGGAGTCGTGGCTGAGCACCAGTTGCAGCCGACCGGGGGCACGGCGGTAGTCCACGTCCGCTGTTTCGACGTGGCGCTCGTTGTCGGTTGTCAGAAAAGTAGCCTGCACGGTGTAGCCAAAATCTACCTCAGGGAAAATGCCGGCCGGTAGGTTTATACGGGTTTCGCCCACCGGGTCAAGAGCTTGCGTATGCGTCCAGAGCGTATCGGCAATGAATAGTGGGTGCCGGGGCAGCGCGCCCGGCTCGCGCTGGGGCAGCACTGCCAGGCGCACCCGCGCCTCGGGCAGCGGCAGGTCGTTGGCGTCGGTGCCGCGCACGTACACGGCCTGCGGCTGGCCGTGGCGCTGCTCTTTTTCGGTTACGCGCAGGGTGTAGTGGGCATCGTTCAGCTCGTAGTCTTCCACGCGGAAGCTTTCATCTATTAATTCGTGGCCATGCAGGTCTTTCAAGTACACGTGCCCGTAGGAGTCGGCCCGCAGACCCAGGGTATCGGTCAGGGGCAGGGTGTACTCATAGGTGCCGGGCCGCACTGCGGGCAGCGTAGCCAGGCGCTTGCCATCCTCATAGTTGGCTGATAGCCAAAGTGCCAATGGCCGGCGACAGGGCCGGCCCGTGCGGCGGCGCAGCACCCGCACCTTCAGGCGCAGGGTGTCGCCGGTGGGCCGGTAGCGCGGTTGGCTGAATACCACGTAGCTGGCCCAGCGCTGCTTGCGCCGGTCGCGGCGAGCTTGCTGCCGCTGGTCGCGCACGTCCTCATCAAAAGGCGCGCGCACCAACCCCACCAGCCCGGTAGTGGTGGAGTTGAAATGCCGCACGCCCTGCCCCAGCTGGTACACCGGCCGCGTGGCGTAGCCCAGCGGAAAGCCAAACACCACCCGCCGCCACACCCGGCTCCAGGTGCGGGGGCGCAGTGGCTGCTCCAGGGCGTGGTAGGTCGTGCGCCCACCGTGGGTCACGGCCAGCACGCCTGCCCGCCCACCGCCTGCCCGGCGGTAGGTGTGCGTGGCGGCATCGTAGGGCACCGGGCGGCGGCCCACGGCCACGCGGGCGTCGGGCAGCAGGCGGCCCAGCGAGTCGCGCACGGCCAACGCCAGGTCAACTTGGTTGTCGAGCACCTCTACCTGGCGGCTGGTTTCGGTGCGCAGCCAATACACCAACTGCGGCCCTTCGGCGCGGGCTACCAGGTAGTAGCCCAGCGGCAGCGGCCGCGGCCGCAGGCTGTCGGTAGGAAAAGAGTCGACAGGCACCGCGAAAAAACCGGGCCGGGCGGCCTTCAGCCCATGCGCGTAGAGGTACTGCGCCTGGGTTTCGGTGAGGCGAAAAACTTTGGTGAGGTAGCTGCTTTGCCGGGCCGCCGCGAGGCGCTGCTGCGCCTGGGCGGTGGAGAGTATTCCGCAGAAAAATAAGAAGAGTAGCAGTCGCGGCATAGGCTAGGGTACTGGCGTGCGCCAGTACGATGCCAAGATGAGGCGGATTGCACACGGGGGGCTGATTGATATCAAGCACAGAAGCCGCTGTTCGTCATGCTGAGCGGAGCGGAGTCGAAGCATCTCTACCGCTTCGTTGCAGGCGTCGGAAGTTAGTATTGAGGTAGAGATACTTCGACTCGGCTACGCTGCGCTCAGCATGACGGACGGGCGCTACGGGTTAGTCGACCACATGCCCGCTTCCTTGATGAAGATGCGCCGGTTCAGCTTGAGCTGTGCCACCATAAACTCGGCCAAGTCCCCGGGCTGCATCACCTTGTCGGGGTTGCCGTCGGTGAGGTTGTTGCTGATGGCCAGCTCCGTAGCTACCGTGCTCGGCGTGAGGGCCGATACCCGGATGTTGCTCTTGCGCACCTCCTGCATGAGGGCTTCTGTGAGGCCCATGAGAGCAAATTTCGACGCGCTGTAGGCGCTGCTACCGGCCGCAGCCCGCTGCCCCGAGGTCGAGGCCACGTTGATGATGTCGCCGCTTTGCTTGCTCAGCATGTCGGGTAGCACGGCGCGGGTCACGTAGTACACGCCCAGCAGGTTCACGCGGATGATGCGCTCCCACTCGGCCGAGGGCATGTCCAAGAACTTGGCAAACGTGCCGATGCCGGCGTTGTTGATGAGAATATCGGCCGGCCCAAGTTCGGCTTTGAGCTGCGCCACGGCGGCGGTTACGGCGGCTTCGTCGGCCACGTCGGCCGAGGCTACGGCGGCTTTCACGCCCAGGGCGCGCAGCTCGGCGGCTACTTCTTCGAGCTGCTGGGTAGAGCGGGCCAGCAGGCCCACGTGCACGCCTTCTTTGGCCAGGGCGATGGCGACGGCTTTGCCGATGCCTTTGCCCGCGCCCGTGACGAGGGCGGTTTTTCCGGTTAGGTTTTCCATGTGAAAAGTAAGAATAGGTGGCCGTATAACTGGTAAGCGGGCTGCGAGGTTAGCTGCTGGGCTGTAGCGCGGGCTTTTAGCGTGCAAATGCCCGCGCAGGTATGCGCGGACTAAAAGTCTGCGCTACCTTGCCGCCCCAATGCCCGACGCCGACGCCCAGCTGTGGAGCGCGCTCACCGTGGCCCAGGTGCGCGGGCAGTCGCGCCTGGTAGCCAGCCGCAGTCTCCAGCCCCTCAAGATTATCAACCCCTCCGCCCCGGCCGGCCCTGCCTGCCACGCCGTGCTGGCCAGCTACGGCGGCGGCCTGCTGGCCGGCGACAGCCTGCGGCTGCGCGTGCGCTGCGAGGCCGGCAGCCGCCTGTTGCTCAGCACCCAGGCCAATACCCGCATCTTCAAGAGCCTCGACGGCCGCCACGCCGAGCAGCTCACTGAAGGCCACGTAGCCAAAAACGCCTTGGCCGTAGTGCTGCCCGACCCGCTGGTGCCCCAGGCCGCCAGCCGCTACCACCAAACCCAGCACTGGTACCTGCACGAAAGCGCCACCCTGCTGCTGGCCGACTGGACCCACGCCGGCCGCACCGACCTGGGCAAAAAATTCGCCTTCACTTCCTTCGCCACCGAACTGCGCGTGACGGTAGCCGGCCGCCTCGCGCTGCTCGACCGCTTCGCCCTGCGGCCCGCCGAGCACCTAGCTACCTCGCAGGCCACGTTTGGACCCTACCACTCGGCGCTGTCGCTCTACCTAGTGGGGCCGCCGGCCGGTGCGCAGTTCCGGCGGCTGGCCGCCGCCCTGCGCCAGCTGCCGCCGCCCGGCCAGACCGATTTGCACGCCACGTTGGCCGGCCGGCCTAGTGTAGTAGCTGTGACCCAGGCGCGGGATAACGTGCTGCTGGTGCGCGCCCTGGGTATGTCGCGCATCGATTTGGAGCCCGTGTACCAAGCCATGGCGGCGGCGCTGGCGGCGCCGGAGCTGCTGGGGTTTGATGTGCTACGGCGCAAATACTAGCGTGGGCAGAATGTGGGCACCCAGGCTGGCAGAGCTGGCGCCGATGCATAGGGATTGCCTGCAATAACCCTGGCAGTAAACCCTGCGTTTAGCTTCATTTTTAACTGTATGAAGCAATTCTCCGCCTTAGTAATCGCCGGTGCCCTTGGGCTGGCCAGCCTGCCCGCCGCCGCCCAAAAAGCCCCGTCGCCCTACCGCACGCGCTTCGCCGTCGATGGCTCCATCATTGCTGGCGAATTGGCCGTGAGCGGCTTCGGCCTCTACCGCTCCATGCAGCGCAGCGGCCTGAATGCTACCGAACTGGCCGCGTTGCGCAAAGAGGATGTGCCCAAGTTTGACCGCTTTTCGGCCGGCTACTTCAGTGAGCGCGCCCAGACGGCCAGCGACCTGCTCTGCTACCCCTCGCTGGTAGTAGCGCCCGGCCTGCTGGCCCTCAGCCCCGCCATCCGCAGCTACTACGGCCAGACGCTGGCGCTCTACGTGCAAACCGTGCTAGCCGCCGATGCGCTCTTCACGACCTCCATCGGTAACATCCCGCGCTACCGGCCCTTTCTCTACGGCCCCGAGGGTGGCGACCTGCGCACCAGCCGCATCCAGACCAACTCATTTTTTGCAGGCCACACGGCGCACACGGCGGCGGCTACCTTCTTCGCGGCCAAGGTTTTTCACGATTATAACCCCGACTCGCCGGCCCGGCCCTACGTGTGGGGTGCGGCGGCGGCGGTGCCCGCCGCCGTGGCCTATTTCCGCCTCCAGGCCGGCAAGCACTTTTTGTCGGATAATATTGTGGGCTACGCCGTGGGGGCCACGGCGGGCATCGTGGTGCCGCAGCTGCACAAGGTGGCCGCCCGCCAGGGCATTTCCTTTGCGCCGCTGCAAGGCGTGAATGTGAACGGGTACTCTTATAGTGGGCTATTGTTGAGCAAGCAGTTGTAGTAAAAGGGTCTGCCAAAACAATACCTAGTAAAGCTTAGTTGTTAATTGTTTTGCAGGATTTCAGAGTATTGCTAAATAATTCAAAATAGTGGATAATATTTTAATTGTATTGCTGCCTGTAGTAACCGCAGTGATTAGCGGTTATGTAAGTTATTACTTTGCGCTTCGTTCAAAGAAGTCAGAATCAATTCTGAAGTTTAAAGAAGAAAAATATTCTAATCTAATTATTGCTCTTCAGGGTTTTGTTGGTAGTACTTCATCGTCAGATAGAAAGAGAGTATTTTTTGAAGAGCAGTATAAGTCTTGGCTTTACAGTTCGGATGAAGTTGTTAAAGCCGTTAACAAGCTGATTATATTAGTTCAAGAAGGAAACGGACAGCCTCCCAATCCAGTAGAGGGTAGAAAAGTAGTCGGTGATATAATTCTTGAGATGCGGAAAGATTTATTAGGAACAACGAATTTGACGTACATGGATTTCAGGTATACTGACGTTATCGACCAAGAAGGATAGAACGAGAAGCCCCGAAAGCTACTGCTTCCGGGGCTTCTCTTTTGCCTCAATCCCAGAACCCTCACCCAAACATCCCCAGCGCATTCTTGCTCGGCAGGCTGGTCTTACCCATCAAGTACATATCAATCTGCCGAGCGGCCTCGCGGCCTTCCGAGATGGCCCACACGATGAGCGACTGGCCGCGGCGCATGTCGCCGGCCACGAATACGCCGGGTACGCTGGTGTGGTAGGTGGTTTCGGGGGCGTGCACGTTGCCGCGTTCATCGAGCTGCACCCCTAGCTGGCCGAGCAGGCCCGCGTTGGCCGGGCCGGTGAAGCCCAGGGCCAGCAGCACCAGCTGGCACGGGATTTCGCGGTCCGAGCCGGGTACTTCCTCGAAGCGGACGCGGCGGCCCAGGTCGTCGGTTTCCCAGGTTACGTCGCTTACGAGCAAGGCGCGCACTTGGCCGTTTTCGTCGCCGAGATAGGCTTTGGTGTTCACGCCCCAGTAGCGCTGGCAGCCCTCCTCGTGCGAGCTGCTGGTGCGGAATACGGTGGGGTAGAGCGGCCAGGGCGTGTGGGCGGGGCGCTCCTCGCCGGGCTGGTGCATCATGGCAAACTGCCCTACCGACCTGGCCTGCTGGCGGTTGGCGGTGCCCACGCAGTCGGAGCCCGTATCGCCGCTGCCGATAACCACCACGTCGAGGCCGTCGGCCAGGATGTGCTCGCTGTCCACGGGCGTGTCGCTCACGCGGCGGTTTTGCTGCGTGAGGTATTCCATGGCGTAGTGAATGCCCTTGAGGTCGCGGCCGGGCAGGTTGAGCTCGCGCGGGGCCGAGGCCCCACCCGCTAGCACCACCGCGTCGAAGGACTGGCGCAGCTCGTCGGCCGAGAGGTCGCGGCCGATTTCAACGTTGCAGCGGAAGGTGACACCCGCCTCTTCGAGCAGCTTGATGCGGCGCTCAATCACCCATTTCTCCAGCTTAAAATCGGGCACGCCGTAGCGCATGAGGCCGCCGGGGTGCGGGTCACGCTCGAATACCGTGACCGTGTGCCCGGCCTCGGCGAGCTGCGCCGCCACGGCTAGCCCTGCCGGGCCGCTGCCCACCACGGCCACCTGCTTGCCGGTTTTGAGTACCGGCGCGGTGGGCTGCACGTAGCCTTTCTCGAAGGCAATTTCAATGATGTGCTTTTCGATTTCCTCGATGGCCACCGGCGCGCTGTGAATGCTCAGCACGCAGGCCGACTCGCAGGGCGCGGGGCAGATGCGGCCCGTAAACTCAGGGAAGTTGTTGGTGGCCGAGAGGATGTCGTAGGCCGCCCGCCAGTCCTGCTGGTACACCGCCTCGTTGAACTCGGGGATGATGTTGCCCAGCGGGCAGCCCGAGTGGCAAAACGGGATGCCGCAGTTCATGCAGCGCGCCGCCTGCTGGTGCAGCTCGCCCTGCGGGTACAGGCCGATAAACTCCTGGTAGTGGGCCACGCGCTCGGCGGGGGCCGCCTTGGGCGGCGCGGTGCGCGGGTATTCTTTGAAGCCGGTGATATTGCCCATGGTAGTTGTGATTTTTGCGAGCGTGGCGCCTCACCCCCCGGCCCCCTCTCCGAAAAGGAGAGGGGGAGCCTGACGACTTTGGGATGTTATGTGGCGTTGGTTTTATAGGCTGGCTTTGATGGTGGCTAGGGTTTCTTCGGTTTGGTTGAGGGCTTTCTCGTTGGAAAAGCGTATTACTCGGTAGCCTAGCTCAGTCAGCAGGGCGGAGCGGCCGTGGTCGTAGTCGGCTTGGTCAGGCTCCAGGTGGCCTGCGCCATCAAGTTCAACTATGAGCTTATGCGAGAGGCAAATGAAGTCTGCAATGTATCGGTCAATGCTATGCTGGCGGCGAAATTTTACCCCTAGCTGATTCCCCCGCAAGTGCTGCCACAGCTTGGCCTCAGCAGGCGTGGGTTCGTGGCGCATTCCCCGGGCCCGTGCTTTCAATTCAAGCTTACCGTACTGCTTTTTGTCGGCAGTAAAGATTTTGTCTTGCGGGAGGTAAGGCTCGGTGGGATTCATACTGTTTTACAATTCAATTGGCCGTTCTAACGTGGGCGCCTCACCCCCCGGCCCCCTCTCCGAAAAGGAGAGGGGGAGCCGAACGTTGGCGGACGTAAGTAGTCGTCAAAAAGTCGTCCGGCTCCCCCTCTCCTTTTCGGAGAGGGGGCCGGGGGGTGAGGCGCCCCATCAGGCGGCTTTCACCTTGCCCACCAGTACCCGCTTGTACTCCAGCGGAAACACTTTCACGAAGCGCCCGGCTTCTTCCTCCCAGCTGCCCAGCAGGAAGTTGGCCAGGTGGCTGCCCGTCAGCTCGTAGTGCTGCTTGAGCAGGGCCAGAATCTCGGCTTCGTCTTCGGCGGTGAGGCCTTCGAGCGATACCATGTCGGGGTTGCAGTTGGTGGGGAACTCACCGCTGGGGTCGTACACCCAGGCCAGGCCGCCGCTCATGCCAGCGGCGAAGTTGCGGCCCGTGCCGCCCAGTACCAGCACCCGGCCGCCGGTCATGTATTCGCAGCCGTGGTCGCCCACGCCCTCGACTACCGCCGTCGCGCCCGAGTTGCGCACTGCGAAGCGCTCGCCGGCCTTGCCGCGCACGTAGAGCTCGCCCGAGGTAGCCCCGTAGAGCGCCACGTTGCCGATGAGGATGTTGTTCTCCGGTACGAAGGTGCTGCTGGCGGGCGGGAAAATAGCCAGCCGCGCCCCGCTCAGGCCCTTGCCTACGTAGTCATTGGCTTCACCTTCGAGACTGAAGGTGAGGCCCTTGGTGGAGAAGGCGCCGAAGCTCTGGCCGGCCGAGCCGGTAAACTTGTAGCGCAGCGTATCGGCTGGCAGGCCCACGGCGTGGTAGCGCTTGGTGACCTCGTTCGAGAGCAGCGTACCGATGGTGCGGTCGGTGTTGCGCACCGCAAATTCGGCCTCCACCACTTCCTGCCGCTCCAAGGCCGGGGCGGCTTTCTCGAACAATTGCCAGTCGAGCACTTCGGCGATGCCGTGGTCCTGCTCCTCGCTCTTATACAAAGTGCCGCCCGACAGGTTGGGGGCGGGCGAGAGTACGCCGTCGAGGTTGAGCAGCTGGGCTTTCCAGTGGCCGGCCCCGGCGTTTACTTTCAAAAATTCGCTGCGGCCGACCATGTCATTGAGGGTGCGGAAGCCCAGCTCGGCCATGATTTCGCGCAGCTCTTCGGCCAGGAAGCGGAAGAGATTGACGATGTGTTCGGGCTTGCCGCTGAACAGCTTGCGTAGCTCGGGGTCTTGGGTGGCCACGCCCACCGGGCAGGTGTTGAGGTGGCACTTGCGCATCATGATGCAGCCGCCCGCGATGAGCGCGGCCGTGGCTACGCCAAATTCTTCGGCTCCCAGCAGGGCGGCCACGGCGAGGTCGCGGCCGGTTTTCAGCTGGCCGTCGGCTTGCAGCACCACGCGGCTGCGGAGCTGGCTGCGCAGCAGGGTCTGGTGCGCTTCGGCCAGGCCCAGCTCCCAGGGCAGGCCGGCGTGGCGGATGCTGCTGAGCGGCGACGCGCCCGTACCACCGTCGTAGCCCGAGATGAGAATGACGTCGGCGTGGGCCTTGGCTACGCCCGCCGCGATGGTGCCCACGCCGGCCTTGCTCACCAGCTTCACGTTGATGCGGGCGGCGCGGTTGGCGTTTTTAAGGTCGAAAATCAGCTGGGCCAGGTCTTCGATGGAGTAGATGTCGTGGTGCGGCGGCGGCGAAATGAGGCCCACGCCGGGCGTGGCGTGGCGCACCTTGGCAATCCACTCATCGACCTTGTGGCCAGGTAGTTGGCCGCCCTCGCCGGGCTTGGCGCCCTGGGCCATCTTGATTTGCAGCTCGTCGGCGTTGGTGAGGTAGTGCGCCGTGACGCCGAAGCGGGCCGAGGCAATCTGCTTGATGGCCGAGCGCATCGAGTCGCCGTTTTCCATCACCTCGTAGCGCAGCGGGTCTTCGCCGCCCTCGCCGGTGTTGCTCTTGCCGCCGATGCGGTTCATCGCGACGGCCAGCGTGGCATGGGCCTCGGTGGAGATCGACCCCAGCGACATCGCGCCCGTGGCGAAACGCTTGACGATGTCCGCGGCCGGCTCGACCTCCTCGACCGGGATGGCCTTGCTGGGATCGAACTTGAACTCGAACAGACCGCGCAGCGTCATGTGACGGCGGCTCTGGTCGTTGATCAGCTGGGCGTACTCCTTGTACGTGTTCCAGTTGTTCGCGCGGGTCGAGTGCTGCAGCTTGGCGATCGCATCGGGCGTCCACATGTGCTCTTCGCCGCGGGTGCGCCAGGCGTATTCGCCGCCGGCGTCCAGCATGTTCTCGAGCACCGGGTCGTCGCCGAAGGCGGCCTTGTGCATGCGCAGCGCTTCCTCGGCGATCTCGAACACGCCGATGCCTTCCACGCGGCTGGCGGTGCCGGTGAAGTACTTCTGCACCGTGGCGCTGTTCAGGCCGATCGCCTCGAACAGCTGGGCGCCGCAGTAGCTCATGTACGTCGACACGCCCATCTTGGACATGATCTTCGACAGGCCCTTGCCGATCGCCTTGACGTAGTTGTAGATCGCCTTGTCGGCCGACA
>CAXYJY010000055.1:0-92592 GCA_964277755.1 uncultured Hymenobacter sp.
TGTCGCTGAGCAAAGAAGCCATTGCGCAACTGAGCGACTCGGACCTGCAAAATGTAACGGGCGGCCAGGCTGCCGGCGACGTTTGCGTATTCAAATCGTCGTCCTGCACTATCACGCAGCCCACCACTGCTGAGTAATTGCCAACGAAGTAAAGAGCGAGATATTCTTCGTAAATCTCGCTCTTTACTTTGGGTTAAGGATAAATTAACAAGACACATTTAGCCATGAAACAATCAGCTAAAAGTAAAGGCTTGCTTAATCGAGAATCAGTACAAGTTCTCAATGCAGAGCAATTAAAAGAAGTATGGGGTGGATATCCAACCGACTTTCCTACTGCGCCAGCGGGCAGTGATGGGATAGCTACCAGCAGCCTGCTGCTTGACGACAAACCGTACTCCCTGGCGAATGAGCCCAGGCGCTAGCACCGCCACTCCGGCTGCTATTGGCCACTGGCTTGGCGTTATCGATAAGACCTTGGCGCAGGCTGGCACCACCGACGAAACCTTGCTAAACGGCCGGCTGGGAGGAGCCCTCTACTACTACCACGCTTACCAGGCTGGTGGCAAGGCCACTGACTACGAGCAGGCTGAGGCCATTATCTGCGGGGCCATTCAGCATTTTAACCTTGGCTCGCACTACCGCGAAATGAGTTTTGGGTCGGGCGCTGCCGGCCTCTTTGCGCTTGTGGAGTATGTGCAGCGGCAACAGCCAACGACCTGGCTTGGCGCGGAAGATTTACAGCATGTAAGTCACCTTCTTTATTCGCAAGCGCAGCGCTGGCTAGTAGCGGGCCGCGTTGATAATCTTTACGGAGCGGGGGGCTTGTTGCACTACCTCGCCCAAACCGCCGAGTCGCCCACTGCCTATGCTCGCCTCGGCGACCTGGTGGAGCTACTGGCGCAGCAGGCTAGCCCAAACGCCGCCGGCGCTATTTTGCCCAACGTGTTGCTGCACAACAGCTTGGAAGTGGCCGATGTAGGGCTGGCGCATGGCCTGACTGGCTTGCTCCTCATCTTGCTGCGGATACACGCCAAAGGCGTTGCCACGCCGGGGCTGCGGCCTCTTATCGACGGGCTGCTGCACGTTGTGGCCGATGCCATGCAAGTGCCTGCCCCAGAGGCCGACTGCTGCTCGCTCTTTCCGATGCTGCTGACGGGGCACGCGCGGCACAAAACCCTGAGCAACCGCCTAGCCTGGTGCTACGGCGACATCACCCAGGCCCTGCTGTTTCAGGCAGCTGGCCGCGTACTGCAAGAGCCGCGCTGGCTGGCGCTGGCGCAGCAAATAGGCCACGCGTGCGTGCCCCGCCGCAGCCAGGCACAAACGCTGGTGCAGGATGCCTCCTTTTGCCACGGGGCGGCCGGCCTGGCGCAGCTCTACCTCAGCTTGTACCAAGCTACCCAAGACTCTACTTACCAGGCTGAGCACCAGTACTGGCTTGGCGAGACGCTCCGGCTGCTGGAAGCCGATTTTGCCCGCCACCATTACCAGGGCCGCGAATGGTCGCTGCTGGATGGCCTCCCCGGCATCGGCCTGGTGCTACTCGCTTCTCTTTTTCCCTCGGCTACTAGCTGGACTACCCTATTGCTTCTAGACTAATGGACACTTCGTTTTACTTCCATGAAAACCTGCTCCTTCGCACGCCGCGCCTGCCCTTTGGGCTAGCGGTAGATCAGGCATTGCTCCAGGGCTACTTGGCCGATGACAGCTTTATGGAAGCCGTCTACTTAGCGTCGCCCGCCCTGTTTCACCAGTGCCGCCTCTACCAGCAAGGGCAATTAACAGAAACTAAAAAAATAGACAAACTCTTCCATTCGCTTGGCAAGTACCTGCTGCGCATGAGCTACCGCAGCACGCCTTTTGGGCTTTTTTCGGGGTGCTCGGTCGTGCCGTGGGGCTCGCTGCCCCAGCCCGTGGTGCTGGCGCACGACGTGCGGCGCACTCGCCTGGATATGAAGTTCCTCTGCGACCTGGCCCGCACGCTGGCCGCGCTGCCCGAGGTGCAGGTGGGCCTGCGGTATTTCCCCAATTCCAGCATCTACCAAGTAGCTGAGGAGCAGCGGTATGCCGAGTGCCACTACGTGCATGGGCTCAAAAACTACCAGCTAACTTCGGTGGGTAATTCTCCTTACCTCGAACTGGTGCTGCAAACCGCCCGGGCCGGTGCCAGCAAGGCCGCGCTTGTGCAGGCCCTGCTGGCTGGCGGCGACGTGGCGGAACCGGATGCCGCGGGCTTCATCACCGAGCTCATTGACAACCAATTACTAATAAGCGAACTAGAACCTAAAATAACGGGCGACGAATTTGCGCAGCATATTCTGCGCACGCTGGCTACCGTTCAGGCGGCGCACCCTTCGGCCAGGGTTGCGGAGGTGCTCCTACAGTTGGAGGCGGTGCTGGCGCTCGTGGGTGACCTCGACCTGGCTGCCGGCGCCAACCAGCAAAGCCAGTACGCCACGGTAATCGACCACATCAAAAAGCTGGATGTAAGCTTCACCGAAAATCAATTATTCCAGACCGATGTGACGCGCACGCCGGCCAGCGGCGCGCTGGGCCAAGCCATGCAGCAGGAAGTGCTTGAGGCCGTGGAAGTGCTAGCTCACATCTGCCCAACTTCTTTTGGCAAGAACCTGCAAAAATTCGCAGCCAGCTTCGCGGCCCGGTACGACACGCAGGAAATACCACTGCTAGAAGTACTTGACCCCGAAATAGGTATCGGCTACGGCGATACCAATGCCCAGCAGGCCACCTCCTTCATCAGCAGCCTGAACGCGCTGTCGGACGGCACCGCCGCCGGCTCCTCCATTGCCTGGACGGCGCACCAGCGCTGGTTGTTCGCGCGCTTGCAGGAGGCGCAACGGCGACAGGCCTATACCGTGGAGATTACTGGCCGCGACGTGCAGGAGCTGAAAAGCGGCCTCGACTTATTTCCGGTTTCCACCTCCGTCACGTTTCGGCTACTGGCCCACGAGCAGCTGCGGGTGCAGCTGGAAGGGGTAGGAGGGGCCAGCGCGGCCAACCTGCTCAGCCGCTTCGCCCACGCCAGCCCAGCGGTTTCCGAAACTATCGAGGCTATAAAGGCAGCCGAGCGGGCACACAACCCGCAAGTGGAGTTCTGCGAAGTGGTGCATCTGTCCGAAAGCCGGGTGGGCAACATCCTGCTGCACCCCACTTACCACGCCTACGAAATACCTTACCTAGCCCAGTCGTCGCGCCCGCTAAGCCAGCAAATTCTACCGGCTGACATCCTGGTTTCGGTGCTTGACGGCCAGGTACTCCTGAAATCAAAAAAACTAAACAAGCTAATCATTCCGCAGCAGACCAGCGCGCATAACCACACCTATAAAACCCTGCCGGTCTACCAGTTCCTATGCGATATTCAGAGCCAGGCGCTGCGCACGAGCAATTACTTTAATTGGGGAAGCCTGGCGAAGGAATTCGTTTTTTTGCCTCGGTTGGTCTTTAAAAGCACCGTGCTCTACCCGGCTACCTGGCAGTTCAAGGCCAAGGACCTGGCCGAGTTGGCCGGGGCCTGCGCCCCCAACACGCTGGCTGCTTTCAGAGCCAAGTGGCAGTTGCCCCAGCACGTCATGCTCATCGATGGCGATAACGAGCTGGTGATTGACTTGCAGCAGCCCTACTCGGTCCAACTCTTACTGGCGGAAATCAAGAACAGCCCGGCGGCCGTGCTGCGTGAATACCTGGTGCCGGCGGCCGAAACCTTGGTAAAGGATACGACCGGCAAGGTATTCTGCAATCAATTCATCGCTTCGCTGATTCATAAAAAAGAAGTCTACCGGCAGCCTGCTTCCAGTAGATTCGAAAGCGATGGGGAGGTGCAGCGGGAATTTGGCATCGGCTCCGAGTGGCTGTACTATAAAATCTATTGCAGCCCAAGCTCCATCGATAAAATCCTGGCTTCGCTGGTGTTTGCGACGGCCGCGCAGCTGCTAGCGGAAAACCTGATTGACAACTGGTTTTTCCTGCGCTTCAACGACCCAGAGCCGCACCTGCGGGTCCGGTTCCACGTCCGGCAGGGTGCCGGGACGACGGACAGAATCGCCGCCATCATTCGGGAAGGACTAACCCGGCAAAACCTGCACAAGGCCATCTGGAAAATCCAGAGCGATGCCTACAGCCGGGAGCTTGAGCGCTACGGCAGCCACAATATCGAACACTACGAGGCTTTTTCCTACCACGACAGCGTGGCCTTTGTAAGCTTCTACCGCAGCATCAGCGGCCCCAAAAAGGAAAGCTTGCGGTGGCTGTATCTGTTGGAGTCCATCGACAGCCTCCTCGACGATTTCGAATTCCCGCTCGCCGAGAAATGCCAGGTTACCCATAGCTTATCGAGCGGCCTGATGCAGTCTTACCAAGTAGGAAAAGCGGAGAAGCTTAACCTCGACAAGGCGTATCGCGACTACCGGCCACTGATGGCCAGCCTGTTTGCGGACCAGGAGTTGAACATGGGCTACGACAACGCGCAGTTCCAGGAAATCTTGGCGCGGCGGTCGGCAAGCATTCGCCCCGGCCTGGCGCAGCTGCGCCGGCAAAACACGGCACCGCAATTCTTATCGCTGGTTTCCTCTTTCGTGCACATGGTTGTGAATAGAGCAGCGCCTACTTACACTGGCAAACACGAATTAGTTGCTTATACCTACTTGCATAAATATTACCAGTCGGTCATTGCCGTGCAAGCTAAGAATGCAACGCTTACTCAGGCCTCACTTGCACTCACCTAATTTGCCATGTTTACTACTTTTCCGCATTTCAGGCAGCATGACTTAATGGATTGCGGGCCGGCCTGCCTTAGGATTATCGCGAAGCACCACGGCAAGCACCTATCCATTGACTACTTAAAGAAACAGTGCTTTACCAACCGTTTAGGCAGCAACCTTTACGGCATTAGCACTGCCGCAGAAAAGATTGGCTACCGCACGGTAGGCGTTAAAATCAGCCTGGCTGATTTACAATCCGAGCAGCCCTTTCCGTGCATTGTATACTGGCAGCAAAAACACTTTGTCGTTGTTTACAAAATAAAGGGCAACAAAGTATATATATCGGACCCAGCGCTCGGGCTTATTACTTATTCGAAGGAGGAATTTTTGCAGCACTGGGGAAATCCCGACAAGCAAGGTATTGCGCTGGTACTGGAGCCAGTACCCGAGTTTCACGAATTGCAGCACGAGGACCATCCCCAGGCCCGCGGCCAGAGTATCTTTTTCATTACTCGGTATCTGCACCGTTACAAGCAGCTGCTTTTTCAATTAATCTTTGGCTTGCTGATAGCTAGTTTACTGCAATTAATCTTTCCGTTTCTGACGCAAAGCATAATTGACATTGGCATTCAGCAGCATAACATCAGCTTTATTTATTTGCTACTTCTTTGCCAAGTGCTGCTCTTTATGGGCAAAACCAGCATCGAGGTTTTGCGGGGCTACATTCTGGTGCACCTCAGCAGTCGAATAAACATAAGCTTGCTCTCTGATTTTTTCAGCAAGCTTACCCGCTTGCCGCTCAGCTTCTTCGAGGCCAAGGTGACGGGCGATGTGCTGCAGCGCATTCTGGACCACCAGCGGGTGGAAAACTTCCTGACCTCCGGAACCATCAACGCACTCTTCTCCATCCTGAATCTATTTATCTTCAGCCTGGTATTAGGGCATTACAGCTCGCTGATTCTGGGGGTATTTCTGGCTGGCAGTGCTTGCTATCTGGTATGGGTAGTCTTCTTCATGCGCAAGCGAGCCATCGTTGATTATAAGCGCTTTAACCAGCTGGTTGTCAACCAAGACAAAAACCTGGAGCTTATCTACGGCATGCAGGAAATAAAGCTGCATAATGCTGAACGGGTAAAGCGCTGGCAATGGGAGCACTTGCAGGTCAAGCTATTCAAGATAAACCTGAAAAGCTTATCCCTTAAGCAAGCGCAAACGGGTGGGGCTTCTATCATCAACGAGCTGAAAAACATCCTGATTACCTTTTCGGCCGCCCGGCTGGTATTGAGCGGAGACATTACGCTGGGCATCATGCTTTCCATTTCCTATATCAATGGCCAGCTGAATGGGACAATCATGCAAATCGCTGAATTCTTACAGAGCTTTCAGGATGCTAAGCTGAGTTTGGAACGCATCAACGAAATTCACAACAAACCCGACGAAGATGCGGCAATGGAGCAGGCAGCAACTACGCTACCCTCAAAAGCTGATATTCGCTTCGACAATCTGTGTTTCAAGTACGATGAAAGTCCAGGGGGCAAATTGGTGCTGCGTAATATCAACTTGGTAATTCCCCGCAATAAGGTTACGGCTATTGTGGGCGCTAGTGGCAGTGGCAAGACTACGCTGCTCAAGCTACTACTTAAGTTTTACGAGCCGGCCGCCGGTAGCATTAGTCTCGGCGACGTCAATTTATCCAACGTCAACAATCATTTTTGGCGCGAAACCTGCGGCTCGGTAATGCAGGAAGGCTACATCTTCACGGATACCGTGCTAAATAATATCGTGGTGGGGGAAGGCAAAATTAATTCCGACCGCCTGGAGGTTGCCGTTGATACGGCTAATATCCATCAATTCGTTCAGCAGCTACCATTGCGGTACAATACCGTGCTGGGCGCCAATGGTACTGGGCTGAGCACAGGCCAGAAGCAGCGCATTCTGATAGCCAGGGCGGTATATAAAAATCCCGAATTCCTATTCTTCGACGAGGCCACGAGTGCGCTTGATGCGAAGAATGAAAAACTGATTACGGAAAAGCTAGATACCTTTTTTGCTGGTAAAACGGTGCTGGTTATCGCCCACCGTCTCAGTACCGTGCGCAATGCCGACAAGATAGTGGTACTAGACAAAGGTGAAGTAGTGGAAGTGGGTAATCATTCCTCTCTGATTGAGCAGCGCGGGTATTACTATGAGTTGATTAAAAATCAATTGGAACTGGGCGATTAATTCTTTTTGCTTATGGAACCCCAAGAATGCGAGTTGCTCAGCAACGAAGGCAATGAAATAATTGGCGCTTCCCCCCAATGGCTTGTTTTGTGGGGCAATTTCATCATCTTCTTAACGGTGCTGATTGTGCTGGGCTTATCCTGCTGGATTAAATGCCCGAGCCTGGTTGGTGGCCAGATGGCGCTGACGCCCCACTACGCGCCGGTTGTGGTGCGGGCCCAGGCCGCCGCTGCTTCGGGGCTTTTGCTCAGCAAAAACGGGACTACCGTGCAGCCGGGCCAAGCTATTGCGACGCTTCGCCCGCAAGCGCCCGCGGCGGCTGCCACCACCTACCGGGCCCCCATTGCGGGGCGCTTGTGCCTGCTGAAGGATATGACCCACGCCAGCCAGTGCCAGGACAGTCTATTCGCCATCGTGCCGACGGCCAACGACTACCAGTGCATCGTCCACATCCCCGATGCGCAGTCCGGGGCCATCGCGATTGGCCAGCGGGTACTACTGGCGCTGCAAGACTACCCGAGCGCTGAGTACGGCAAGCTGGTGGGGCAAGTGTCGGCCCTGGCGATGACGTCTGAGCACGGCCAGTTTCGGGTGGTAGTGAGGGTGCCTACCCCGCGCAGCACTACCAACCGGCTACTGCCGGTGACGGGCAAATCGTTGGGCTTTGCCGAAATACTCGTGCAGGAAACCACCCTGTTTGAGCGCATATCCAGAGGGGTGATACTGAATTTTAATAAGTAAACACTAATTCAATTTTCACTATGAAAAATTTACTTATGTTGCTGGTAGGGGCGCTGCTTTTCGCGCAGGCTTCCTTTGGGCAGGCGGGGCCCGCCGCAGGTGGCTTGGTAAGTGGGTCGGTGGTGGATGAGCTAACCCGGCCCGCGAGCTTTGCCTCCGTGAGCATAGTCCGGGCGCAAGACTCTACCCTAGTCAAAGGCACGATAACCAGCGAGGCGGGCACCTATACCCTGCCTACTATTCCGGCGGGCAGCTACCGCATCTGCGTTGCCACGATGGGCTATCGGGCGGCCTTCTCCGCTGCCTTTGCCGTGTCGGCCGCCACGCCGCAGGTAGCAGTGCCCACGGTGCAGCTGCAAAAAACCGACGTTGCGCTAAAAGAGGTGGCTATCGTTGCTACGAAACCTTTGATTGAGCGCCAGATAGACCGGACGGTTGTAAACGTGGAGAACAGCGTGCTGGCTACCGGCAACAACGCCCTCGACATTCTGCAACGGGCCCCGGGCGTCACGCTCGACCGCGACGACCGGCTGACGCTGCGCGGCAAATCGGGGGTGCAGGTGATGGTAGATGGCAAGCTGACGCATTTGTCGCAAGACCAGCTCAGTATTCTGCTACGCTCAACGGAGGGCCAGACCATCCAGGCCATAGAAATCATCACCAACCCTTCGGCCAAGTTCGACGCCGCCGGCAACGCCGGCATCATCAACATTCGGCTCAAGAAAAACAAGAGCTACGGCACCAACGGCTCGGCCAGCGTGTCGGGGGGCTACGGGCAGTACCACAAGGCCAGCTCCAGCCTCAGCTTAAACCACCGCACGAAGAACCTGAATTTGTTCGGTACGGTGTCGTATACCAATAACAAGAATTTTCATAGCTTGGACATCAACCGCTCGGTGGGCAACGAGCCGGGCAAAGCCGCGTACATCCGGCAGCAAACCCGCAGCACGCGGCCCTACCAAAGCAGTACCTTCAAGCTAGGTGCCGACTACAGCCTGAATGCGCGCAACCTGCTGGGGGTAGTGGTGAGCGGCAACTTGTTCAGGGACACGACCCCGACTACCGGGCTGACTACTTTCGGCCAGCAAGGAAGCCAGCCCGACTCGGCGGTGGCGGCGGCCAACGCGGCCAACAGCCGCTACTCCAACGTAGCCTTCAACGTGAATTACAAGTCGCAACTGGACTCGCTGGGCCAAGAGCTGACCATCGACCTCGACTACTCGCGCCCTTCCAGCTCCGGCACGTCGCTCTACGCCAATCGCTATTTGGATGGCTACGGCAGTGCCCAGCGCAATCCGTATTTGTTTAGAAACGAAACCGCCTTTCTAATAGACATCTACGCGCTTAAGGCCGACTACACTTACCCGCTGAACAAGACAACGAAGCTGGAAGCGGGCGTGAAAAGCAGCCGGGTAAAAACCGATAACCTGTTTCAATACGACAACGCCGTTGGCACCACCTTCGTCAACGTACCCAATCGCAGCAATTGGTTTATATACAGCGAGAACATCAACGCTTCTTACCTCAATTTCTCGAAGGAATTTCCCCGGCTGTCCGTGCAGCTTGGCTTGCGGGCCGAGCACACCAACTCGAACGGCAACTCGGTGAACGAGGGCAAAACGGTAGCGCGCAACTATCTGAATCTGTTTCCGACCGCCTTTCTCAACTACCAGCTCGCGCCCAACCAGGAAGTAGGCTTTTCCTTTAGCCGCCGCATCGACCGGCCCGACTACAGCTCGCTAAATCCCTTCGTCACGTACATCGACCAGTACTTGTATAGCCAGGGCAATCCGTTTCTGAATCCTCAGTATACTAATTCCTACGAAGCGGTTTACACGTACAAAAAGACGTATACGGCCACGGTAGGCTACAGCCGCACCAGCGACCTGATTACCCAGGTGATGCTGCCGGACAACCAAACCAAGGGCCTTTACCAAACGATGGCCAACCTGGCGGAGCAAGATGCTTATAACTTGAATATTAATGCCCCTATCACGGTCACCAAGTGGTGGAATGCGTCTGCTAACCTAACGGTATTTTACAATAAATTTCGGACGCCTAATTTGCTGGGCACCCCGTTTAGCAGTGGCCAGGTTTCGGGTATCCTAAACGCCATTCAAAGCTTTAAACTACCCAAATCGGTGACGGCCGAGCTGAGCGCCAGCCTTCAAAGCCCGGCCACCTACGGCACCATTGCGGTGCAGTCTATTTATGGCCTGGACCTGGGCATCAAACGAACTTTTGCCGACAACAAAGCCACTATTAAACTGGCTATCAACGACATTCTGAACTCCCGGGGCCGGATGCGCATTCGCAGCACCTTGCCGAATGTAGATTATACCTTGCTGGAGCAGTTTGACAGCCGAGTAGCCCGTTTATCTTTTTCATACCGCTTCGGCAATACTAAGGTAAAAGCCGCCCGCGCCCGCACGGGCGGGGCCGAAAGTGAAAAGGGCCGCGTAAAGGGCGGAAACTAGTATAACCAAGAACTGCCACGTAGGGGCTGCCAGGCATGTTATAGTGCCCGGCAGCCCCTACGTGGCTTCTGGCCAGGAGTACGCCCGGTGCGCGGCAGCTTAGGAGCAGTGTAGTTTTGTCGGCCCCTCGCCATTGCCGGGCTAGTACCTGGCCTGCCCCGATGACTTCTGAGTATACGTTTCATCCCCAGCTCCTTGTTCGCCTCCCCCTGCGGCCCTACGACGAGGCCATCGACGAAGCTACCCTGCGGGCTAGCCTGCACGATGCGCACTTTAGCGAGGCGCTCTACCTTGCTTCGCCGGTGTTGCATGCCGAGTGTGGGCGCTGGCTGCGCGGCGAGCTGCCAGCCGGCCGCAAAAGCGCCCGCCTTCGCGGCGCGCTAACCCGCTACTACGTGCGGGCGACGAGCCGGTGCACCCCCTTTGGGTTGTTTGCTGGCTGCGCGGTAGCGCGGTGGGGCCCGCGCAGCCGGGTAGTGCCTGAGCTGGCCCGCACTACCCGGCACACCCGGCTCGATATGCATTACCAGTGCGCCCTGGCTCAGCACCTGGCCGCTCACGAAGCCATCCGGCCGCACTTGCGCTACTGGCCCAATTCCAGCCTGTATGAGTGGGGAGCGGAATTCCGCTTTGTAGACTACTACTACGCCGAGGGGCAGCGCATCAACCAGCTAAGCGCCGTAGCGGCCACTCCGTACCTGCGGTGGGTGCTGGCCGCTGCACCCGCCGGGCCCACCTACGCCACGCTGCTCGCCCTTCTTGAAGCAGAAAAGGTGGCTCCTAGCGAGGCCGCGCAGTACCTGGACTCCCTGATTGAGGCGCAGGTACTAGTAGCCGAGCTGGAGCCTAACGTGACGGGGCCGCCCTTTTTTGACCGGCTACTGGCCGTGCTCACGCGCCTGCAACACCAGGCACCCACGCCCGAGGCCGCAGCTATACTAGCCGTGCTAGCCGACGTGCAAGCTCAGCTGGCCGCCCTCGACCAACAGCCGGCCAACTCCCCGGCCGCCTACGAGCGCTTGCTCGCGACGCTGGCCGCGCTGGACGTAGCCCCGGAGGCCGGCAAGCTTTTCCAAACCGATACCACGCCTGGCCTGGCCGAGCCCCCGCTGCTGGCGGCCACTTGGCAGCCCGAGCTGCTCCAGGCCTTGGAAGTACTGGCCTGCCTGGCCCCGGCCGCCCCCACTACCCGGCTCGATGAGTTTCGGAAGCGGTTTGAGGCGCGCTACGAGGACCGTGAAGTACCTCTGCTAGAGGCGCTCGACAACGAGAGCGGCCTCTCGTATACCGCCTACGGCCAACACAGCTTTTCCGAGCTGGTGCATGGCCTGGCCGTGCCAGCCAGCGAGGCCCCCGTGCCAGCTACGCGGCTCACGGCTCCGCAAAAGCTGCTGCGCCAGCGCCTACGCCAAGCTACCCGCGACCGCCAGTATAGCCTCGACCTTTCCTTGGCCGACGTACGGGCGGGGGCTCCTGCTCGCCTACCCCTTCCGCCTTCGCTGGGCATCCTTTTCCGGGTTGTGAGCGAGGGGCAGCTGCTGCTGGAGCCCAGCGGCGGGGCCAGCGCCGTCAACCTGCTGGGGCGCTTCGCGCACGCTGACCCAGCCATTGCCACCCTCATCGGCGAGCTGGCGCAAGGCGAGCAAGCGCACAACCCCGCCGTATCGTTTGCCGAGATATGCCACTTGCCGGCCAGCCGGGTGGGCAACCTGCTGGCGCGCCCGCATTTTCGCGCGCTCGAGATTCCGTACCTGGCCCACTCCACCCTGCCGGCTGCCGCGCAGGTGCGGGCGCAGGACCTGCTCCTATCCGTGCGAGAGGGGCAGCTGGTGCTGCGCGCGCGCGCCACTGGCCAGCGCATTATCCCGCGCCTGGGCACTGCGCACAATTTTGCGCACGAGGCCCTGCCGGTCTATCAGTTTTTGTGCGACCTGCAAAGCCAGGGCCTGCACGCCCAGCTGGCGCTGGACTTGCCGGCCGGCACGGACGACCCTAAGTTTTGGCCGCGCCTTACGTGCCAGCGCGTGGTGCTGCGCCCAGCTACCTGGCACCTCGAAGCCGCCGACCTGCACGTGCTGCTGGCGGCCCCGGCTGCCGAATGGGCAAGCCAGTGGCTGCTTTTTCGCCGGCATTGGCAGTTGCCGCGCTTTTTCGTGCTAGCCGATGGCGACAATGAGCTCCTGGTCGATGCTGACAACGAGCTATTAGTAACGGCTTGGCTGGATGCCGTGCGCGAGCGGGCACAGGTGCAGCTCAAGGAATGGCTGTTTGACCCCGCCACCAGCCCCGCGCGCGACGCAGCCGGCCGGCCCTACGTGCAGCAGTGGCTGGCCCTGCTGCAGCGCCAAGCGCCTACCTACGCGGCAACCCAGCCGCTACCCAGCCTCGCGCCACGTGCATTTGCGCCCGGCTCCGAGTGGCTGTACTACAAGCTATACTGCGGCGAGAAAACGGCCGATTATATCCTGCAACACTATGTAGCCCCACTCGTGCAGCAGCTTGAGTCAATGGGCTTGATTGACAACTGGTTTTTTGTGCGCTACGCCGACCCAGACGCGCACTTGCGGCTGCGCCTACACCTGCCTTCTCCCAACCAGGCGGGGGTAGTCATGCAGCTCGTGGGCGCGGGCCTGCCCCCACTCGGTGGCCAGTCGCCCATTTGGAAAATCCAGCTTGATACCTACCAGCGCGAAGTGGCGCGCTACGGCGCTACCACCATGGCCCTCGCCGAAACGCTGTTTGGCTTGCAAAGCCAAGCCGTACTGCCCGTGTTGGGCGCCCCCGATAACTGGCTGTGGGGGCTCGCGGCCATGGCGGAGCTGCTCGACGCCTGTGGCCTCCCACTCACCCGCAAACTAGCGCTGCTCACTCAGCTACGCACGGCCTTTGCTCAGGAGTTTGCCCTTGACAAACGCTTGCAGCTGCAACTAGATGCCAAATACCGGCACGCCCGCCCGGCTATCGAGCAGGCCGTGGAGGCGGTGGAGGCCGCTGGCCCACCGGCCCAACTGCGGGCGCTGGGCCAGCAGCTAGCGGAACTGGAAGCGCAGCAGCAGCTGGAAGTGCCCTACGACCAGCTGCTTGGCTCCTACCTGCACATGCTACTCAACCGGCTGCTGCCTACGCAACCACGCCTGCACGAGCTGGTGCTTTATGATTTTCTACTCCGCTACTACCGCTCGCAACAGGCAAAGCGAGGGCCAGGCTAGTGTAGGTATGCTACTTGCGGCCGTTCATTACTTTTTCTTGTAAGGTGGCAAAAAAGCCTGTCCGGTACGTTTCGCCCAGCGGCACGTGGGCTTTCATGCCCTGAAAAAAAATATGGTTGCCATCGAGCGCCTGAATCTTGCTCAGGGCCACGATGTAGGATTTGTGCACCCGCATAAATCGCCGGGCGGGCAGCCGGTCTTCCAAGTCTTTAATGTTGAGCAACGTCACTACCTGCTCGCGCTCGGTGTGAATGGCCACGTAATTCTTCATGCCCTCGATGTAGATAATATCGCTGAGCTTCACCTTGGTCATCTTGCCCTTGCTCTCCGTTTTCACGAAAATGTAGTCGTCGGCGTTTTCTTCGGGCCGCCAGCGGTCAGAGGGCTCGATGGAGGTATTGAGGGCTTTCTGGGCGGCCTTCAAAAAACGTTCGAAGGCAATGGGCTTGAGCAGGTAGTCGATGGCCTCCAGCTCGAAGCTCTCGACGGCAAACTCGCTGTAAGCCGTGGTAAACACGACCTTAACCTTGCCCTTGAGTAGCCGCACCACATCGAGGCCCGACAGCTCGGGCATGTGGATGTCCAGGAACAACAGGTCTACCGGCTGGCTTTGCAAGAGGCTCAGGGCTTCCAGCGGGTTGGTGCTGCTGCCGGCTAGCTGCAAAAAGGGCGTCTTCTCGATGAAAGTGCGCAAGATGTTGAGGGCACCCTCTTCGTCATCGACGATAAAGCAGGAAATCATTACTTACAGGCTAAGAGTCAACGTACAGGAATAATAGTCAGGCAAATCCTCGATAAGTAAGTTGTAGCGGTCTTTATAGATTAAGTCCAGGCGCTGCCGCGTGTTGGCCAGGCCAATGCCCGTGCTTTTCTCCTTGGCGCCCGTGCGCTTTTTATTGTGCGTGCGGAAGGTGAGGTGATTTTGTTCTAAGAGTACAATGATAGTCAGAGGGTTGCTGGCATCCATCAACTCACCGTGCTTAAAGCTGTTTTCGACGAAGGTAATCAGCAAGAGAGGCAAAATCATTAAAAACTGCGAGTTGCCGGTTACCTCAAACGTTACTTGCAGGCGATTATTAAATCGCAATTGGTGCAGCGCAATGTAGTTGTGCAGGTGCGTGATTTCCTGGTCTAGCATTACCTTGCCATTGCTGTCCTCGTGCAGCGTGTAGCGCATGGTATCCGAAAGCAACAGGATGCCTTTGGCCGCATCTTCGGAAAAAGAATACACTTGCGCGTACAGGAAATTGAGGGTATTGAAGAGAAAATGCGGGTTGATTTGGCTTTTGAGCAGCGCCAGATTAGCTTCCAGCAGGCTGCGCTCGGTGAGGCGCAGTTGGTGCTCGTGCTCGCGCTTTTGCACCTCCAGCTGCACGGCATTGCGCGCAAACCAGTAGCCGGTGCTTATGAACTGAAAGAAGGTGCCGCGAAACAAGGAAGCCACCCAAAACTGCCCGTAGGAACCTGACGTGACCTGCTTGGCCCACCCAAAGACTGGCAGCAGGTGCAGGTTGATTTCGCAGCGCAGCAGCGAATAGGCGCTCAGCAGCAGCAGCGCCGCTACTGCGTAGAGGAAGTACCGGCCGCGGGCATACAGATAAGGCAGTAGTATACCGCTGTTGGCATAGAACAAGCCAATATTAAGCAAGCAGTTAAATGCGATGAAGGGAATATCGAGTGTCGAGGAGTTGACAATCAGAATAATCACTTGCTCATAGAGCGTGTAGCCTATCCAGGCTACCGCGTGCGTCGCCAGGGTTTTGACTTTAGGGGAGGTGCCAGACATCGTGCGAAAATAACGGCAAGGGGCGTCAAGGGGCCGGGCAATAGTAGGCCGCACGGCAGCTCTTCTACTGCGCCAGGGCCGGGTTGGTACCTCGCAAGGCCGCGTTGGTGTAAGATGTTTGAAGGGAGGTAGCCAGACCAACTAAGTTTGCTATCACTAAGGCCTAGCGCTTTAGCGGCTTTTTCCTTTTCCCTTTTTTCTGCCATGATTTCAACCCAACTACCCACTGCCTCCCTTAAACTCACGCTCACCAAAACGACGCTCACGCGCTTTGCTAAAAGCCAGAATGGCACCGCGCCCATGAGCACCACCATCATCACTGTCAGCGGCTTGCCGCCGGTAGTGTAAGGCACGCGCTAAGCGGTGGCTGGTCGTGGTGCTAGTTGTTTCTTTGTTTTTGACTCCACAAAAGAATGCTGCCTTACTACCCCACTGATTTACTTCCCACCTTCGGCCGCCCAAAGGCCGGAGGTGCGCCAGTAAGCAGTGCGCACCAAAGCTGGCAGCAGGTGCACCACTTCCTAACCTCGCAGCCCGTCCCGAGCACGCTCCTGCACAATTTACCAGGCTTTGTAATTTACTATTACTGCGCCTACGAAGCCGCCAATCGCCCACCAGCGGAGGCCACGCGCGTGCGGCACCTGTTTAAGGAGCTGGTAGCTCGGCTGGAAGAGACGCATCGGCAGGGCTTGGCCTGGGTGGCAGTGCCTCTCATGCAGGCCTGCGCCGTTGCCTGGCTTAGCCCCCGCCTGGCGGAGGCCGAGCTTGGCTACGCGCCCGCTTGGCTGCCCGACTTAGACGAGGCGCTGTATACGGAAGCTCTGCGGCTGCGCCAGCAAGCCGACGCGGCCAGCCGCCACCGTCTGGTGCAGGTGTTGCGCTACCTGCGCCTTCGGCTACCAACTACGCAGCACTATCTAGCCAGCGTACTAGAGCGCCCCGCCCCGCCTCCCGGCCAGGGCCGCTGGTCGCTGGGCCTAGACGAAGGGCTGGCGGCTGAGTTGCTCGGTCTTATTGAGGCCCATGAGCTGGGTTTGCAAGACGCCGCTATTCCGGAGCGGGTGCGGGCGGGCATCCGGTACCTGCTAGCCTTGCGCCGCCCGACGGACTTTTTAGAACAAGCCTATTCCATCTTTCCGTGCGAGGTCGTTTTTCCCCTCCACGAGCCAGCATTCAGCCCGGAGCTGAGTTGGCGGCACGGCGACTTGGGGCAAGCCCTGCTTCTATACCGGGCGCATGACTTACTGGGCGACCAGGAGCTGATTAAGATAGCCGAACTAGTGGGGCTGAACACGCTACTGCGCACTTCTGCGGCGACTACGGGTACCAGCACCGCGCATTTTCACCAGGGCACGGCAGGTATTGCGTACCTCTACCTCAAGCTCTACCGCGTCAGTGGCCAGCCCTCGTACTACCAGAGCTACCAGTTTTGGCTTGTCCAAACGCAACACTGGCTGCCCCCCACTTTGCTGCCCAATTATGTCGAGCTTCAAGCTCCGCCAAGTGGCTTGCTACACGGCCTGGCAGGAGTAGGGCTGGTGCTACTGGCGAGCACTAACCCGGTTCCGGCAGAGTGGGATGCGCTGGTGCTGTAAAGGCTGCTACTGGGCAGGGGTAAGGCAAGTGGGCGCCTCCTTGCGTTCTGCCAGTTTAAGCTACTGCCTTGCTAGCAGCCCGGTGCTTGCGCCCAAGCGCTACAGTGCAAGGCTTGATTAGCCGGGTAATTAACGCCACGTTTCTTTCCTCCGTATGCTCTCCATCGTCTTAGCTACCTGGTTGTTGGGCGGGGTGCCACCCGCTTATTCGGCCGTCGTGGTCGATGCGGTTACCAACCAGCCGCTGGCTGGCGTTGCTGTGCGGGCGGCCAAACCCGGTGCTGCCTCTACCAGCACCGATACCCAGGGGCGCTTTACGCTCCCTGGCTCGACGCAGGCCCTGAGTTTATCGCTGCTGGGATACGCTCCGCTGCGGGTAGCCGTGCCCGCCCAGCCCACCGCCGCCGACACGCTGCGCTTGCTACCGCGCAGCTACGCCCTGGATGAGGTGGCCGTACGGCCACCTCGCAGCAGTACGCTTGCCTCGGTGCCGGCGGGAGAGCCCGAGGTGAGCCGGCGGCTCTACCCTGGCCAGGCGGTTGCCCTATTGCTGGAGCGGCCAGTTTCGACACCCGCCAACCAGCCCTGCGTAGTAAACGAGGTTCGCCTGTTTCTGCGCAATCGCCCGCCCCAGGGCCGCCTGCGCGTGCGCCTGGTAGAGGTACTGGCTGGCCCGCCCGCCCGCCCTGGCAGCCGCGACCTCCTTCCGGTGCCCGTGGTCTTTACATCGCAGCAGCTGGCGCAGGCACCCAAAGGGGTTCTCACGCTGGATGTAAGCGCTGCTAATTTATTATTACCCGAGGCGGGGCTGTGCGTAGTCATCGAGTGCCTGCCGACCGCCCCCGCCGACCAGACCGCCGCAGTTACCATCGCGCCTGATGCCAAAGGTCACACGACCGTGACGCTGACCAGCAACATTCCCGGCCAGCTGCCACGCACCTATTCGGGCCAGGATTTTCCGCTGCTACGCGCGGGGCGCGGGGCTGGGGTAGGCACTTGGAGCTACTATCCCGAGCGCTCAGGCTGGACGAATCGCTCGGCCATTCCTTATACCGTTCGTACCGAGGTGCGCCTACTTGGCTACTAAAGCTAGCCTGATTTGCTAAGCCAGTAGCAAGCAGCGACTAAGCCGCCCGTTTAGCTACAAAGGGCAACCGCCCTTTGTAGAGCGCCGCCTGGCTTTTGGCTGGGCGGCGCTACCTTCGTGGCCGGGCGCGCTGGCAAAAGACTGGTCTTATGGGGTTTCGCAGCACAAAAAACGGGGCGCACCGCCCCGCTTTTTGTGCCCGGCCGGGAATCTAAAACCGCCCCAATCGCTTATTACTAGTTGCCTGCTTGCACGCAAGCAGGTTTTTTTGACCACCTAATCCCCCTTCATGGCCAGAGCCCAGACATCATTCGGCAAAAAAGAAAACGAAAAGAAGCGTTTGCAGAAACGCACTGAAAAAGAAGAAAAGCGCAAAGAGCGCCAGGCCAACGCCGTTGCGGGCCAGGGCTTGGAAGAAATGCTGGCCTACGTGGATGAGAACGGCAACCTCACCACCACGCCCCCCGACCCCACGCGCAAGCGCAAGGAAATCAGCGCCGAGAGTATCCAAATCGGCGTACCCAAGCAGGAAGACCGCGAGCCCGAGGACACGCTGCGCACCGGTACCGTGTCGTTTTTCAACGACTCGAAAGGCTATGGCTTCATCCGCGACGCGGCCAGCCAGGAAAGCATCTTCGTGCACGCCAATAACCTCGGCGGCCTCACCATCACGGAAGGCAATAAAGTGACCTTCGAGGTAGAGCCAGGCATGAAGGGCCCCACCGCCGTGCGCGTGAAAATGGCCAGCACCGCCCCGTCTGCTTCGTAATTTTTGAGGTGTTCAGGCTGCCTGTTGCGCCTTTTGTCTCGCATCATCACAACGCCCCGCGCTACCAGGTAGTGCGGGGCGTTGTGGGTTTTGATACGTCTGTTATTGCGAGCGCAGCGCAGATTACGGTTGTCATTGCGAGCGCAGCGAAGCAATCGCACCTGTTCAGCCGCTCCATTCAGGTTCCGTTCGGGTGCGATTGCTTCGCTGCGCTCGCAATGACAGGCGTTTTCCCAACCACCTACCGCGGCCCGGCCAGCTCCGAGTAGTCGGCCAGCCGGCGCATCTGGGCGGGCTCGTACACCTGCCCGGCCTTCACCACCAGCCGCACCTGCCGGATGGCGCGGATGTTGGCCAGCGGGTCGCCGTCGATGATAACCAGGTCGGCCTGCTTGCCCACATCGAGCGAGCCGGCGCGGGCGTCGAGGCTCAGGGCGCGGGCGGCGTTGATGGTGGCCGTTTGCAGGGCCTGCATGGGTGTGAGGCCGCCCTGCACGTAGAGCTCCAGCTCGCGGGCCAGGCTGGTGCCGGGAAAGCCCATGTCGGTGCCCGCCACGATGGGAATGCCGTAGTCGTAGAGCGCCTTCACGAGGCGCGGGTAGCTGGCGATGTAGGGGGCCGACTTGGCGGCGTCGGCTGGCTCCTGGCCCATGTTCACGTACAGCGCCTGCAAGGGCTGCGGCAGCCGCAGGTAGCCGGGCTCGATGGCCATAATATCGTCTTTATTCGAGCGATAGGCCAGCTCAAACACACCCACCGTGGGGTCGATAACGGTGCGGTGCGCTTTCAGAAAGGCAAACACGCGGGCGGCCGTGGTATCGGTGAGGATGAGCGAGCCATCGGCATTGCGGCGCAACGGCCGCACCACGTAGTTAATATGGTTGACCTGGTCCATGCCTGCCGCCACGCCCTGCGTAATGGTCATATCGTCGGGGATGTGGCCCGTGACGGTGAGGCCCAGGCGGTGCGCTTCGGCGCACACGGCCCGCACGATTTCCGGCTTCACTGAGCTGTAGAGCTTGATTTGGGCAAAGCCATTGGCCTTGTAGCGCTGCACCAGTTGCACGGCCTCGGCGGGCGTGTTGGCCAGCTCGATGCCCAGCGTGCGCGGCCCGGTGCCGTCGATGAGGCCGGCCTTGAGGATGCGCGGCCCCACACCCTGCCCGCTGTCGATGGCGCGCTGCACGGCGTTGAGGTAGGCAAACTCGTTGCCGCAGTCGCGCACCGTGGTCACGCCGGCCGCCAGGTAGGCCGGCCCCCACTCGGCCTGCTGAAAGTGGGCGTGCATGTCCCAAAGGCCCGGCAGCACGGTTTGACCCTCGGCGTGCAGCACGCGCGCGCCTTTGGGGATGGGCACGGCGGCGGCCGGGCCTACGCGCAGCACCTGGCCGCCTTGCAGCAGCACCGTGGCCTGGGGGATGCGGCGGCCCCGCACCACGTCTACCACCGTGCCGCCCACCACGGCCAGCAGCGGGGCCGGGGCCGCGGGCCGGGTGGCCGCCGCGCCCATCTCGGCCCGAAACAGCCGCATACCGTGCCGCGCCGCCCGCCCCACCAGCGCGGGCAGCAGCGCCGCGTAGGGCTGGGCCAGCAGCTCCAGCTTGTCGCCCTCGGCATCGTTGGTGATGAGGCCCACGAGGTTGCCCTGCTGGTCGGTCCAGAGCAGCTCGTTGCCCCACACGAGGCCCTTGAGTACGTAGCGCCGCAGTAGCAGCGACCGGTTCTGGTGTTGCAGCGTGTCCGTCCCGTCTTCGCGGATGCGGACCGTGCCGCCGGGCAGCATCGCCAGGCTAGCGGGGCGGCCGTGCTGCTGCCAGTAGCGCAGCAGCAGCCACTGCCCGGTGCCCGGCGCGTAGCCCGCCACCGGGAAGCTCAGGGCCGGCCGCAACTCGGTACGCACCGCGTCATCGACGCGGATGCGGGACTGCCCATCAGCCCCCAGGCGCACCGTGTCGTTGATGCTGCTGAAACGCGAGGTCTGCCCCTTCACGGCCAGGCGCAGCGGCTCGCCGGCGGGCGTGGTGGCGATTTGGGCGGTGAGCGCCACCGGCGAGCCCCGGTCTACGAACCGGAACGCAACGTCGTAGGTGTAGGCCTGCGGGGTGCGCGTGAGGCGGTATGTTTCCTTGCCGATGCGTTGCGCGAACTTGTGCAGCAGGAAGGTGGCCGTGTCGGCGGGGGCCGTTTGGGCGCGGGCGGCGAGCGGGAGGGTTAGCGCGGCGAGGGGAAAGAGCAGACGCATGATAGGCTAGACAATATTAAATCAATTTCAATACAATATGCATTAAGACCTTCTGCTTTGCACATACCAGTATGTGTCTTTGACAAGGGCAACTTAGTAGAAATTTTTTAGTATATTGCACGACACACAACCTCTCTGTAGTCTGCACTATTTTCAATTTTCACAAAATGAATAAAACACTTTTCGGCCTAGCGTTTCTTTCTTATAATTGGGATGAGCGCAAAATGGATATAATAGATTGCCATATCCCCCTTGTTTGTCAAGTTCTATCTGAACAAGCGAATCCTAAAGCACAGAGAGGAGAAGTACAAGAAGGGCTTATACAACTATACGGAATTAATATACCCTTAGGTGCGATAGAAGGCATATTCAAAAGAATGGCAAAAACAATATATTGAAAAGAAATTCAGGAGAATTTGAAATAGATTTTGAAAAAATCAATGAAATTAATAGACAATCATCATTAAAGGAACTAGATAGCGATTTTTACAATACCGTAAATGATTTAATAGAATATGCGAAAATTAATTTCTCCTTGTCAATAGACAGAGAGGAGGCGGAAAAAATGTTTTAGTTTTTTTTCAAAGAATATGATTTAGATATTATTTTCAACTCTAACAATACTATCATTTCAGATATAAAAGAAAACAAAAAGATAATCTATATAATCGCAAAATTCATAATAGCGATACAAAAATCAAATAATCAAAAATTTCAGGTAATAATGAAACTTGCAAAAGGCCATGCAATAGCAAGTCTAATTACTTTTGGAGATACTAACAACTATTCTGGAAATCTAAACAATGTTGAAATATACTTAGATGCGCCGATAATATTCAATATACTTGGACTTAATGGAACACAAAATCTTAACTTAGCAAAAGAATTGCTTCAGAATATAAAATCAAGTGGGGGAAAATTGAAAATATTTGAAATTAATTACAAAGAGGTCACAAGCACTATACAGGATGTTATTGAAAAACTTATAAAGAAAAATTATGACTTATCTAAAAGCTCTATATTATTAAAAACAGCAGTTAGAGAAAATATCACCTCTAACCAATTGCAATTAAAATTAAATATGCTAGATAATCTATTAGAAACTCATAATATTACACAAGACATCTCACCATCTCTAAAAAATCAGTCAGACAACAGATTCCAGATAGATGAGAAAAAGCTAGCCACTATAATAGATGACGTATATTCCAAAAATGGATTTTTTAAAAAATCTTTCTACAGAGATAATCAGATAGAAAGAGATTGTGCATGCATTGCAAATA
Organism: uncultured Hymenobacter sp.; assembly: GCA_964277755.1. Classification (GTDB taxonomy): domain Bacteria; phylum Bacteroidota; class Bacteroidia; order Cytophagales; family Hymenobacteraceae; genus Hymenobacter. The sequence continues at coordinate 22,131 of CAXYJY010000055.1, forward strand.
TATTTAAAATAAGAAAATCACAGCATGCAATAAGTTTGAAAAATAGCAAAGCTATTTTATTAACAAGTAATGAGGTAATATCTTTTGCAGCAAAAATTTTTGAGAGAGACAACTGGCAGTATAAATCAAACATACCTGTGTGTATGACTGATGTTTTTTTATCAACAATATTATGGGTGAATCATCCCAAAGCAAACGAAAACCTAAATATTAAAAGGCTAATGAGCGAATGCTATTCAATTATAGAATTAGATAACAGAATTTTATCTAAATTTAATGAAGATATAGATAGACTTAAACTAGAAGGCACTATAACAAATGAACAATTTTATTTATTGAGCGCTTCTAATGTTACCTACAAACTTCTTGAACAGAGAACACTAAATGATATAGAAGATTATTCTGACAAAACACCTAGAGAAATACTAGAAGACATCGAATTGGAAATGCGCTCTCAACTCGATGAAGCGAATAGTATTAACTCAAACTTAGATTTACGAATAAAACACATTTCCAAAATCATTGGAAAAAGCACATTCATTGCCATAGGGCTCATTCTAATAGCAACTTCTATCTTTGCAAAGATATCGAACCCCAAATTTGGCCAAGGGGCATCAGAGACCATCATTTTCGTATTAGGCCTATTTTTAGGCATCTTCGGGCTTTTGCGATGGATGGAAAAAATACCAACAAAAGGCAGTATAGAAGCTAAAGTGGAAAGTTTCTTTTACAAAAGAATCAAAGCATTTTTACATTTAAAATAATTATTTTATATATAAACAATAATATAATAACAATGAATTGTCTTAAACTATACTAAACGCGAAAGAGGCTGAAGTTCCCATAGCTTCAGCCTCTTTTGCGTTTCTGCCGCAGGGCAGGGTATTACATATGAATGGCCCGGTTCTCGGTAGCTGCCAGGCAGGCTTCTTTCATGGCCTCGGCGTAGGTGGGGTGCGAGTGGCTCATGCGGGCCACGTCCTCGGCGGAGGCGCGGAACTCCATGGCCGTCACGGCTTCGGCGATGAGGTCGGCGATGCGCGGGCCTATCATGTGCACACCCAGAATTTCGTCGGTGGTTTTGTCGGCCAGCACCTTCACGAAGCCGTCGGTGTCGCCGCTGGCGCGGGCGCGGCCGCTGGCTTTGAACGGGAATGAGCCCACTTTGTAGGCCTTGCCCTGCTCCTTGAGCTGCTCCTCGGTGTAGCCCACGCCGGCCACTTCGGGCCAGGTGTATACCACGCCGGGAATGAGCAGGTAGTTGATGTGCGGCTTCTGACCCGCGATAGTTTCGGCCACGAATACGCCTTCTTCCTCGGCCTTGTGGGCCAGCATGGCACCGCGCACCACGTCGCCGATGGCGTAGATACCGGGCACGTTGGTTTGCAGGTGCTCATCGACCTTGATGCGGCCGCGCTCTTCCATCTGCACGCCGGCTGCCTCCAGGTTGAGGCCGGCGGTGTAGGGCACGCGGCCCACGGCCACGAGGCAGTAATCGCCCTCAAACTTCACCTCCTCGCCCTTGGCGTTGGTGGCGGTCACGGTCACGTTGTCGCCGTCGCGGGTGGCGCCGGTCACTTTGTGATTGAAGAAGAACTCGATGCCGATTTTGCCCAGCACGCGGCGCAACTCCTTACCTAGGCCGCGGTCCATGGTCGGGATGATGCTATCCATGAACTCCACCACCGATACCTTAGCACCTAGGCGGGCGTACACGGAGGCCATTTCCAGGCCAATCACGCCGCCGCCAATCACTATCATGTGCTTGGGCACTTCGCGGATGTTCAGGGCCTCGGTGCTCGTGATGATGCGCTGCTTATCCTGCTTGATAAACGGCAGCACCGTGGGCTTCGAGCCGGTGGCGATAATGACGTTCTTGGTTTCAATCTGCTGCGCCTCGCCGCCCGCCAGGGGCGTGATGCTGAGGTGGTTCTTATCAACAAAAGCACCGACGCCTTGCAGCACGTCGATTTTGTTTTTCTTCATCAGGTAGGCAATGCCGTCCACGTTGGCCTTCACCACGCCCGCCTTGCGGTCTATCATGCGGTTCATGTCCACCGTCAGGTTGTCGAGCCCGATGCCGTGGTCGGCAAACGCCGTGTGGGCGTTGTGGTAGTGCTCGCTAGAGTCGAGCAGCGCCTTGCTCGGGATGCAGCCCACGTTGAGGCAGGTGCCGCCTAGGGTGGGGTATTTCTCGATGAGGGCGGTCTTGAGGCCCAGCTGGGCGCAGCGGATGGCGGCTACATACCCGCCCGGCCCGGAGCCGATGACGGTGACATCGTATTGATTCATACTCACAAAAGACAAGTTCAACCAGCCAGCCGGCCAGCCCCGCAAAGATAAGCGAGCTAAAGTAGCTTGGACTCTGCGAGTCCGAGCGCGCGCGTAGCGCGCATCTACGTCTGGCGAGCCGTGCTACCGCAGGATGCGCGCTGCGCACGCGCTCGGACTCGCAGAGTCCAAGCTACTTATTTCGCCTGGCTTTTGGCCAATAGTGCGCCTAGGCCCAGCACCAGCGCATCTTCGCCTGCTCCTACCAGGCCTGTATCCACATCAGCTTTTTCGCTGATGGTCTTGCGCAGGTAGAAGGTGAGGTAGGTGGCCGCTACCGCGCCCAGCGCGCCCACCAGCGCGCCACTCACGAGGCTGCCGCCCTTGCTTTTATACAGCGTAGCGCCCACCAGCGCGCCCGAGGCTGCCCGCACGCCCAGTTGCTGCGGCACAATGCGGTCTTCAGTATTGGGCAGCTTGTCGCCCACAAACTCCCCGGCAATCAGAAACTTAAGCACCGTACCCACGCCGGGCTTGCCCAGAAAGCGCAGCGGCGAGTCCGCTAGCGCCGGGGCCAGCGCCTGCTGCGAAAGAAACTGGCTCAGAAAAACCGGCCCGGAAGTAGCCCGCGAGCCCGCTAGCGCGGCAAAGCCCAGCGCGGGCCAGAACTTGGCCCCACGGGGCGTGGAGGAGGAAGATTTCATCGTGAAAGTCGCAAAAAATGATTCGGCACTACTACGCAACCAGCGGCACTACGGCTGACTACCTACCCCGCCAAACGCACAAAAGCCCACCCGAAGCCGGATGAGCTTTTGAACGGACAAGTCGGGTCGCCACCGACTAGTTCTGCGTGGCCACGGGCGGGCGGGCCGCCGGGGCAAAACCTGGCTTTGGCTTTCAGCAAGCCCCAAGCACCTAGTATTTAAGCAGCTAGAAGAACAACCAACGCTTGCGCTTGGCCTGCTTGGGCTGGAGCACCACCGGGATGGTAGTGGGGCTGGCGGCGCTCATTTCCTGCTCTACGTAGCCGCCGTAGCCGTATTGCAGCGTGGCCTGGCGGCCGGCCGGCACGGGCAGGCTGTAGTTGCCGTTGGCGTCGGTAGTAGTGCCGTGGGCGGTGCCTTTTTGCAGCACGGTAGCGCCGGCCAGCGGCTCGCCTTTCTCGTTGAGGATGCGGCCGTGCAGCACCACAGTTCGCACTTTGCTGAGCTCGGGCATTTCGCTGGCGGCGGCTAGCGAGGCCGCCACCCCGGCCGTCGGGTGGCTGGCGGTGGGCAGGTGGTTGGCAGCCATGGAGGCACCGGCCAGCAGCAGGCCCACCAGCCCGAAGCTGAGGGCGCGGCGGCGCAGGCGCTGCGGCTGCTGCCGGATGAAGTGCAGTTGCTGGCCCACCCAGCCGGGGGCAGCGGTAGCGTCTTCATCGGCTTGCAAATGGTGCCAGCGCGTTACCGCCGCGTGGGCTTCGCCGGCGTCACGGCGCAGGTAGTCTTCTACGGCCTGGGCCGACGAGCGGGCGAGGTCGCCGCGCAGGTAAGCATCGCGGTACACGGGCAGCAGTTCGCCGGTGGTAGCGTCGAAGGGGGTAGCAGTCAGTTTCATAAAACAGAGAAAAAAGGGGGTGGAAATTGGGATATAAGTAATCTGGATAAAATAACGTAAAGACAAGCTAACCAAACTATTGCTCGTTGGTAGCGAGCTCGTGCATGGCCTGGCGCACTACCTCGCGCGCCAGCGCCAGGTTGGTGTCGTGGGCCTCGACTACCAAGCCCAGCACATGCCGGCCGCCGGTCTGCACTCGTAGCAGGTGCAACTGCGTGGGCAAGGTAGTCAGCAGCTCGGTGGGCTGCTCGGCAGAGGCCGCCTGCTGAGCCTGCACCTGCTGCACGGCCGCCACCCAGAAGGGCGCTGCGCTGCCCGGCCGCAGCTGCTCGTGGCTGGTATAGCTGGCCAGCACCCGGCCCGAGGCAGTGGCTACTACCGCCGCCATCAGCAGCTCGGGTAGCTCGGCCAGCAAGTGCCGCAGCACGGCCTCGGCAGCAGTAGCCCCAGGGGCCGCTACCAGGCGATGCAGTGGCGGCCGCCCCAGGCTAGGTGAGCGACGCAAAAAAGAAAAATTCATAGTAGCCGGACTAGCAAGCGCCCGGTGAGTTTGGTGAGGAGTGGCGTAAATTTGAAGGAATTGGCACTATTTTCAGGTTGCACTATTTTCTTTTCATAATACAACTTTTGTCATTTAACAATTTATTGATTAGCAATGCACAAACTTACAAATCAATTCTAAATTTCTTTATTATTCAACGTTAGCAAAGCTCAAATAACAGGCAGTTTTAAAAAATGATATAAATCATTTTTTCTGCTGATTCTGCTTAAGATAAATTTAAAACGACTAATCACTTATTGAATAGATGCAATTATTAGCTTTCATCTCAGTGGTATTGCCTACGTACATATTAGCTACTCTACGCCGCGCCGCTATTGCTAAGGCGCTGGCGGTAGTGCCATCGCTCTAAAACAGCCGCCGCAAGCGGTGCCCCTGCCTTCTTGAGGGGTACTGCTTGCGGCGGCTATTTTTAAGTAATCGTACCGGCTGCTGACTACCTCAAAAAAACCAGCTGATACGGACGGGCGAAGCGCCAGGGCTGGCTAGTCGTACATAGTCGATATCTCGACCAAGCGGTTGGGCTTGAGGATGGTAATCTGGCTGCCCCGCGTGGCAATAATGCCCGCTTCCTTTAGCTCGGAGAGTAGCCGGCTCACGGTTTCTTTGGCTGTGCCCACCAGCGCGGCCAGGTCTTCGCGGCCCAGCGCGATGCGGAAGGGCAGCTCTTCGCCCTCGCGCCGGAAGGTCTGCATCACAAACAGCAGCGCGCCAGCCAAGCGCTCGCGCACGGGCTTGTAGGCCAGGTGCAGCATGTGCTCTTCGGCCCGGCCCAGCGAGCGGGCCAGCAGTTGCATGAGGGCCGTGGAAAACTGCGCGTTGGCCTGCACCAGCCGCAGAAAGTCGGGCCGGGGTACCAGGCACACCACGCAGTCTTCGAGAGCCACGGCCGACGAGGTATAGCGCGTGCCGGCCAGTAGCGCCCGGTAGCCCAGCACATCGCCCTCGCGGTAGAGCTGCACTATCTGCTCTTTGTGGTCGCCCCCGGCCTTCGAGAGCTTTATCTTGCCCTGGTACACGCAGTAGAGCCCCATGGCTGGGCTACCCTCCTGGTAAATTACCTGGCCTTTCTGGTAGTGTTGCGTCACTTTGTTGGCGGCAACAAACTCCAGTTCATCTAGCGTGCAGCAGCCCATCAGCGGATTGCTGCGATGGGGGCACGACTGACATTGGGGGTTGGTGAAGCGTAACATTCAGTAGCGTAAGGGTATATAGCGAACCTACCAAAATTACTATACTTACGAAAAAGTGCAAGCCTTGGATTACGTATTTCACGAAACCGCCTGCTTATTTACCACAGATTATCAGCGTTTTTCCTCGACAAAAAAGAGAAAAGGTCTGCACTCCGGGGAGCACAGACCTTTCCAAAAGCCAACTTAATCTACTATACACCCAATAGCAGGCGGGTCGGGTCTTCGAGCAGTTCCTTCACACGCACTAGGAACGACACCGATTCGCGGCCGTCGATGATGCGGTGGTCGTAGCTCAGGGCGAGGTACATCATGGGGCGGATAACCACCTGGCCGTTCTCGGCCACAGGGCGCTGAATGATGTTGTGCATGCCCAGAATGGCCGACTGCGGCGCGTTGATGATGGGCGTGCTCAGCATCGAGCCGAAGATGCCACCGTTGGTGATGGTGAACGTGCCGCCCGTCATCTGCTCGATGGTGAGCTTGTTGTCGCGGGCCAGGCCAGCCAAGCGAACCACTTCCTTCTCCACACCATCGAAGCTCAGCTTCTCGGCGTTGCGAATCACCGGCACTACCAGGCCTTTCGGAGCCGATACGGCGATGCTGATGTCGCAGAAGTCGGAGTACACGATGCTGTCGCCGTCGATGTAGGCGTTTACGGCGGGCCACTCTTGCAGGGCCACGCACACGGCCTTGGTGAAGAAGGACATAAAGCCCAGGTTCACGCCGTTTTTCTCCTTGAACTTGTCTTTGAACTTGGAGCGCAGGTCCATGATGGGCTGCATGTTCACCTCGTTGAAGGTGGTGAGCATGGCCGTCTCGTTTTTCACCGTCACGAGGCGGCGGGCTACCGTCTTGCGCAGGTTGCTCATGCGCTCGCGGCGCTGGCCACGCTCGCCGGCCGGGGCTGCCGGGGCGGCGCTGGCGGGAGCCGCAGCCGCCGGCTTAGCGGCCGGAGCCGGGGCGGCGGGCTTGGCCTGGGCGTTCTGGGCATCTTCCTTGGTGATGCGGCCATCGCGGCCCGAGCCGGCTACGTCGGCGGGGTTGATGCCTTTTTCACCCAGGATTTTGCCGGCGGCTGGCGAGGGCACGCCGCTGGCGTAGGTGGCAGCGCCACCGCTGGCCGGCTGCGCGGCGGGGGCAGCGGGAGTGCTGGCAACCGGAGCCGGAGCGCCGCTACCGCCTTCGATACGCGCAATGAGCGCGCCGATACCGATGGTTTCGCCTTCTTTCACCGCGTGGCGCAGGGTGCCGTTGCCTTCGGCGGGCAGCTCAAACGTGGCCTTGTCCGATTCGAGCTCGGCAATCACCTCATCGCGGCTCACCTGGGCCCCGTCGGGCTTGAGCCACTTGGCCACCGTCACTTCGGTGATGGACTCGCCCACGGCGGGGATTTTCATTTCAACCACTCCCCCACCGGCGGCCGGAGCGGGCGCGCCGGGGGTAGCGGGGTCGCCGGCGGGCTGGCCAGCCGGCGTGCCGCCGTAGCCACCGAGGTCGCTGGCCTGGGGGTTTTGCTCGCCCTGCGATACCGGGTCGGCCGAGGCGGTGGGGGCACCGGCGGCAGGGGCGGTGCTGGCACCATCGCCGTCGAGCTGAGCGATGGCCGTGCCGATACCAATGGTTTCGCCTTCGGCTACCAAGATTTTGAGGGTGCCGTCGGCTTCGGCGGGCAGCTCGAACGTGGCCTTGTCCGATTCAAGCTCGGCGATTACTTCGTCGCGCTTCACGGCCTCGCCGTCTTTCTTGAGCCACTTGGCAATGGTGACTTCGGTAATGGATTCGCCGACGGCGGGAATTTTAATTTCGGTGGGCATGGGAGAATGGCAGAGGGTTGGCGGGCAAAGTAACGGCGCGGAAACACGCCCGGCCGGCTGCTGATAAATAAAAGAGGGAGAAATAGCCGGGCCGTTTATGCTATGGTAAACGGCCCGGCGGCTGGCGTGAGAACGAGCGGCTAGTCTTGCTTTTTGGCGATTTCGGCGGTTTCCTCAATCTGCTCGCTGGCAACTTCCTCGCGGCGCTCGCCAAAGGCGCGGGCCACAATTTCCTTTTGCTCCTTTACGTGCACCTTGTTGTAGCCGGTAGCGGGCGAAGCCGAGGGCTTGCGGGCCACCACGTCTTCGAGCTCGCGGCGCATGAAGCGCAGCAGGTAGTTCCAGTAGCCCATGTTTTCGGGCTCTTCCTGCACCCAGTAGATTTTGGCGCCGGGGTACTTGGCCAATTCCACGTCGAGCTGCTTTTTGGGGAAGGGGTGCAGTTGCTCCAGGCGCACGAGGGCTACGTCCTTGCGGTCGGACTTCTGCTGCTCGTCGAGCAGGTCGTAGTACACCTTGCCCGAGCACAGCAGTACTTTCTCTACCTGGCTGGCCTCGGCGAAGCTGTCGCCCAGCACTTCCTGGAAGCGGCCACTCGTGAAGTCTTCCACCGGCGACACGCAGAGCGGGTTGCGCAGCATCGACTTGGGCGACATCACCACCAGCGGCTTGCGGAAGCTCCAGGTGAGCTGCCGGCGCAGGGCGTGGAAGAAGTTGGCCGGGGTCGTGATGTTGGCCACGATGATGTTGTTCTCAGCGGCCAGCTGCAGGAAGCGCTCGGGGCGGGCGTTGGAGTGCTCGGGGCCCTGGCCTTCGTAACCGTGGGGCAGCTGCATCACCACGCCGTTCATGCGCTGCCACTTGCTCTCGGAGCTCACCACGAACTGGTCAATCATGGTCTGCGCGCCATTGGCAAAGTCACCAAACTGTGCTTCCCAAATCACGAGCGCCGTGGGGTTGGCCATGGCGTAGCCAAATTCGAAGCCTAGGACGGCGTACTCGCTCAGTAGCGAGTTGTAGATGTTCAGCGGCTGGTGCTCGCCCTCCAGATGGTTGAGCGAGTTGTACGGGGCCGACGTTTCGGCGTCGTGCAGTACCGCGTGGCGGTGCGAGAACGTGCCGCGTTGCACGTCCTGGCCGCTCACGCGCACCGTGTGGTTTTCGCTCATCAGCGAGCCGTAGGCCAGTAGTTCGCCGGCGGCCCAGTTGAGGGTGCGGGTTTCGTAGAACATCTTGCGGCGCTCCTTCAGCAGGTTATCAATCTGCTTGATGGGCCGGAAATTCTCGGGGATGGTCGTCAGGGCCTTGGCCACGCGCTCCACGATTTCCTCGCTGATGCCGGTTTCAGGCGACTGGTCGAAGTCTTCGTTGGTGCTGCGGCGCAGGGTGCGCCACTCGTTTTCGAGCGCCTGGTACTTATAAGGTAGCGGCTGCTGCTTCACCTGGTCGAGGCGGGCTTGCAACATGTCGCGGAACTCCTTGTCCATCTGCTCGGCCAGCTTGGCATCCACGTCGCCGCGCTTCACGAGCGAGGCGTTGTACACCTCGCGCGGGTTGGGGTGCTTCGAGATGACGTTGTAGAGCGTGGGCTGGGTGAACTTGGGCTCGTCCGACTCGTTGTGGCCGTGGCGGCGGTAGCACACCATGTCGATGAAGATATCGGCGTGGAACTGCTGGCGGTACTCGGCCGCTAGGCGCACCGCAAACACCACCGCCTCGGGGTCATCGCCGTTGACGTGGATTACTGGCGCGTCGATAATCTTGGCCAGGTCGGTGCTGTAGATAGATGAGCGAGCATCTTCAAAATCAGTGGTAAAGCCTACCTGGTTGTTAATCACGAAGTGAATCGTGCCGCCCGTCTTGTAGCCCTCGAGCTGCGACATCTGCGTCACCTCGTAGCCGATGCCCTGGCCGGCCAGCGCCGCATCGCCGTGGATGAGAATGGGCAGAATCTGGTGGTAGTCGCCGCCGTACTGGTGCTCGATTTTAGCCCGCACGAAGCCTTCTACCACCGGGTTCACCGCCTCCAGGTGCGAGGGGTTGGGGGCCAGCTTCAGGTTGACGCGCTGGCCGTTGAGGGCCTCCACCTCCGACGAGTAGCCCATGTGGTACTTCACGTCGCCGTCGCCCATCGTGAGGTCGGGCGTGGCCGTACCCTCAAACTCGCTGAAAATCTGCTCATAGGTCTTGCCCATGATGTTGGCCAGCACGTTGAGGCGGCCCCGGTGCGCCATGCCAATCATTACTTCCTTCACCCCCAGCTCGGCGGCGCGGTTGATGATGGCGTCGAGGGCCGGAATGGTCGTTTCGCCACCTTCCAGCGAGAAGCGCTTCTGCCCCAAGAACTTGGTGTGCAAGAAGTTCTCGAAAACTACCGCCTCGTTCAGCTTCTTCAGAATGCGCTTTTTGTACTCTACATCGGGGTTGAAGGCCAGCGCGCCGTGCTCGGCTTTCTGCTGAAACCAGTCCAGAATCTGGGGGTCGCGGATGTAGGTGAACTCGAAGCCCACCGTGCCGGCGTAGATGCTGGTGAGCGCCGCCACGATTTCGCGCAGCGTCGCACCCGGGTTGAGGCCCAGCTCTTCGCCCTGGCGGAATTTGGTATCGAGGTCGGCCTCGCTCAGGCCAAAATCGGTGAGGCTGAGGCGGGCCTGGCGGTCTTTGCGCTCGCGCACCGGGTTGGTTTTGGCGCGCAGGTGGCCGCGGCTGCGGAAGGCGTGGATGAGGTTGCGCACGGCCGTTTCCTTGTCGCTGGCTACGGCACCCGTGGCCAGGCCGGGGGCGTCGTTGGTCGAAGCGCTGGTGTTCAGCACACCGTAGCCATCGGGCTGGGGCAAGGGGCCGGGGGCCGGGGCGGGCTTGGCAGCCGGGGCACCATTGCCAGTCTTACCTCCTTCGGTACCGGGCACTACCGACGCACCTTCTGGAAACTGCTGCGAGAAGTCGTAGCCTTCAAAAAACTTACGCCAGCCATAATCAACTGACTCGGGGTTCTGCTGGTACGCTTGGTACAGCGTTTCAATGGCCGCCACGTCAGCGTTGGCGATGTAGGAGTAAGTATCCATTAGGAGTGTGGGAATTGAAAAGCTACGGGAAGCGACGCAAAAATAAACTACCTGATTTCAAATCAGAAACCTGTATGCGGTTGCACAAATAAGCCTGTTCTTCAACCAAATACTTTTATTAACTATTGCTTTATACGCAGAAAACACTGCCAAGCTAACGTAAAAAGCTGACTTTCGCGATTGCTTTTTACCCAAAAAACCCCGCCGGGTACCCTGCGGGCCACCACGGCGGGGTAATTAATCAGTTGGCGTGCTACTTGGTAGCGGCCATCTTGAAGATGCGAAACGGCTCGTGAGCAGGGGCCACGCCCTTGTTCCAGTTGGGCGTCAGGTCGAGCTCCGATACGGTAAAATACAGGCTCTTGCCATCGGGGGCCCAGGCGAAGGTATCGGGCCATTGCAGGCGCGCTTCCTGCACTAGCATTTCGGTTTTGCCGTCAGGCGCGCGGCGCAGGATGGCCCCAGTTTCGAAGGCCGTAAGGTAGAGGTTGCCCTTGCTGTCTATTTCCATGCCATCGCAGGCGGGCGCGTCGGGCAGCCTTTCGGGCGCAGCATTCACCTGGGCGGCACTCAGGGCGGGGTTGCGAAGCACGTCGGTTTTGATGCGGTAGAGCGCGTGGCCCGACAGCGCCCGGTAGTACAGATATTGATTATCAGTGCTAAGTGCGATGCCATCAGCCTTAAATGAGCCGGGCTTGCCATCAGGCCCGATAAGGGCATGGCCTTGGGCCTTTGTTACGAAGCCGGGGGTAGGCAGCGTGGAGGGCTGCTGCTTGAGCAGGGCGCGCGAAGTGCCGGTTTTGAGGTCCACGACTACCAGCGCGCCAGTGCCCGACTCGGTCATATAGGCGTACTGGTTTTGCAAGTCAATCCGCACGTCGTTGAGGTACGACTTGCGCGGGGCCACGCTTTCGGGGATGAGGATGGTACGGACGACGGTGCTGGTGGCAGGGTCGGTTTCAACCAGCTTGGGGCCGCCGGGCACGGTGTACTTGAGGCCGGGCGAAGCGGGGTCTACTATCCAAAGGTGGCCTCTAGTATCGACGTAGCCAGCCTGCGGGCAAATCCAGTGTTTCTGGGGCTCGTTGCGCAGCGAGTCGTTCCACTGGCACCAGCTTGCATCGGGGTAGGCGGCGAGGGTATTTTTGCCGGTCACGAGCGCCACCGGGAAGGTGGGGTTGTAGTCCCAACGCGGCGAAAAGGCGAAGACTTTATCGCCTGGTGCCACGGCTACGCCGGTGACTTGGGGGGCGTTGATTTCGGCCACGAGGGTGAGCGGCGAGTTGGCGGGCGCGAGGGCCGGCACGTGGGCGGCGGTCGAGTCGGCGGGCATGGTGCCGCGCGCCTGGTTGGTAGTGGCGTCGTTGCCGTTGCAGGCGGCTAGCAGCAGGCCGGCGGCCACGGGCGCGGTGGCTTTCGCGAAGAAAGAAGACATAGAAGCAGGGAAATAGGAAAAAGAAAACCCCGGCCGTTGGCGGGCCGGGGTTTGGCATACGGGCGGCGGGGGGCGGCCGTTCGGTTGAGGTTCATGTAAAACGGAGTGGCACTCCGTTTCGCGTTTGGGTGCGTCCGAGCGCAGAAACGGAGTGCCACTCCGTTTTACATCAGCTGTAGGCCAATACAGCCAGCTGCTCGGCGGCGGCCTCGGCGGGCTGGGGCTGGCCCACGGCATCGTAGAGCAAGCTTAAGGGCTGGAAGGGATTGCGCAGAATAACCTCCTCGGTGAGGCCCCAGCGCGCCCACAGGCCGGTGAGTACGTGGCCGTAAGCCAGGTTTTCCCAGGGGTTGAAGATGGTGGCCGTTACGTCATCCACCAGCGCGTCGAGCACCAGTTCGGTGCCGGGCGGGTCGAGGGGGCCGGGCCGGCGCGGGTAGATGTCGGGCACGGCCGCCAGCAAGTAGGCCGCGTAGTAGGCGCGGGCCTTGAACTCGGCTGCCTGCGCCGGGTGCAGCGGGCGCTGGGCATCGGCGGACACCTGGCGCATGGCTTGGCCGATAAAGCCAATGTCGATGAGCGTGGCCACGACTACGGCATTACCCATTTTAATGCTGAACACCAGCGTATTCAGGTCGTCATCGTATTCAAAAACCGGCGCTTCGCAATGCTCATCCACCTCAAGCACGAACACCGAACCGGGTACGAAGTCGGCGTAGTCGGTGGGCACGCGCAAGCCCTGCAAGAGCTGCACGAAGGGCCGGAATTTTTGCAGTAGCTGCGCATTCTCGGCCAGCGGGTACTGGGGCTTGATGAGCGGCTGCTGCTGCTGCACCAGCTCGGCGGTAAAAATGCCATAGAACATCTTGGCTACCCACTGCCACAGGCGGGCAGGCGGCAATGCGCGCAGCGCGGCGGGGCCGGCCAGGGCCGCCTGCTGCACTTCGGCTTCCAGCGCGTCGAGGCGCGGGCGCAGCGCCGGGGCCAGCGGCAGGCGCAGTTCGGCGTAGGTGGTCTGGCTCTGGTCGAGCAGGTAGATAGGGCGCTCGGCCAGGCCGTAAGCAGCTTGCAGCCACTCGGCAAACACCGGAATGGTATCATCGGGGCCTACGGGCTGGCCGGTGAGAAAGCAGCGGCCGGGGCCGAATTGCATACCCTCGAAAGGGTCGTAGAGGGTAATCATGGCTGGCGCAAAAGTAGGGTATGCGAGCAGGCGGGCGCTTGAGAGGTAATTGCCGGTAGCCGATGCCACGCCGCTGCCCTCCTCAAATGCCCGCCCGCTCGCCTACCCTAACAGCTAGCGCGAAAGCAGGTTACTGGCTTTGATGAGCAGGCGGCTGAGCTTATGCAGCGAATCGGAGTAGCCGTTGGCCGCTTCTTCGCTCACCTTCTGGGTTTCGGCCCCGAGGCTGGCCAGAATTTCGGCGATTTCGTGAGCCTGGGCGTCCGGCGCTTCGAGGCGCTGGCGCAGCAGCTTCACTTCCTGGCATACTTTGGCCAGGCCGGGGCGGTCGCTGGCTTCGAGTACCACTTCCCAGCGCTCCAGCTCGTGCAGGCCGCTGGCCCCGTCAGAGTTGGGCAAGCCCTCGCCGAGCAGGCCCAGGGTATCGGTGAGCAGGGCCGTGCTTTGCTCGTCGCTGATGTGCAGCGGCTCGGTACGGGCGGGGGGAGTGTGCGGGGTAGAGGCAGTGGAATCCATGAGAACAAGAAAAAGCAAATCGGGGTATAGCCCGGCTATACTTGCGCTGGTCAAAAAAAGTTGGTGAGCCCGGGCGCAGGCGAAGGTTACCTTTTACAGGAAGCCTTCATTAAGCCGCACAATTTCACTTTCCCAACCCCCTTTCTCTTATGACTACTTCGCTTAAAACTCTGCTCGCCGCCGCTACCCTCAGCCTCGGCCTCGGCGCCTGCTCGACCGACACCACCAAAAACGCCGACGGCAGCACCACTACCGAGGTAACTACCCCCAGCGCCGAGCAAGTAGGCGACAAAATGGAAAACGCCGCTGACAAAGCCGGCGACAAAATGGAAGCCGCTGGCGATAAGATGGACAACGCCATGGAGAAAGCCGGTGACAAAATGGACGCCGCTGCCGACAAGGCCAAAGCCAACGCCGAAGAAGCCGGCGCTAAAATGGATGCCAAAATGGACGCCGCTGGCCGCAAAATGGACGCCATGGGCGACGCCGCCGCCAAATCGGCCGAGCAAACTAAAGAGAACATGAAAGCAGCCGCCAAGCAGTAATTTTCTACCAGCGGCGGGCCTGCGCAAGCCAAGGCCAGTTGCTGTGATTGCCAAGAGCATCGACCTGCAAGCAGGTCGATGCTCTTTTTTTATCGGGCCGTGTGCATTCCGGGTGCAGGCGGCATCCTGCCCTTGGCAGGGGCGGGTGTTCGCGCCCACCCGTACCTTGCCGCCGTGTTGTTTCGCCGCCGCGCCACCGTCGTCCCGTCCCTAGCCCTCTCCGACCAGGAGGTGCTGGCGCGCTACCGCCAGGGCGGCGACGTGGCCGACCTGGGCGTGCTCTACGAGCGGCACTTGCCCGAGGTGTTTGCGGTGTGCCGCCGCTACCTGGCCCCGCCCGACGAGGACGCCCAGGACGCGGCCATGCAGCTCTTCGAGCACCTGGTAGCGAAGCTGCGCACCCACGCACCCGACAACTTCGGGGCCTGGCTCTACGCCACGGCCCGCAATTACTGCCTCATGGAGCTGCGCGCCCGGCAGCGCGGCACGGCCAGCGGCGGCCCCCTGCTGCTGCTGCCCGACGCCGCCGATGTGGAAACCGCCGCCGCCCGGCATCTACCCGATGCCGCCGCCGAAGCCGAGGAAACCCGGCAACACGAGGCCGACCTCCAAGCCCTGGAACTGGCCCTGACCCAGCTGCCACCCGAGCAACGCCGCTGCCTGGAGCTGTTTTATCTGGAAGAAAAATCGTATCAGGAAATTGTTGCTGCCACCGGCCTGGCGCTGAATTTGGTGAAAAGCCATTTGCAAAACGGCCGCCGCATGTTGAAGCGCACGATGCACAAAGAATTGAGAATAAACAATGAGGAGTAGCAAAACCACTTGTCATTGCGAGCCCAGCGAAACCATCGCACCTATTCGGCCGCACCGCTCAGGTACCCGCCCTGATGCGATGGCTTCGCTGGGCTCGCAATGACAAGTGGTTTATTCTTCCGACTCAACTCAAGACTCAACACTCAGAACTTTTAACTCACCGAAATGCTGCCCACCAACCCGCTGCTGAACGCTACTGCCCCGCCCGGCCCGCACCTGCCGGCGTCGCTGCTGCGCCAGTATGCGGCGGGCACGCTGGCCCCAGCCGCCCAGCACCGCGTAGAGGCCCACACGCTGGCCTGCCCGCGCTGCGCCGACATCCTGGCCGGCTTGCAGCAAACGCCCCCCGCCACCACCGACCAGGCCCTGGCCCAGCTACAGCAGCGCCTGCGCCAGCGCGTGCAGGCCCAGACTGCCCCCGCCCGCCACGAGCGCGAGGCCCGGCGCAACCGCTGGCTGATACCGCAGCTAGCCGCCGCCGCCGCCTTGCTGCTGGGGCTGGTGGCGGGCGGCTGGTGGGCCTGGCAGCAGCGCCACCTCGCCACCGAGGCCACTGACGTAGCAGTCGATGTCGTTTCGAAGCTGCCCGCTACTACTCCGCCCGCCGCCACGCCGGCTCCTCCCGTGCCGCCGCCAGTTGCCAACGCGCCCGCTTCTACTGCTACCCCGGCGACTAAGCCATTGGCTAGCAGCCCACCCGCCCACCTTCAGCGCGCAATGGCGGCGACCAGCGGCGCGCCTTTTCGCGCCCCAGTTCCTTCGACGGCTATCACCCCCGACACAACCGCCCCACGCACTCTAGTCACCGAAGTAGCGTCCATCACCAATGCGCCGCCGGATAGCGTGTCCGCACCTGTCCTGCGGCCTGTCGATTCTGTTAGGCTATCGGGCCGCGTGGCGGGTATAGCCACGAAAAAGCAGGCCGAATTCTACGCCGCGCCTCTGGCCAAGATGCCCGCCGCACCCCGGCTGGCCCCGGCCCCGGCGGGCGGCTACGCGGCCCTGCGCGACAAGCTGCGCCGCGAGGCGGCCGAGTTCAGGCCCGAAGGGGGCGAGCGCTCGCTCTCTGGCACGGTGCAGCTGCGCCTCACCATCGGGGCCGATGGCAAGATTCAGCAAACCAAGGTACTACGCGGCCTGCGCGAAGACTATGACGAAGAGGCCCAACGCCTGGTGTGCGACGGGCCGGGCTGGGTGCCGGGCATCAGCGGCGGCAAGCGCGCCCCGCTGGAAGTTGATGTCGCGGTGCCGTTTTGAAATGCGCGGCCCGGTAGGCCAGCTTGTATTCTGCCTAAACAAAAAGCCTCCAAACCTACCTTCGGAAGGTGGGTTTGGAGGCCTTGAGGTACGAAACCTACCCTCCGAAGGTAGGTTTTGCACCTCGGAAGGTGGGTTTCGAGGCTTTGAAGTCCGAAACCTACCCTCCGAAGGTAGGTTTTGTACTTCGGAGGGTGGGTTTCGAGGCTTTGAAGTCCGAAACCTGGCTTCGAAGGGTAGGTTTCAAGCTTCCGAAGCCCGAAACCTACCTTCTGAAGCCAGGTTTCGGGTGGATTAGCCGCTGTAGCCGCCGCCGCTTTCGGGCTCGGTGGCACTGCCGCCGGCTTTGTCGGGGGTGGGCAACTCCGATTCAGTTTTTACTTCGACATGGCTATAGTCGGGCACGCCGTCGCCTTGCACGGGTACGGGCGGCTCGGTGTGGGGGTCGGGGGTAGGTTGGTTCATCGGGGGTAAGGAACTAGTGAGGCGAGGAAATGAGCAGGCTTACGGGCCGGGGCCAATTATGGCTGCCTGCCACTCGGCGCAAGCCTTACTTTTGCGCTGGTGCCAAGAGACCTAGCCGCGCTGGCTCTGCCTCTTTTTACCTTATCATCGCCTCACTTTCTCACCTCCTTATCTCCTCACCAAAATGAGCTTCCGCACCGAAAAAGACACCATGGGCCAGGTGCAAGTGCCCGCCGACGCCTACTGGGGCGCCCAAACCCAGCGCAGCATCGAGAACTTCCCCATTGCGCAGGACATCAACAAGATGCCGAAGGAAATAATCAAAGCCTTCGCCTACCTGAAGAAAGCCGCCGCCCTCACCAACCGCGACGCGGGTGTGCTCGACGCCGAGAAGGCCGAGCTCATCGGGCAGGTAGCCGACGAGATTTTGGAAGGCAAGCTCGCCGACGCCTTCCCGCTGGTGGTGTGGCAAACGGGCTCGGGCACGCAGAGCAACATGAACGTGAACGAGGTAATCGCCTACCGCGGCCACGTGCTGCACGGCGGCCAGCTGAGCGACGAGAAGAAATTCTTGGCCCCCAACGACGACGTAAACAAGTCGCAGAGCTCGAACGATACCTTCCCGACGGCCATGCACATCGCGGCCTACAAAATCCTGGTAGAAACCACTGTACCAGGCATCGAGAAGCTGCGCGACACGCTGAAAAAGAAGTCGGAAGAGTTCAAGCACATCGTCAAAATCGGCCGCACTCACTTCATGGATGCCACGCCGCTGACGCTGGGCCAGGAGTTTTCGGGCTACGTGAGTCAGCTCGACCACGGCCTGCGCGCCATCAAAAACACGCTGCCGCACCTGAGCGAGCTGGCGCTGGGCGGCACCGCCGTGGGCACCGGCATCAACACGCCCGCCGGCTACTCCGAGAACGTAGCCAGGTACATTGCCGAGCTCACCGGCCTGCCCTTCGTCACGGCCGAAAACAAGTTTGAGGCCCTGGCCGCCCACGATGCCATCGTGGAAGCCCACGGCGCCCTCAAGACGGTGGCCGTGAGCTTAATGAAAATCGCCAACGACATTCGGATGCTGAGCAGCGGCCCGCGCGCGGGCATCGGCGAGCTGCACATCCCCGATAACGAGCCGGGCAGCAGCATCATGCCGGGCAAGGTGAACCCCACGCAGTGCGAGGCCATGACGATGGTGTCGGCCCAGGTGATGGGCAACGACGTGGCCATCACGGTGGGCGGCTCGCTGGGCCACTTCGAGCTCAACGTGTTCAAGCCCGTCATGATTTACAACTTCCTGCACTCGGCCCGCCTCATCGGCGACGTGTGCGTGGCCTTCAACGACAAGTGCGCCGTGGGCATCGAGCCCATCCTGCCCAACATCAAGAAGCACGTCGATAGCAGCCTGATGCTGGTAACGGCCCTTAACCCGCACATCGGCTACTACAAAGCCGCTGAAATAGCCCAAACGGCCCACAAAAACCACTCGACCCTGAAGGAAACCGCCGTGCAGCTCGGCTACCTCACCCCCGAGGAGTTTGACCAGTGGCTGAAGCCCGAGGACATGGTCGGCGAGGTGAAGTAAGTCGCTATAAATCGCGCGTTTGTCATTGCGAGCGCAGCGAAGCAATCGCACCTGTTCGGCCGAGCTGTTCGGGTGCGATTGCAGCGCTACGCTCGCAATGACATTTTTGTATTACGATGTTCAATACCATCCTGCCCTTTCGCCGCGTGCAGCGCAACCGCAACCCCACGGCCGGACGCGAAAGCTGGCGCTGGGTTGACATCTACAAGTTCTTCATGCACTCGCCCAGCTCGCGGCGCAAGTACCTGGTCGAGATTCACGCCTATGAAAACCACCTCTACACGGCCGATTTTTACGCCAAAGTCAACAACATAAACCGCTACCGCCTGCGCACCAACCAGCAGGCGGCCGGCAAGCTCGGCGGCACGGTGCTGGCCATCCTGGCCGAGGTGCTGCGGCACGACCCGCAGGCGTGCTTCGGCTTCATTGCGGCGGCGATGCTTGATGAAACGAGCGATGCGAATACCAAGCGGTTTCGGATGTATAAATACATGCTGGAGCAAAAAGTCAACCCACAGCGTTACAGCATTATCACGATTCCTGAGCAAAGCCGTATATTCGTTATGCCGCTACACAGCGCACAGAATCCGCATGTACGCCAAGAAATCATTCGCCGCTATGAAAGAATCTTCCACGAAGCATTCTAAGAAGCTCGACCTGCGCCAAGCCACGCGCGAGGCCCGGAAGCGAGCGCAGCCGGTTTTCAAGCCCGGCGAGGCAGAGCTTTTATACATTGATGAGAATGGCCATGAAGTCTGGAGGCTACTGCCGCAGCCGCAGATTCCCGGTTATACTTACTCCTTCTAGTCGAGTATTTTTGAAATACGAGAACCCCGCCCGGCCCCGCGCCGGGCGGGGTTGTTTTTTACGCCGTTGTCTGGCCGGGGCTTTCGGGCGCATCTTTGCAGCCTGCACTTTACCGCCTGCGCCATGGATTTTTCCCAGCACGTAGTACTCGAAAACCGCCGGGTGCGCCTGCGCCCGCTCGAAACGTCTGATTTTGAAGCGCTAAAAGCCGTGGCATTCGACCCGTTTATCTGGCGCTACACCATCACGCGGGCCGACGATGCGGTGAGCCTGGCCGCTTACATCGCGGCGGCGCTGCAAGAGCGGGCGGCCGGCCTGCGCTACCCGTTCGTGATTATCGACCGCGAAACGGGGCGAGTGGCGGGCAGCACCAGCTACTACAGCGTGAGCGAGGCCAACCAGAGCCTGAGCATCGGCTACACCTGGGTGGGCACCGATTTTCAGCGCACGGGCCTCAACCGGGCGGCCAAGCACCTGCTGCTGTGCCACGCCTTCGGGGCACTGGCCTGCGAGCGCGTAGAGCTCGAAACCGACAGCCGCAACCACCAGTCGCAGCAGGCCATGCGCCGCATGGGCGCTACCGAGGAGGGCGTGCTGCGCAGCCACCGCCTCACGCAGGGCGGCCTGCGGCGCGACACGGTCATTTTCAGCATTCTGCGGCCCGAGTGGGACGAGCTGCGGCGCACCGTTTTTGCCGAGTACGACGCCCGTGGCTAGCCCCGAGCGCGCCCCCAACCCCGTGCCGCCCGCCGCGCGGCCGGGTTTGCTGCGCCGCCGCGCCGCCAGCTTCGGGCACGCCTTGCGCGGCGTGGGGGCCGCGTTGCGCTCTGAGGTGCATTTGCAGCTGCACGCGGCGGCCACGGTAGTAGTAATCGGGCTGGGTTTCTACTTTAAAATCAGCCCGACCGAGTGGGCGCTGGTGGCGCTGTCGGTGGCCAGCGTGTGGGCGGCCGAGCTGTTCAACACGGCCATCGAAACGCTGACCAACCTCGTGTCACCGGGCTACCACCCGCTGGCGGGCAAGGCCAAGGACGTGGCCGCCGGGGCCGTGCTGCTGGCCGCGCTGGGCGCACTGGTGGTGGGCGGGCTGGTGTTTGGGCCGCGGGTGTGGGAGTTGTGCGGTAAGCTTTAGCTTGCCGTTTCAGGCAGCAAGTCGCTGATAGCTAACGCCACCTTTCTTCGGCAAGCTAAAGCTTACCGCACCTTTCAACCATTCGGGGCGGTTGGCGTAAGCCCAGGCACGCTACTATTTTACGCTATGCGCCCCTTCGCTACTCCTTTTTTCGCTACTGCCCTGGCCCTGCTGCTCGCCGCCTGCCAGCAAGACGTAGTGGTGAACACCCCCACTACCCCACCCGCCGAGGGCTTTGTGCGCGACGCCGACACGCCCGCCCCTACCAGCACCAACACCGTGGACGCCGTGCCCGAGCGCGACCTGCGCGTGGACAGCACTGCCCGGCCGCTGTGGCTGCGCCAACGCATTCAAACCATCCTAAACGAGCGCAAGCGCAATCCCGTCATCCGCATCATGCGCTACCAGTACGGCGGCCAAACGGTCTACTATGAGTCGGCCCCGTGCTGCGACCAGCAGTCGACCGTGTACGATACCAAGGGCGCGGTGCTGTGCCACCCCGAAGGCGGCCTCACGGGCCGGGGCGATGGCCAGTGTGCCAACTTCGACAAGCGCAAAACCAATGAGCTATTGGTGTGGCAAGACCCACGCTGATAGGGAGTTTTGAGTTATAAGTTTTGAGTTTTGAGTTGACTGCCGCCCAAGGCCTACCGTGGGCAGAGTAGCTTTGGCCCGAGAGCCGCGTTTGCCAACTCAAAACTCCCAACTCAAAACTCAAAACTCTCATGGTAAATACCATCGAAAAGCTCGGCGTGTTCAACATGTGGGCCAACGAAACGCTGCTGCGCCGCCTCGATTCATCGGCCGCCGCGGGCAAGGAGCTGCCCACGGCCGCGCTGCACATTTTCAGCCACGTTATCAATGCCCAGGCCATCTGGATTGCGCGCCTCTCGGGCACGGCCAGCCCCCTGAAAGTGTGGCAGGAGCACGACCTGGCCGGTCTGCACCACTGGCACGCGCAAACCTCGCAGCGCTTTGCCGAGCTGTGCGCCAACGCCGACGACCCCGAACTGCACCGCCACATCCAATACAGCAACTCGCAGGGCGATGCCTTCGACTCGCAGGTGAGCGATATCCTGACGCACTGCGTAGTACACGCCAGCTACCACCGTGGCCAAGTAGCCACTAAGATGCGTGAGGGCGGCCTAGAGCCGGTCAACACCGACTTCATCACCTACTGCCGCGAGATGAGCGGGCAGGTGCAGCCGCAGCACTAAGACCGCAGATTCAAACGGATTTGTCGGATTAAACGGATACGCCCGCTGCGCGGGCCGACTACTCGGGCGCAGGGCAGCCTTCGGCTAGCCTCTTTGTTTGTGGAGAGTTGGCGAAGCCACTCCTGCGCCTAAGTAGTCAGCCCGCGCAGCGGGCGTATCCGTTTAATCCTGAAAATCCGTTCAAATCTGCGGTCTACTCGGCGTTTATTGACCTGGTGCCGGCGTAGTAGTAGAGCTCGGCGCGGGCCTTTTCGTAGCTGGCGCGCATGCTTTCCTGCTTGATGCGCAGTTCGATGAGCTTGCTTTCACGAGCGTTGATGAGGAAGATGGTGCTCTCGCCCAGCTCGAACTTGGCCATCTCGGCCAGCAGCAGGATGCGCTGATTTTTAATGGTCTGGGCCTGTAGCAGCAGCTGCTGCTCGTAGGCTTTGAGCGTGTTGTACACGCTGTTTACTTGCGTGCCGATGGTGCGCTGGCTCTGCTGGCGCTCCAAGGCGTTTTCCTTGAGCTGAATGCGGGCGTATTGCAGCTTGCCGCGCTCGGCGCGCAAAAAGAGCGGGAAGGCAAAATCGACGGCCACCTTGTGGTTGTCCAGCCCCAGGCCGTAGTAGCTGGGCACCTCGCTTTGGTAAAAATTACCCTGCGTAATGAGCGTGCCGCTCACGTTGATTTTGGGCTTGAGCATTTCGCGGCGGTAGCGTTCCTCAATGCCGAGCTGCACGTTTTTGGCGCTCAGCTTCAGCAAGGTGGGGTGGTTGGCGGCGGCCTGTTCGGCCAGGCGCTGGTACTCGGCGCGGCTCACGGTGTCGCGGGCGGGCGTTTGGGGGGCGGCGTAGGCGGGTAGCTCCACGGGTTGGCCGTCTTTGTTCCAAAGGTGGTTGGAGAGCACCAAGCGGGCGTTTTGCAGCTCTACCAGCAGCTGGGCGCTTTGCACTTGGCGGTCCTGCACGGTTATCTGGGCCTCTACCGAGTCGATGGGCGCCTGGTCACCAATCTGGGCGCGGCGGGCGGTGGCCTCGAAGCGCCGGTTGGCCAGCGCCACGCCCTCGCGGATGAGCTGGGTTTGCTGAAACTGGTAGTACCAGTTCCAGTAGTCCTTGGCGACTTGCAGCCACACCTCGTTTATCTGCTTCACGCGGTCGGCCTCGGCGGCGGCCTGCATCGCTTTGGCTTGGCGCAGGGTGCTGCGCCGCGCGTCAATAAACAAGCCCGCCCCGATGGGCACCGACAACCCCACACCCGCCAGGCCATTGACTGGCGTGCGGTTTTCGGGATTTACGTAGGTGCCAGCGTAGCGGTCGTAGCTAGCTTTCAGGTCAATGCCACCCGGCCAGATGGGTACCTTCAGCTCGTTGTGCCAGTTGTTGTAGTAGTCAACGCCACCGAACTGCTTGCGGTAAAAATCGCTACCCAGCTTGGGGTCAAAGCTGCCGCGCGCCTGCACCACCTGGCTGCGCGCCTCGTCGCTGAGCAGCGCGGCCTGCTTCACGATGGGATGGTTGGCAAATACAAGGTCGGCCAGGTCTTGCAGCGAAAACACTTTGGCCGTGTCGGCGGGCTTTATCTCATCGAGCTGCAAAGTCTGGAGCGGGGCGCGCTCGATGCCCGAGCGCCGGGCCGGCAGCTCGGGGTCCTGGGCTAGGGCAGGCCGGGCAAGTAGTAGCCCGAGCAGGAGCACTACCAGCCGCACCGCGCCAAGCCGGGCCATCTGCTTTAAGTTATTTATACTAAGCGTTTTCATACCTATTTGGCTTTCTCCTTGCCGGAGTCGGCTTTGGTAGGGGTTACGTCGGGCTCTTTGCTGAGAGTGGGCGGGAAGCCATTGAGCTGCCGCCAGATTTCGTACCACACGGGCACCGAATCCAGGATAACCCAGCCCTGCACGCCCGAGCCCACGCGCAGCTGCCGGGGCCAGGGCTTGTCGCCGGCCATGGGCTGGGTGGGGCGCACCAGCAGGCGGTATTTGCCGCCGGGGCTGTTCACCACGTCAATCACCGTGACCTCGCCGCCGAAGGTGCCCACGGCGGCCGAAGGCCAGCCCGAAAACTGAATGGCCGGGAAGCCCTCGAACTGCAAGCGCACCGTGCGCCCGCGCTGAATAAGCGGCACATCCATAGCCCGCACGTAGATTTCGGCTGCCAGCGCCGGTGATTCGGGCTGGAGCGTAGCGATGCTTTCGCCCTCCTTGATAGTCTCGCCGATACCGGCCTTGAGGGCGCGCACGATATAGCCCGTTTGGGGCGCGCGCACGATGTAGAGGTCGCGGCGCACGGCCACGTTGGCGATTTTGTTGCGGGTGGCGGCTACCTCGCCTTCGTAGGTTTCGCGGTTGGCCACGGCCGTACTACGGTCCGAGTTGGCCTTGGCCAAATCCTGGCCGTACTTGGCGCGCAGGTTAGCCAGCTCGATGCGAGCGTTGGCCAGGTTCTGGATGCTGGTATTCACCTTGTTGCGCTGCGAGGTTACTTTGGCCAAATCCTCTTGCAGCTTGAGGCGGCGCGTTTCGATGTCGGTGAGCGAGAACAGGCCGTTCTTATAGCCTTCCTCGTAGCGCAGCAGCCGCGCGCGCGACGTTTCGTAGAAGCGCGTGATGGCCACCAGGTCGGCACGGTCGCTGTTGAGGTAGTTCTGGGCCTGCTCTACCTTGTTGGCGGCGGCTTCGAGCTGCACTTCCAGCGTGGCGCGCAGGGCGGCAATCTGCTGGTCGGTCGCGTCGATTTTGGCCTGGTAGGCCAGCACATTGCCCTGCTTGGCGGCCAGCTGCTCGCGCAGGCGCTGGGGTAGGTTGGGGTCAAAGTACTCGTCTTTTACCTCCGACAGCATCAGCAGCGTATCGCCCTTGCGCACGAGCTGGCCCTCGCGCACGTTCCAGTGCTCGATGCGGCCGGCTATCTGGTTCTGAATATTTTGGGGCCGGTCTTGCGGCGTGAGGGCCGTGAGCGTGCCAAAGCCCTCAATGGTCTGGCGCCAGGGTAAGAATAAGATAATCAGGAATGCGATGCCGATAACCAGCAGCACGCGGCCCATTTTGCGGCTGGCGTAGGTGCGCAGCAGCTCGGGGCGCGTTTGCCGGGGCACGTGCTCCCACACCTCATCTCTAACACTTTGATTGGATATATTAAGCATTCTCGAAGGCAATGGAATTCTTGTGCTCGTCCATGGGCAGGTCGGTCACGACGGCCACTTTTTCTACCGCCGTCAGCACGTCGAAGATGGTGTTGATGCTGGTCATCAGCTTTTCTATCGAGCCGCTAATCATCACGATAAGTACCTCGGCGGCTACAAACTGGCCCAGCGTCATCTGGCGCGATACCACGAAGAGCGTACCCGCTATCAGCAGCCCCGCCGTGAGGATGGTGCGCAGCGCAATGCCGTAGGCGTAGTACGACTTGAGAATGCGGAAGTGCGAGTTGCGGGCGTGCAGGTACTCCGAGGTCAGCTCGTCGGCGCGGGCTAGGGTTTTGTGCTCCTCAGCGTCGTCGCCGCGTACCTCGTCGAGGCGGCCAGCTACTTCTTCGAGCCAGGCCACCAGCTCGTATTTGTAAGCCGATTCTTCGATACTCGTGCGCAGGGCGCGCTGATAGTTAAGCATATACACTCCAATCAAGGCCAAGATGGTGAACAGCCCGAAACCGATAAAAATGGGGTGATAGAAGGACAGCACAATCACGCCCATCAAAATCTGGAGCACCGCGAACATCACATCGACCAGCAGCTTGGTGAGGCCCTTCTGCACGGTCAGGATGTCGAAAAAGCGGTTGACCAGCTCGCGGGCATCCAGGCCGTGCAGGGCCTCGGGCTTGATGCGCGGCAGCCGGTAGGCGTATTCGATGGCCGCTTTGGCAAAAATGCGCTGCTCAATGGCCTCGACCAAGGTCATTTGGCCCACCAGCAAGATGCCCCCCAGCAGCACCCCGCCCACTACCACCGCCACCAAGATGTAGGTGGAGCTGAACACCGCCCCCGTCGAAACCAGGTTGAACACCGCCTGCGTGCCCAGCGGCAGCGACAAGCTGATGAGGCCCGTGAGGGTAGCGTAGAAAATGATGTAGCGAATCGTTTCGCGCTCGGTGTCGAGCATGCGGGTGAGGCGTTGCCAAGGGGTGGGTGGCGGCAAGCCGGCCGTGGCGTGATGGGCCATAAAAAAATAAGTTAGCTAGTAAACTGAAGGGCCTGTACGTAACCGCCGCAGCAAAGGCTGACGCTGAGCTTTTACGAACATGAAGATTAGATGAACAATCACAAATATCGGGTATAAATTCGAATTGGCGCGCATTTTGAGGCCCTAAAAACGCCGCCATTCCTGCGCATTTGCATAGGGACATATAAGCAAAAAGCAGGCTGCCCCTACGGGCAGCCTGCTTTTTGTAGCAGCTAGGGCAGCTTGCCGATTAAGGTTTTTTTGTGCTATCGGCCGGGGCGGGCGTGGTAGCCGGCGTAGTTTTGCGCGGGCCGCCAAACAGGCTGTTCAGCCCTTTGCCGATGGCTTGCTTGGCCTTTTCCCGCGCCTCCAGCTTGCGCTTCTCAAGCTCCAGGTTTAGCTGCTCCTGCGCGTTTTGCTGCGTGATGGCGGTCGCCTTTTGGGTGCTGTCGTTTTTCGCGCGGTTTTTGTTGGCGAGGTCGAGCAGGGTGCTGGTGAGCTTGGTTTTCACCACGTTGGTCACGATGGCCTTGCCCTGGTCTTTGAGGCTGCCGCTGGTCAGCTTCACCACCGGGCTCGTCATGTTACCGCCGATGTTGAGGCCCAGCGTCACGCGGTCGGTGCCCTGGATGTTCTGCACGCCCGTCAGTTGGGTCAGCTTATTGCTCACCGCGCTACCCAGCTTGCCGGTCGGCGCGTTAATAGCGGCTACGTACGACAAGATGCCGTTGAGGCTGTTCGAGCCACCGAGCGTCATTTTCACGTCGCCCACCGTCAGGTCGAAGGGCTGCACCACGAGGTTGCCGTTCACGATTTGGGCCTTCACCTCGCGGTTCAGCACTTGCAGGTTTTTGAGTTCGGGCAAGGTCGTGAGGCTGGCAATCTGGGTTAGCGTGGGCGATTGCAGCACGGCCGCCTTCACAATGTCAAACAAGCCGCTGCCGCTCAAGGTGCTCAGCTTAGGCAGCATGTCCTGGCCCATCTCCCCGCTGGCCGAAAACTTGGTATTGAACACGCCCTGCACCGTGGAAGCCAGCGGCACCAGCGCCTTCACCGTGTTGAACGCGCCGAACGCCTTCTGGAAATCGAGCTGCTTGATGTCCAGCCCCAAATCAAACTTGGGGTGCGCCAGGTCTTGCGTGTTGTAGCTACCCGTAGTGCCGAAGGTAGCCCCCAGCGTATTGAAAGTGAGGTGTTGAAGCGAAGCCACCTCGTTTTTCACCGTCACGGTGCCGGTAGCGTTTTGCAGCTTCAGGTTGTCATAGGTCACGTTATCGACCTTGCTGTTCAGCACGAGGTCGAAGAACTTCGGAATCGGCACCACGCCATCGGCCTTGGCAGGAGCGGCCTTCACGGCCCCGGCAGTGGGCTTCTCACTCACCGGGTCCACCATAAACTCATTCACGTTGAAGTTGTGCGAGGTCACGTTCATGGTGCCGCGCAACGGCTGGCCGGGCGTGAAGAGATAGCCCAGGTAGTTGCTAATGACGCCATTGGCCGCGAAGTCTGACGAGCCAGCCGTACCGTTCAGGCTCTGAATAGTAATCTGGTTGTTGTTGAAAGTACCCGCCGCACTGCTGATTTTCACGCCCTGCGGCAAGTCCTTGCTTTTGTAGGTGATGTTGCTGGCCTTCACCGCGCCGCTGGCTTTCACGTTCTGGTAGCGGCCGGCTTCCACGTCGGCCATGTTGCCGGCGGCGGCGATGTCGCCGCTCACGCGGCCCGTCACGGTCATGCCTTCGAGCGGGAAGATTTTGGTCATCTTCGTGAGGTCCACGGTGCCCTTCACATTGGCGTCGAAAATGGGCGAGTTGATGTTGTGCGCCGCGAGGCGGCCGTCGAGCGGCTCGCCCTCCAGCACCATGTGAAACTGCGGCAGATTCACGTAGGTATCATTGACTTGGCCGGTCTTGTTCACTACCGTACCGCTCAGGTTAATGTCTTCAATCGGGGCCGGAAACTGGTTTGATTTCACGTAGCCGTTGGTCATCTTGATGGCGGCGTTCACCACCGGCATCTGGGTTTTCGAGTAGATGCCCTTGGCCACGGCATCCACGAAAAACTGCCCGCGCATGTTGATGCCGGCCACCGGGTACACCTTCAGCGCCTCGGCCAGGTTCACGTTGGCTTTCACGCGGCCGTCCACCTTCATGGGCTCCAGGCCGTCGATGGTCACGTTGCCATCCACCGGGTCGTTGCCGAGGTCGAGGTGAAACTTCGACACGTTGACTTTCACGTTGTTGGTAAAGCCCGACGGGTTATCGACAACCATCGTTACGTTGATATTCTTGGCCTCGCGCGGCAGCTGCGGGTAGTGAAAGCGGGCGTTGGTCACGGTCAAATTCACGCCGTAGCCGGGCATCCGCAGCTTATTCTGCACGCCCTTGTAGTAGCCATTAAAGGCGACCTGCCCGCTGGCCTGCACGTCCTTAAACTGCTCATTAAACACGCCCGGCACCAGGCTCAGGATGTTCTTAAAGTCGGTTTGCAGCGCCTTGAAGGTGATGTCGTAGGTAATGTCTGTAGCGTTGGGCAGCCCGATGGCCCCCGCGAAGCTGAACGGAAAGTCATTCAGCTTCACCTGGTTTTCCTTGAAGGTATAGAGGCTCTTACCCAGGTCCATCGCCATCGCAATGTCGGCCTCTACCTGCTTGTCGGTGAGGTAGTCCACGCCCGCGTAGTTGGCCGTGAGCTTGGCGATTTTGGTGTTCGAGGTCAGGTCGAAAATATTCTTCGCAAAGTCGCCCTTGCCGGTGTGGCTGATGCCGCGCGCATCCATGCGGAAGGGGATGCTGCGGTCGTCGTAGCGCAGGCGGCCGTTGTCGATTTTCCAGCCCTGAATGGCCAGGTTTACGGCGCTGGTATCCTGGCCCTTGGCCGCGGCGGCCGAGTCCGAAATCATAATATCCCAGTTGGCCCGGCCGCTTTTCAGCACCTTCACCGCGATGTCGGGCTGGTCGAGGGTCACGCTCTTGATGTCAATCTGCTGGCCCTTGATGACGCTCATCAAGTCCAGCCCCACGCGCAGGCGCGGCAGGTAGGCCAGTGTGTCGCGGCTAAAGGAATCGACGCCAATCACGCGCAGGTTCTTGATGTCCAGCCCTAAATCGGGAAACGTGCTGAGCAGCGTCACGTCGATGTCGGCGGGGTTATACTGCACCTTGGCGCGCACGCGCTGGGCTATCTGCTTGTCGGCCAGCGCCCGCAGCTTGTCTTTGAAGAGGAACGGGGCCAGCGCGGCCGCCGCCACCAACACCACCAGAAACAGCAGAAAACCAAAGAATATCTTACGCATCAGGAAGAGGTAATTAGGGGTCAGGGGCAAAAGTAACCGCCCGGCCAATTTGCCTTAAACGCGAAAATGCGGCCAATCGCACCGAGTGGCCGCATTTTTTCTGCTAACCGGCCTGGTTTATCCACCAAGCCGGCAGCCTCGCTGGTGCCTGGCGGCTTTCGCCTGCTAAATTTCTTAATCAAATTTTCATAATTAGCTGGTCATACTGGCGTAATATGAGGCATAGAATTTTGTGGGACTGTAATAACCCCATTTTTTCTCGCTTTTATTTTATGAGCAACTCTACTTCGCTTCGCTCACTGCGTCTGGCGGCCCTCGGCCTGCTACCCCTGCTGGCGGCCTGCGGCAACGACAACAACGAGCCCGGCAACCCCGTCGAGCTCAAGGCGCACTCCGTGACGCCGTCGCTGGTGAAAACCATGCCCGGCTTCGAGAGCCTGCAAATACTACCCCTGATTTCGTCGGACGACGTGCTGGCCGGGTCGCCCAGCTTCGTATTCGGGCCCCAGCCCGACGGGGCCGGCCTGCTGAAAAACCCGGCCTCGGAAGGTGGTTTCGTACTGATTAACAACCACGAAATTGCGCAGTCGGTGTCGCGCGTGTACCTCGACCGCACCTTTAAGCCGGTGCGCGGCGAGTACATCCTGGACTACAACGGCGGCACTACCCGCCTGTGCTCGGCCACGCTGGCCACGCCCGAAGAGCACGGCTTCCCGATACCTACCTTCCTGACGGCCGGCGAAAGCGGCTCGGAAAGCATGGTACACGCCCTCGACCCGCTGGGCACGGCCAACAAAAGCAATTCGAGCCGCCGCAAGCCCGCCCTGGGCAAGGCCAGCATGGAAAACGCCGTGCCCCTCAGCAAGCAGGCCTACCCCGGCAAAACGGTTATCGTCATCGGCGAAGACGACTCCAACGGCCAGGTGCTGCTGTACGTGAGCAACACGCCCGGCGACCTCGACAACGGCAAGCTGTACATGCTGAAGCGCCAGAACAACGACCCCGTCGAAACCAACATGAGCGCCGGCACCAGCTACGACGTGCAGTGGGTGGAAGTGCCCAACGTGACGACCATGACGGGCACCCAAATCGCCGCCTTCTCGGTGAGCAACAATGCCTTGCAGCTGGCCCGCGTCGAAGACCTCGACTACCGCAAGGGCAGCGCCGCCAATAACCGCGAAATCTACTTCACGGCCACCGGCGTGAGCGCTTCGGACAAGGTGACGCCCGTGGCCGGCAAAACCATGTGGGGCCGCGTGTATAAGCTGAACCTGAACGCCACCGACCCCGTGGGCGCGGCCAAGCTGGAAGTAGCCGTGGATGGCGCTACCGACCCCGGCAACTACATCGTGAACCCGGACAACCTCTGCGTGACCGACAACTACGTGTACATTCAGGAAGACGGCGACTCGTTTTACGCGGCCAACAACCACGACGGCCGCATCTGGCAGTGGGCCATCAACAGCCCCACCCAGCGCGCCAAGGCCATGCTCGAAATGGACCACCGCCGCACCGATGCCACCTTCAACGCCAAGTACAACCCCAGCAACGTGCAGCTGAAAAGCTCCTGGGAATACGGCGCGATGTACGACATCAGCGACCTCGTGAACACGCCTAACACCTTCCTGGTCAACATCCACCCCCACACCTGGCAGGATGCCAAGTTCCGCAACGCCGACGGCTCGGGCGCTACCGCCAACACCAACAGCGAGGGCGGTCAGGTCGTCATCGTGCGCGGCGTAGCCAAGTAGGGTTTCAGGTCGCAGGGCCTTTGCAGCACCCTCCGCCGGCTTCGGCGGGGGGTGCTGCTTTATAGGAAGCTATCCAGAAAGTAGGCCAGCTTAACTAACTGTCATGCTGAGCTTGCCGAATGTTTTTCAATAGTAGGGATGCCTGGCATCTGCCTCAACCCGCAGCAGCTACGGCTTAGGACTTTTATGAAACACTTTATTTTTCAATTAGTAAGCTTAATCCTGCTGCTAGCGTGCCTGCTAACCTACTGCACGCCCGCCCCCAACGAGCAGACCACTCCCCCACCCGCCGCCACCGGCCAAACCACCCGGCAAGCTCACTCGCGCCCCGCTCAGGTGAAGGCCGCCGTGGCCCGCGACCTGGCGCAGCTGCTGGCCCTCATCGATAAAGAACTACTGCCACTGAGCCGCCGGCCCGCCGCACAGCCGCTACCTATTGATTCGCTACGGCTGGCTTTCCGGCGCTGCCGGCTGGCGTACAAGCGCGTCGAGCCGTTCGCCGAGTATTTTTTGCCCGCTACCAGCCGGCTGGTCAATGGTGCCCCGGTAGCCGAGGTCGAGGTAGAAGAAACCAAGATGTTCGAGCCGGCGGGCTTGCAAGTGATTGAGCCGCTGCTGTACCCCAGCCCCGCCCCGGCCGCCCAGGACACGGCCAGCCGCACCGAGCTGCGCCGCCAGGCCTTGCGCCTGCGGCGGCAGGTGCGCGCGCTCCAGCTTTCGTGGGCCGACCAGGAGTTTACCGATGCCCATGTTTTCGACGCCCTGCGGCAGCAGGTATTTCGGGTGGTGGCGCTGGGCATCACGGGCTTTGATACGCCGCTGTGCCCCACTGCTACTCTACCCGAAGCCGAAGCCGCGCTGGCCGCGCTCGAAGCGCCGCTGCAACTATATGCCCCGACCGGCGCGGCGGCAAACCAATCGGCCGCGCCTACGGCCCCGGCCCGGCTGGCAGCCGCCCGCGCGGCCTTGCGCCGGCAGCCCGATTTTGCGGCGTTCGACCGGCTGGCGTTTATTCGCGACCAGGCCAACTCACTGGGGCGGAACCTCCTGGCTTTGCAAAAGCAATTGAATATCGCGCCATTTCCGGGCGAGCTGCGGGCGCTGCGGCCCGACGCGGCCACGCTGTTTGATACGGGCGCGTTCAACCCCGATTTTTATACCGGCAACCAGCAGTGGTTTAGCAACCCGGCCAAGGTAGCGCTCGGGCGGGCGCTCTTCCACGACCCCGTGCTGAGCGGCGGCGGGGGCCGCTCGTGCGCCTCGTGCCACCAGCCCAGCCGCGCCTTCACCGACGGGCTGGCCCTGAGCGCTACCCTCAGCGGCGGCACACTGCGGCGCAACACGCCCACCATTCTCAATGCCGCGCTCCAGGCCGGGCAGTTCTACGACCTGCGCGTGCCCAACCTCGAAAATCAGGCCGTGGTAGTAGTTGGCAGCCGCGACGAAATGCATGGCTCGCTCGAAGCCGCTGCCAGCCACCTCGCCCGGCAGCCGCGCTACGCCGCGCAGTTTCGCCAGGCTTTCCCCGAAGCAGAGGCCAGCGCGCCGCTCGTGAGCCCGGTCCGCATCCAGAATGCACTGGCCGCCTATGAGCGCAGCCTCGTGCGCCTCAACGCACCCTTCGACCGCCATGTGCGCGGCGAAAAAGGCGCGATGCTGAGTGCGGCCGCCGTGCGCGGCTTCAACCTCTATGCGGGCCGGGCGCGCTGCGCCACCTGTCACTTTCTGCCCCTCACCAACGGCACCGCGCCGCCTACCTTTCAAGACTCGGAGGCCGAAGTGCTGGGGGTGCCCACGCGCCCCGGCAGCCGGCAGCTCGACCCCGACCTTGGGCGCTACGCCCTCACTAAGCTGGCCCCGCTGCGCCATTCATTCAAAACGCCTACGCTGCGCAACGTGGCCCTCACCGCGCCCTACATGCACAACGGGCAGTTTCGCACGCTGGAGGAAGTCATTGATTTCTACAACCAAGGCGGTGGTGCGGGCCAGGGCATCAAAGTCGAAAACCAAACCCTGCCGCCCGACAAGCTGCACCTTTCTACCCGCGACGTGGCCGACTTGAAAGCGTTTTTGGTAGCGCTGACGGATACTACCCGCCGGCGCTGAGCAGCTAGCAAACTTGTCTTTGCAAGCGCAGCGAAGCAATCGCACCTGTTGATCGCTGCCGTTATGGTGCGATTGCTTCGCTGTACTCGCAATGACAGACGTTTTCTACTCCTAAGCCGGGAAACGGAGCGTGAACGTGGTGCCTACGCCTACTTCGCTTGCCACAGCGATGGTACCGCCCGCGTTTTCGACTATCTTTTTCACCATGTATAGCCCCAGGCCCGAGCCCTCAACGTGGCTATGTAAGCGCTGAAACAACTGAAACAGCCGCGCTTGCTGTTGCGCGCTCACGCCGAGGCCGTTGTCTTGTACAATCAGTACCAGCTCGTTGCCCTCGGCGGTGCAGGCCACACGGATGTGCGGCGGCCGGCCAGGGTGGCGGTACTTGAGGGCATTGCTGAGCAGGTTATAAATAATGCTGCGCAGGTTTTTTTCGGAAAACAGGCGCGGCCGGCACCCGGCTACCGCTACCTCAAGCTGGGCGCCGGCCTCGGTGAGCTGGGGTAGCATATCCTGGCGCACTTCTTCTACTACCTCGGCCAGCACCAGCGTGGCGGGCGGTTGGGCAAACTCGGTTTGCAGCTTGGTCACGTCGGTGAGGTGGCCGATGGTGCGCGTGAAGCGCTCCACCGATTCCTGCATGCGGTCGAGCGCGGTGGCCACCAGCGCGTCGGCGCGCACGGCGGCGGGCAGGGCTTTCCGCAGCAAAATCAGCAGGCCCTCGATGTTGGTAATGGGCGCTTTGAGGTCGTGCGAGGCGGTGTAGATGAAGTTGTCGAGGTCGATATTAGTGCGCGTGAGCTGCTGGTTGGCGGCGCACAGCTCCTGGTTGGCAGCCGTCAGCTTTTCGTTGAGGCGCTGCACTTGCTCGCGGCCGCGCACCTGCTCGGTTACTTCAAAACCAAATACATATACCCCATCTATCGCGCCGTGCTCGTTGCGGCGGGCCTGCTCAATGTAGGTAAAGTAGCGCTCCTCCACTACCCCATCGGGCCGGGCCACGGGCACCGCCTTGCTGTCGGCCAGGTGCGTGCGGCCCGTTTCATACACCTCGCGCAGGCCGTGCCACACCGGCTGGCCCGCAAACTCGGGCACGGCGGCCAGAATGGGCCGCCCCACCAGCGGGCGGTCGCCAAACAGCGCCTGGTAGCGCGGGTTCACGAGCTCGTACGCAAACTCGGGCCCCGCCAGCACGCAGATGGCAGCCGGAGCCTCGGCAATGAGTTGGGCCAGGCGGCCGCGCTGGCGCTCGGCCTCGGCCTGCGCGGCGTGGGCCTGCCGGGCACGTTCCTGCACGCGGGCTTCCAGCTCCTGGTTGAGGCGCTCAAGCTGCTGGCGGACCAGCACCTGCTCGGTGACCTCAATAGCCACGGCTATCGCGCCTACTATCTCGCCGTTTTCGGCGCGCCAGGGCTGGTACGTCACGTGGTAGTAGCCCTGGTCGGGCTGCCCCAGGTGCGCGCGACTAAGCTCGACCGCTACCTCCCGAAACACGATAGTTTCGCCTTGCAACACCCGCTGCAGCACCAGGTCGAAGCCCTGGCCTTGCAGCCGGGGCAGCGCCTCCATAATAGGCCGGCCCAGCAACTGCTCGCGCGTGCTGCCCAGCAGCGCGGCGTTGGCCTCGTTCATGAGCTCGACCACGTGCCGGGACCCGCGCAGCACCGAAATGGCCACGGGTGCCTGCTCGAAAAGCCGGTTCACGTCTTGCTGCTGGCGCTCGGCCAGCTGCCGGGCGGCCTGCTCGCGGGCCAGGCTGGCGTGCAGCGCCTCGGCCACCGCCTCGATGGGGTGGTTGGTAGTCGTTTCGAAGCTGACGACCAGCCGGGGGCCCTGCCGCTGCGCCACCAGGTGGTAGGTGAATAGCAAGCCGGCTACCTCGCGGGTACCCTCATACTCGGCCCGCTCGCCGGTCAGGTAGGTTTTTTGATAGAAAGCGAACAGCCCTGCGTCGTCGGGGTAGAGCGTGCGCAGCGACTCGGTGGGCCGCGCCGGCAGCAGGACTTTGCGCTGCGCTACCGGGTTGAGGTATTCAAAAACCACGTCGATAATGGCCTCGCCCTGGTCGGCAACTACGGGCCGCAACAACATCATCCCCACGGGAGCTACCTCTAGTAGCGCCTGGGACAGCTCGTCGGGGGCCGTCGCGTCGATTAAGGAGGCGGATTCCATACGATAGCATACGAAAAAAGGGGCTGGTTTGATATGCTGCTTTTGCTATACCCACACCCTGGCCGCCCAACCGTATTGCCTTAATAACCAAGCGCCGGCTCGCAGCTCTGCTCGCGCCTATTTTCTATTTGGCCGCCAGCTGCTCCAGCAGCAGGTAGCGGGCGCGGGTCTGGTCGGGCACTACCTCGGTTTTTACATCGAGGCGCAGCAGCTGGCCGCCCGCGCCGGGCTTCAGCACCGGCCAGGTGGGCAGGCCCGCGCCGTTGGGGTTGCCGGTCTTGATGAAGTTGGCGAAATACGCCTGCATGGTTTTCGATACCTGGTAGTCGTCGGGCGTCCAGGCATATACCTTGTTGGTAGCGAGGTTGCCGAGCGCGTATTCTATCTCGGCCGAATGCACGGCCCCCTTGGCGGGCGGGGCAGGCTTGGCGTTGGGGCCGCCCTTGATGACGCCGCCCGCCAGGCCGGCGGTGGCATTGCCCATGGCGGGCGTCATGGCCGGGCGCGGACGGGCGTAGTAGTAGCGGTACACGGGCTGGCCGCTGGTGTTGGCGTGGGTATCGGCCCACTTCCAGGTGCTGTAGCCCAAGAAGCGGTCGCCGGCCAGGTCGGTGGCGGCCTGCTCTACCTCGGCATCGGTGGTGGCGGGGTACAGGCGCAGCACCTCGGCCGCACGCTCACCAAAGGCTTTCTGCACGGTGGCGCGGTAGTTTTCCACCGTCGGGGCGTCCTGGCCCAGGACGCCCTGCGGGCCGCTTTCCTGCGAGTTCCAGCCCACCAGCAGCGGCACTTTGGCCTGCTGCCCGGCTAGGAAAACCTCCTTGGGCGACTGCGGAAACAAATAGCCATCAACAATGGCCGAGAAGCGCGGCGCACCCGGCTTATTGCTAGCCTCCAGCACCTGCTGGGCGGGCAGCGCCCGCAGCGCGGCCAGCGAGTTTGCGCCTAGGATGGTACCCCAGGCCGCGCCGGCCTGCTCGGCTTGCGCCAGCGTAGGCAAGGGCTGTAAGCCCAGCAGCGAGCCGCTCTCGCCAATAGCACCGGCTAGCAGGTTTTTAGAAAGCGGCGACGCCATCTGGGCGCTCACCGAGAACGAGCCCGCCGACTCGCCGCCGATGGTAATGCGCTGCGGGTCGCCGCCGAAGGCCGCGATGTTGTCCCGCACCCACCGGATGGCTGCCGCTTGGTCGAGCAGGCCGTAGTTGCCCGAGGCGTGGTTCGGCGATTCCCGGGTCAGCTCGGGGTGGGCCAGAAAGCCAAACGCGCCCAGGCGGTAGTTCACCGTCACGGCCACGATGCCCTGGCGGGCCATGCTCTCGCCGTCGTAGCGCGGCTCCGAGCCGTCGCCGGCCACCAGCCCGCCGCCGTAGAAATACACCAGCACCGGGCGTTTTTCCCTGGCCGTTTTGGCCCCGGTCCACACGTTGAGGTAGAGGCAGTCTTCGCTCACACCGTTCGAGCGGAAGTTCATGTCACCAAACAGCGGCAGCTGCATGGCGCGGGGGCCAAACTGCGTGGCCGGACGCACGTCTTTCCACGGCTGGGCGGGCTGGGGCTCGCGCCAGCGCAGGTCGCCCACGGGCGGCGCGGCGTAGGGCACGCCCTTGAAGGTATGGATGCCAGTAGTCGTACTACCCTGGAGCATACCGCCAGCCACGTGGGCGCGGTCATGGGCCAGGTCGGCGGGCACCTGGGCCACGGCGGCGGTGGCCAGGAGCAGGGTGGGGAAAAGGAAGGGTAGATTCATAGCAACAAGGTAGCGAGTTCGCTTCTCTCCGCCAGGCAACCTCACCCAATGTAAATCGAGCTACCTGCAACTTGACCAGTAAGCTACAATCCTACTCGCAATTTATCAAATACAAAAAAAATTACAATATCAAAGTACTTATTGTCAATACCTTACATTAAGACTTGTTTTAATAACAACAGAACCGCAATGCTTGAGCTAACGGCCCCGTAAAGAGGCTAAGAATAAATATAATATATTTTTTACATTTTTAACTTCCCCTGTTTACTTTCACCACCTCCTCATTTTTCTCATGAAGCACACTAAACAATTTCTTGCTGTGACAATAAGCACAGGCCTGCTATTACTGGCAGCTTGTGAAAAACAAAGCTGGATGCGGCAGAGCCCATTACGGAACCGACAACAGCCGCAAATATCGCTTTTGCTGCCTTAAGGCAGCCTGATGGTAAACCAATTAATCCGCATTTAGCTACTATGGTAGCCCTATCTATCGAGAAGGCTAACAGATTTAACCGTTTCTATAATAAGCTAACTTCTACACAAGAAAAAACGCTAAAGCAGAGAGCAGATTCTTTGCTAAAGCAGCCTAGGACTATTCAGAATATTGAGCAATTAGTACAGTTGGAAGGCTACACTAGCTTTCAGGAGTACAAGGAAGATGAGTCCAAATATGGGACTGAGAGGGAATTGCTAACCCTCGAATCTCCTACTTATTTCAATCTCAGTGCACAAGAGCAGCGAGCTACTATCGCGCTTATTACTACTCATTATCAAAAATTCAAACTATACCCGGTAGTGCCGGCTTTCAATAGCAAAGCAACCAAGAATGCGACTGCAACAACTGTCAATTCGGCTGCAAGCGATAGCCCAGATGCCCCCTGGACGAATCCGCCTATCGAAGAAGACGCCGAATGCAGAGAATGCCATGCCGCTTATACAGCTTGCAATCAAAGCGCGGATTCGGAGTTTTATTACGAGCGAGATAGGTGTTATCGTCAAGGCCCTGTAAATTTCTATGATTGCTACCGTTACTACCTAACTATATACCGGGAGAAGAAGCACGGATGCTCTGAGAGCTATTATAAATGCTGTAGCAAGAAAGGTAACCACTAGTTTTGGTAGCTAGTCAATTTTCCTCAATCGCTCTCGGAAGAAGAGCCGTAGGAAATTGGCTAGCTATTCTCTTTTACTTCTTTTCTCAGGTAGATTTAATATGTTTCTTCTCAGGCACCTGTTCATGATATCATACTGTGTACTAGTTTGCCTGGCTACCACACAGGCAGTTGCTCAAGCACACGAGTTTATAGTGAAGGGGCAAGTGGCTGGTTCTACGCCACCGACTACTATTTATCTGCTTTACCCAACTCAGAAAAAGCCCACTAAACCTGACTCCGCACGGGTGCGCAACGGCCGTTTCGAGTTTCGCGGAAAGGTATCGACAACACAGGAAGCCATCTTGGTCATGGCCCGGCCTGGGCAACGAGCGCATTATCCACCACGCTATGCCAATGGCGTATCTTTCTACCTAGAACCCGGCATCATCTGCGTAGTTAGTGCTGACTCGCTGGATAATGCGCTGGCGAGCGGCACCCCGCTCAACAATGACCGGGCACAAGTAGAAGCGTTAGGAATAGCCTTTCGAAAGCAGGTCGCAGCTATCATGCAAGAGCGCCTCGCCGACTCGGTAGCCTATACTCAAAACCTTACTTTGTGGGCCAAACTGGATGGGCGCTATGATGCAGCACGCACCAGCTATCACGATGCATTGGGCACCTTTATCAAAAGCCATCCCCAGAGCCTGGTTAGCTTGGAAGCTCTTACCGACATAAGCTTACCTACTCTTGCCCCCGAAGTAGTGGCACCATCATACGATGGCCTGGCGGCCGACATCAAAGCCAGTAAAGCGGGGCAAGCATACGCCTGCCGACTAGTGGCTGCTCAACGCCTGAATACAGGCGCGCTTGCACCCGATTTTACACAGACTGATGCGAATGGCCGCCCGGTAAAACTATCCGATTTTCGTGGCTAGTACGTGCTACTAGACTTCTGGGCCAGTTGGTGCGGCCCTTGCCGCCGTGAAAATCCTACTATCGTTGAGGTTTATAACAAGTTCAAAAAGAGAGGATTTACTGTTTTGGGTGTGTCGCTCGACAGAAAAGGTGCCCGAGCAGCTTGGCTCAAAGCTATTGTGGCCGATGGCCTGACCTGGACACAAGTTGCTGACTTCGAACATTTAGAAAACGTAGCAGCCGAGATGTACGATGTAAAATCAATCCCCCAGAACTTTTTGATTGGGCCCGATGGAAAAATTATCGCAGTCAATTTACATGGAGAGGCGTTGAACCGCAAGCTAGGTTCTCTATTGCCACCTGCGCCCTAGCTACTGCAAGGCCATCTAATAGTAGATTGCCACTGCACACACAAAAAAAGCCCTGCTACCAAGTTGGTAACGGGGCTTTTTTAATGCTTCACCAAACGAGAACCTAGCGCTACAGCAACTCCGTGCTGCGCTTTACGAAGGCTGTCAGCGCCTCGCCTTTCAGCAGGCCCTGGGCCAGCAGGGCCAGGTCGAAGGCTTGCTTGGCCACGGTGTCGCCACCGTCGGCCAGCACCTTGCTTACCAGCGGGCTGTTGGCATTTACGGTCACGTCGAACGAGTCGGGCATGTTGCCGAACATCTGCATGCCGCCCCCGCCGCCGGTGCGCTGCATGTCCTTCATGCGGCGCATAAACTCGTTTTGGGTGATGACTACCGGCGCGTCCTGCGGCGAGAGGGCCGCCACTTTCACGTGCATCGCGGGGTTCTGGATGGCCCCAGTGAACACTTCTTCCAGCTTCTTCTGGTCGTCCTCGCTCAGCACACTGGCCGGGGCTTCTTCCTTCTCGATGAGCTGGCTGGCCGTGGCCGAGTCTACGCGCTTAAACGTGGTTTTCTCCAACTTCTGCTCTAGCAGCCCGATGAAGTGCGGGTCGAGCACCTGGTCGAACACCAGCACATCGTAGCCGCGCTCCTTGGCACCGGCCACGAAGCCGTGCTGCGCCTCAGCATCGGTGGTGTAAAGCACCACGGTGTTGTCGGTTTTGTCTTTCTGGTTGGCCTGCACGTGCTCGGTGTACTCGGGCAGCGTGTAGAGCTTGCCGTCCACGCTTTTCAGCAGCACGAAGTCCTTGGCGCGCTCGTAAAA
This sequence comes from uncultured Hymenobacter sp., assembly GCA_964277755.1. Classification (GTDB taxonomy): domain Bacteria; phylum Bacteroidota; class Bacteroidia; order Cytophagales; family Hymenobacteraceae; genus Hymenobacter. Next base: position 61,984 of record CAXYJY010000055.1, read on the forward strand.
CTTGTCGTCCGAGAGCATACCGTATTTCACAAACAGCCCAATATCAGCCCATTTCTCCTCGTAGCCGGCGCGGTCCTTGCGGAACAGCTCGGCCAGCTTGTCAGCCACCTTCTTGGTGATGTAGGTGTTGATTTTGCGCACGTTGGCGTCGGCTTGCAGGAAGCTGCGCGACACGTTGAGCGGAATGTCGGGCGAGTCAATCACGCCGTGCAGCAGCATCAGGAATTCGGGCACCACGTCCTTCACCTCGTCGGTGATGAACACCTGGCGCGAGTACAGCTGAATCTTGTTGCGCTGGAATTGCAGCTCGTCTTTCACCTTCGGGAAGTACAAAATACCCGTCAGGTTGAAAGGGTAGTCCACGTTCAGGTGAATCCAGAACAGCGGCTCGTCCATGCTCATCGGGTAGAGCTCGCGGTAGAACTTCTTGTAGTCCTCGTCGGTCAGGTCGGCCGGCTGCTTGGTCCAGATGGGCGTGGTATCGTTAATCAACTCCCCCTCGAACTCAATCGGGATAGGCAGGAACTTGCAGTACTTGGTGAGGATGGTGCGCAGGCGGGCTTCTTCCAAGAATTCGTCCGAGTCTTCGGCCACGTGCAGCACCACGTCGGTGCCCCGCTCGGCCTTCTCATGCTCGCCGGTGGGCTCGTCGAGGGTGTACTGGGTCGAGCCGTCGCAAGTCCAGTGCGCGGTTAGCGTGTCCTCTTTATACGATTTCGACCAGATTTCTACCTCCTTGGCCACCATAAAGGCCGAGTAGAAACCCAGGCCGAACTGCCCGATAATCTGGTCTTTGGCCTGCGCGTCCTTCTCCTTATACTTCTCTACAAACTCGGTGGCCCCAGAGAAAGCAATCTGGTTGATGTATTTCTTGATTTCCTCGGCCGTCATGCCCAGGCCGTGGTCCGAGACGGTGATTTTGCGCTGGTCTTTGTCCACGGTTACGCGCACTTTCAGCTCGCCCAACTCGCCCTTAAACTCGCCCTGGCGGGCCAAGCTTTGCAGCTTCTGGGTGGCATCAACGGCGTTGCTGACCAGCTCGCGCAGGAAAATCTCGTGGTCAGAATACAAGAACTTCTTGATAATCGGGAAGATGTTCTCGGTATGGATGGAGATGGAGCCGGTTTCGGACATCTTGGTAAGATTAGGCTAAGTGAAAACAACAAAAGGCTGACTGACAAGCGCGGCCTGACAGTCAGCCCTCCGTTTCAAAGGCTGTTCCAAGGTGGTGGCGGCTGCCAGGGTGGCAGCCTCATGCAGCTAGCGCGACTGCCCATAGCGGGGCAGCGGCTCGGCTACCTCGCCGGGAACTGGCCGGGCCGGGCCGTAGGCCTCGGCCCACTCGGCAAACAGCCGGGGCAGGCGGAGCGAGTCGTTGGCCAGCCACTGCATACCCGTTTCGGCTTGTCTAAAAAATTGAAAATCAATGCCCAGCTTGGGGCGGCTATACATCAGCAGCGTCTCGATGGCTTGCTGATTATAAATCTGCCCGGCATTGAGCACCAGCACGGCCTGCCGGATGGCCAGGCGCTCGGCCCGGGGCAGCCACTGCGAGCCCAGCCAAATCTGGTCGTATGCCGAAATGTCGGGCAAGTCAGCAAAAGCCAGCAGCCCGTGCATTACCTCCAGGCGAAGCGCTAGCTGGTGCAGCTGCTCAAGGGCCGGGCGCAAGCGGCGCATGTCGTGCCCCGCCGCCCACTCAACACGCAGCAGCCGTAGCGGCTCATCGTATTGAATGTTAAACTCTTTGATGTCCGTAATAATCATTAAAAGCGGTTGGGAGGTAGGGAAGAACAGCGCCTGCGCCCGGTTGAGAAACCCGGCAGGTATCATAATTTTCACGCAATAAAGCGGCCTAGCTACGTAGAAACCACTAGCGTGGTCGGCAAAATTCTCAGAAAATCAGTTAACTATATTTAATAGCGGCTAAATACAATTGCTGACCGTTAGCAGCAATTATCCACAAAACTAGTTGATTTATTTGTCATTAACTACTATTAATGACGAGTTTTATCAGAGCAGCCGGAAGTTATCGCTCAAGTCGGCCGCCAGCAGTCGGGCACCAGCTAGCTATTGAATGTAGTAGCTCGACTTTTTTTTGCATCATTGTTGCGCATCGACTAGCATCGGTAGCGCACCTGCCGCCGTAGCTTTGTGCTTTAGCACGTGCCTTTTCCCGCCTTCTTGCCCGTGGGGCATTTTCTTAGCCAGCTGCTACTGCGTTGCGACTCACCCTGCGCCCTTACTTCGCCCTACTCTTGCTACTTTGCCTGGTGCGGACGCTGCTGCCCGAGGCGTGGGTGTTGGCCCTGCACGCCCACGAGCACACCACCGAGGAGCCCGCGCGCGCCAAGCGCCCACTTGTGCGGGGTAAGCTCTGGCTGACCACCAAGCACACGCACTGCCAGACCGAGCAGTTCTACGAAGTGCCGTTTCAGGCGGCACCACCCGTAGCGCTGCCCCGGCTCCGGCGGCTGCCGCGCTACCAGGCGCTCGCCGTGCCAGCCACGCTGGCCTGCTCGGCCGCCGAGCTGCGGCGCACGGCGTTGCGCGGACCACCCATGGCTTAACACCTAAATAGCTAGCTATGAAGCCGCTATTTATTCAGCCCACGCCTGCTCATGAGCGTGGGCAAGCCTGGTTTTACTTTTCATTTAGCGGTTTTTAAGCCAGCGGCTGCGCTGGCTGGCGGTTGCCCGTGCTGCCGCGCCTAGGCGCGGTGGCCTTGGCCTTTCTCTGGTTTGGTTTTAGAGAAAACGCGAACAGACTCTGGTCGCTGGCCGGGGTTTGTTTGCGAGGCCAGGGCACATCTACCGCCTATTGTCTTCTCTAAGAGTTATTCTTATGCTTCGCGCGTATTCTATCTTACTACTTGCCAGCGCATTGCCGCTGGCGGCAGCCGGCCAGGCCGCGCCCACTACGGTAGCCCGCCTGCGGGCGGCGGCCGTCGTTACCGGCCGCCTCACCGATGGCGCTACCGGCGAGCCACTGCCGGGTGTCAACGTCGTTTTTCCCGACCTCAAGCAGGGCACGGCCACCAATGCCGACGGGCGCTTCAGCTTCGCCAACCTGCCGCGCGGGCGCTTTACGGTGCAAATCACCTCACTGGGCTACAACACGATAAGCCAGCTCGTGGATACCGGCAGCGGGCAGCCGCTCGACTTCAAGCTGACGCCCGCCGCCACTGAAATTGGGCAAGTGGTAGTGACGGGAGTGAGCCAAGCCACCGAACTGCGGCGCTCGCCGGTGCCCACCACGGTAGTCGACCGCACGCGGCTTAATCAAACCTCGGCTACCAACGTAGTAGACGCCATCGCGCACACGCCGGGCATCAGCCAGATTACGACCGGGGCGGCCATCAGCAAGCCCGTGGTGCGTGGGCTGGGCTACAACCGCGTGGTGACGCTCAACAACGGCGCGCGGCAGGAGGGCCAGCAATGGGGCGACGAGCACGGCATTGAGCTTGACGAGTTTAGCATCGACCGGGCCGAGATAATCAAGGGGCCGGGCTCGCTACTGTACGGCTCCGATGCGATGGCGGGCGTCATCAATTTTCTGGCTCCCGACCCCATCGCGGAAGGCCGCATCACGGGGCAGGCCACGGCCAACTACCAGACCAACAACCGCCAGCAGGGCTACTCGCTCATGAACGCGGGCAACATCAACGGCCTCAACTGGCTGGTGCGCGGCACCCGCAAGGTGGCCGGCGACTACCGCAACCGCTACGACGGCCGGGTTTTCAACTCGGGCTTTAATGAGTGGGACACCAACGGCTACGTGGGCCTGAACAAAAGCTGGGGCTACTCGCACCTCACGTTCAGCTCGTTCAACCAAAACGTGGGCCTGATAGAAGGCGGGCGCGACAGCCTGACGGGGCGCTTTCTGCGCGACGTGGCCGTGGGCGGGCAGGTCGAGTCGGCGGTGGTCGGCGACAATGGCTCGGGCTACACCTTGCAGGTGCCGCGCCAGCGCATCAACCACCTGCGCTTCGGGGTTGATAACAGCTTCATTATCGGGCAAAAGGGCGGGCGGCTGGCCATGCAGGTCAACTACCAGCAGAATTTGCGCCGCGAGTTTGGCAACGCCCTCGCGCCTGACACGCCCGATTTGTACTTCCAGCTGCGCACCGTGGACTACGCCCTGCGCTACTTCCTGCCCGAAATGAGCGGCTGGAACCTGGCCGTGGGCACCAGCGGCCTGCACCAGCAAAACCGCAATCTGGGCGCGGAATTCCTGATTCCGGCCTATAACCTGAGCGAAGGCGGCGTGTTTGGGGTGATCAAAAAGTCGTTCGGCGGGCTCGACCTCAGCGGCGGGCTGCGCTACGACGTGCGCCGCATCCGGGCCCAAAGCCTCTACCTCGACGCTGATGAGCAGCCCGTACCGGCCGGCACCGCCGGGGCTGAAACCAAGTTTCCGGGCTTCGTGAGCAATTTTAACAACTACAGCGGCAGCCTGGGCGCGGCCTATAACCTGAGCGACCGGCTGACGGTGAAGGCCAACATTTCGCGCGGCTTCCGCGCGCCCAACATCGCCGAGCTGGGCTCGAACGGCGTGCATGAGGGCACCATTCGCTACGAGGTGGGGCAGCCGGCCCTGCGGGCCGAAACCAGCTTGCAGCTCGACGCGGGCGTGAGCTATTCGTCGGAGCACGTGCGCTTTAGTGTAGATGCCTTCGAGAACAGCATCGACGGCTACATCTTTTCGCGGCGCGTGCTGAACGCGGCCGGCCAGGACTCACTGGTATCGACGGGGCCAGACATCGGGCTCTTCAACTACGTGCAGGGCCAGGCGCGGCTGCTGGGCGGCGAGGTTACGCTCGACTTTCACCCCCACCCGCTCGACTGGCTGCACTTCGAAAACTCGTTTTCGATGGTGCGCGCCCGCCAGCTCGACGTGCCCGACGACCAGAAATTCCTGCCCTTCATCCCGGCCGACCGGTTGCAAAGCGAGCTGCGTGGCAATTTCCGCCGCCAGGGCAAGCGCCTCACCAACACGTATGTGCGCTTTCAGCTAGAGCAGACCTTCGCCCAAAACCGCTACTTCGCGGCGTTTGATACGGAAACGGCGACGCCGGCCTACACCTTGTTCAACGCTGGCGCGGGCACCGACGTGGCCGACAGCAAAGGACGCACGCTGTTTTCGGTTTTTGTCACGGCCAATAACCTGTTCGACGTGGCCTACCAGTCGCACCTGAGCCGCCTCAAATACGCCGACATCAACTACACTACGGGCCGGCGCGGCGTGTTTAACGTGGGTCGCACGGTGAGCGTGAAGGTGGTGGTGCCGCTGTCGTTTAAGTAAGCGTTTTTCGCACAGAGTTGGGGGAGTAAAAGGAATTTCACCGAGCAGAACAACTCGGTGAAACTCCTTTTACTCCCCCAACTCTGTGCGAAAAATGGTAGCCACTACATCGGAAAGCGGCAGTTTTCGTTTAGGTAACGGTTTTATCAGCTTTACTTTCTACATGTCTCACGACCATTCGCACGCCGGCCACGTCCACGCCGCCCCGCCGGCCGGGGGCAAGTTCAGCGCCGCTTTTGCCCTGGGTATTGGGCTCAATCTGGCCTTCGTGGTGGTCGAGGCCATCGGCGGGCTGTGGGCCAACTCGGCCGCGCTACTCTCCGACGCGGGGCACAACCTGAGCGACGTGCTGAGTTTGGCTTTGGCCTGGGGCGCGGCCTGGCTGGCGGGGCGGCCGGCCACGGCGCGCTATACGTTTGGCTACCGGGGCGCCACCATTCAGGCGGCCCTGCTGAATGCGGCGCTGCTCTACGGCGCGCTGGGCTTCATCCTGTGGGAAACCATCGACCACCTGCGCCACCCCGAGCCCGTGAAAACCGGCGCGGTGATGCTGCTGGCCGGCACCGGCATCGCCATCAACGGTCTCACGGCCTGGCTATTTCGGGCCGGGCAAAAGGGCGACGTGAACGTGCGCGGCGCCTACCTGCACATGCTCACCGATGCGCTCGTGAGTTTGGGCGTGGTAGTGGGCGGGGCCATTACCTACTTCACCGGCTGGGCGTGGCTCGACCCCGTTATCAGCCTGGGGCTGCTGGCTGTTATCGCGGTGGGCTCGTGGGGCCTGCTGCGCGATACCATCCGGCTGGGCTTGCAGGCCGTGCCCGATGGCATTGACCTGGAGAAGGTTCGACAGTTTATGCTGAGCCGGCCGGGCGTGCAGAGCTTGCACGACCTGCACATCTGGAGCATGAGCAGCGACGGCCACGACACGGCCCTCATGGCCCACCTCGTGCGCCCCGGCGGGGCCGACGCCGCCTGGCTCGCCGACCTGTCGGCCGGGCTGCTGCGCGAGTTTCACATTCACCACAGCACAGTGCAGGTCGAAGACAGCGAGCTGCCCGACGGCTGCCACAGCGGCTGCGCCGAAACTCCGGCGGCCATAGCGCACGCTCACCATTGAGCGGCAAGCTCTCTGAAAAAGAGTAGCTTCGCGAAGCTTAATGCAAGCGGCACAACCTTTGCGGTAGCGTCTTACGTTTAAATGACAGTCAGCTTTTTAGCTACTCATTCTTTCCTCATGAAAAACGTACTTCTGCTGGCCGCCTTCGCCGTAGCCAGCCTGGCCGCTACCTCGGCCCACGCCCAGACTACCCCCGACCCCGCCGCCCCGGCCCAAACCGTGCAGGGCGCGCAAGCCACCTACGACCAGCAGCGCGATGCCCGCCGCGCCGCCGACGCCTCGCTCAAGGACAGCCGCCGCGCAATGAAGGAGCAGCAAAACCAGGCCGACGACCTCAAGCGCCAAATGAAAGAGCAGCGCCTCGCCGCCAAGCAGCAAAAAGAGCAGCTCAAGCAGCAAGAGCAGGCCAATAAAGCCGCCCGACAGCAGGAAAAAGCCGCCCGCGAGCAGCTCAAAGCCCAGAAGCGCGCCGAAAAAGAAGCCCGCAAGTCGTAGCTCTCAGCCAGCACCTACCCTTTTTTTAACGAAAACTCCGGCCCCGGCCGGAGTTTTTTCGTTTGGCTTACTTCCCTCACTCTTTTCCCCGCTATGGCTGCCAAAAACCCTGTTCGCTATTACCCGCTGCACCATTTTGTAGTACTGCCGCTCACGCTGGTAATGGTCATTTACACCATCCGGCGCTACGTGGGCGTAGCCGGCGACGACTCTGAGATTTCGCGGCTCTGGTTTTCGCTGGCCGCCGTTACGCTGCTGTTCTTCGTGGCGGTCGTGATGCTGCGCCAGCACTACGCCCTTACGTTGCAAGACCGCGTGGCCCGGCTCGAAGTGCGGCAGCGCTACTTCGAGGTCAGCGGCCAGCGCTTCGCGGAACTGGAGAAGCACCTCACCCTCAAGCAGATTCTAACCCTGCGCCTGGCCGGCGACCAGGAGCTACCCGCCCTGGCCCAGGCCGCCGCCCGCGAAAAGCTCTCGCCCAAAGACATTCAGGCCCGCATCACCGATTTTCAATTCGACCACATGCGGGTGTAAGGCTGGGAATGTGGTAAATGTGCGGAATGTGGAAATGTGAGAATTACTTTTCGCCGCTGCCCGTTCTTTACCACATCTCCACATTCCGCACATCTAGCACATTAAAGAAACATGATTCTCTACAACGTCACGACCAGCCTCGAGCCCCGCATTGCCGACGAATGGGTGGCCTACATGCGCGAGCACCACATGGCCGAGGTAGTCGGCACCGGCTGCTTCATCAAGAGCAGCCTGCTACGCCTGCTCAACGAGGAAGACAACGGCATTACCTACGCCGCCCAGTATTTTGCCGTGAGTCTGGAGCAGCTAGAGGCCTATCAGGAGCACTTCGCGCCCGCCCTGCGCGCCGAGATGGACCGCAAATTCAAGGGGAATTACGTTTCGTTTCGGACCGTGCTGGAGGTAGTGGAGTAGCCTGCTGGGGTGGGCACAGCCGAGGACTAACGGAATGCCCACCTGCCCCATCGGGCTGCAACTCCGCAATAGCCAACCGATTATCCTGCTTGCCTGGGTACACTTCCGTAATCTGAAGCCGTAGCTGCCGCTGGCGCAGGGTATCGAGCGCAAATAACCGACTTAAACGTATCCACTGCACCTTGGGCGAGTCAGCAAAGCGCACTACCGCCACGCAGGTATCATCCACGAACAGCCGCCCGGCTTTGAGCCGGGCATAGCGCTGGTAAGCGGCGGGGCTACTGATGTCGCCGTTGATGAGCAGCAAGCCGCCAAAGCCTGTATCGTTTATATCCTCAGCAGTCAGACGGCTATACATACTATCAGCTGCCGGATTGATACCCAGACCTATTGACCAGTTAAGCGAAGTAGTAAGCGGATGGGCAAACAACGCGGGGCGTTGGTTGTCCCAATTGAGTAGTCGATTGGCGTTGGGGTTCACTTCCTTCTGCGTGCGGGGCACTGGCGCACCGCCAACATAGGGTAACACCATCAAATGCGGATTACAATACCAACTGCAAGCGCCGGTTAGCTGCTCATGGGCAAAGAATCGGCTTGGCCCTTTGCCTCGGTATTCGTACCCGCTGCAAATCACGCTAGTAATAGTTGGAGGAGCCAGAAGCACCTTTTTGCGCTGCGGTGGCTCCGACCCAACTACCAGCGTTAACGTGGTGATTACTATGGCTAAAGCTCCTTTGAAAAGCAGGTGCATAAGTAGTTTTCAGCGAGATTACTTCTACACAAGAAAGGTAGCAAGCCCGAACCAGTTGGTTACGTGCTTGCTACCCTTTTTATTGCTTACTACGTTCGCAAACCAAACAGAGCTTGGCCTTTACTTACCCATCGAACTCACGCCCATGTTATAAAAGGCGAAGCTCCAGATGTCGGCCCACTCGTCGATTTGCAGCTTGGTGCTTTTGCCCGCGCCGTGGCCGGCGTTCACGTCGATGCGGATGAGCGTGGGGTTGGGTCCGGCCTGGGCGGCTTGCAGGGCGGCGGCAAACTTGAAGGAGTGCGCTGGCACCACGCGGTCGTCGTGGTCGGCGGTGGTGATGAGGGTAGCGGGGTAGCTGGTGCCGGGCTTGAGGGTGTGCAGCGGCGAGAAGCGGTAGAGGTTCTCAAACTGCGCCTTGTCGTCGGAAGTGCCGTACTCGGGCGCCCAGTTCCAGCCGATGGTAAATTTCTGGTAGCGCAGCATATCCATCACGCCCACGGCCGGGAAAGCCACTTTGCAGAGGTCGGGGCGCTGCGTCATGGTCGCGCCCACGAGCAGGCCGCCGTTCGAGCCGCCCGCGATGGCGAGGTGGTCGGCGTCGGTGTAATTCAACACCTTGAGGTACTCGGCCGCCGCGATAAAGTCGTCGAATACATTTTGCTTATTGGGCGTCATGCCGGCCTTGTGCCAGGCCTCGCCGTACTCGCCGCCGCCGCGCAGGTTGGGGATGGCGAGCACGCCGCCATTCTCCAGCCACAGCATGCGGGCGGCCGAAAAGCCCGGCGTGAGGCTCACGTTGAAGCCGCCGTAGGCGTATAAGTACGTGGGGTTTTTGCCGTTGAGCTTCACGCCTTTTTTATGGGTGATGAACATCGGAATCTTGGTGCCGTCCTTGCTGGCGTAGAACACCTGCGTAGTGAGGTACTCGGCCGGGTTTACATCCACCTTCGGCGCCTTGAAAACGACGCTCTGGTTGGTGGCCGGGTCGTATTTGTAAATGGTGGTCGGGTAGGTAAACGACGTGAAGGCGTAGTACAAGTCCTTGTCGGTGCGCCGCCCACCAAAGCCCATCGTCGTGCCGATGGCCGGCAGCTCCACATCGTACTTGTAGGTACCATCTTCGCTATACACTTTCACCTGCGAGCTGGCATCGCGCAGGTAGGTAGCCAGCAGGTAGCCGGCCGCCTGGCTGATGCTTTCCAGCTTCTCTCTGGCCTCCGGAATCACTGTTTTCCAGTTGGCCGGCTGGGGCTTTTTAGGGTCGATGCGGACTACCTTGAAGTTGGGCGCGTGGTCGTTGGTGTACACCAGCAGCTCGCCGCCCACGTTACCGATTACGTTGGTATCGAATTCGTAACCAGGCTGTAGCGTCGTCCAGGCATTGGCCTGCTTGGGGTCTTTGAGGTCGCGCACCAGCAGTTTGTTGCCATCGGCCTTACTGTCAGTGAGGTTCAGGAAAAGGAACCGCTCGTCGTCGGTCACGCCCGCGATGCGGAAGCCCAGCGCCTTGGTTTTGTCTTCGTACACCAACTTGTCGGCGCTCTGCGGCGTACCGAGCTGGTGGTAGTACACCTTATGGTACTCGTTTTTGCCAGCCAGGCTGTTTTCGCCGGCCTTGGGCGCATCATAGCCGCTGTAGTAGAAGCCTTTGCCGGCCCACGACACGCCCGATACCTTCACCCAGTTCAGCTCGTCGGGCAGGGGCTGGCGGGTTTGCATGTCGAGCAGGTGCACCTTCTGCCAGTCCGAGCCACCGCCGCTGGTAGCGTAGGCCAGGTAGCGGTGGTCGTTGCTGAAGTGCATACCGGCCAGGGCCGTGGTGCCATCAGCCGAAAATTTATTGGGGTCGAGCAATACCACCGCGTTTTCGAGCGGCTCGCCTTTCTTCACGGCGTAAACAACAGCCTGGTTTTGCAGGCCATCGTTCTTACTGAAAATCAGCAGGTCGCCTTCCACGCTGGGCACGCCATAGCGCTCGTGGTTCCAGAGCTTGGTGAGGCGCTCGCGCACCTTGTCGCGAAACGGGATGCGGCTGAGGTAATCGAACGTCACCTTGTTTTCGGCCGCTACCCAGGCTTTGGTTTCGGGCGAGTCCAGCTCTTCGAGCCAGCGGTAGGGGTCGGCCACGGTGGTGCCGAAATAGTTGTCGGTGTGCGCGTCGCGGCGCGTCGGGGGGTAGGTCAAGGCGGTAGAGGTAGCGGTGGGGTGCAAGCGCTCGGCGGTGGCTGGCTCGGTCATGCGGTCGCGCCCGCTATTAGATTTAGAAGGCGAAATGCCGGCCTGCGTCGGCGGCGAGGTGCGGCAGGCGGCCAGCAGCAGTACGGCGGCAGCCGTGGATATAGCGGTTGTTTTCATTGTTACTAAACAAGTTTTAGGCTCACGCTTGCGCCTCGTTGGTTGGCAGGTTGGCATCGCGCTCGCGCAGGGCTTCGGCCACTCGGCGCGCTACCAGCTCCTCCACCTGCCGCTGCTGGGTGGGGCTGAGCTCGGGGGCCAGGCTGGCTAAGCGGCGCAGCTGGCGCAGCTCGCGGCCCATGCTGGCCCGCAGCACCACAAACAGCACCAAAGCTAAAATGCTTAATATCAAGGCTAACGGCGCAAACAGCCGATTGAGCACGGGCTCGGGCGTGCCCGCCGCCGCGCGGGCGGCCGGGGTGCCAAAGCCGGCGGCCTCGGCCGCTTCGGCGGGGCCGGGGGCAGCACTGGCGCTGGTGTCGGCGTCGGGGGCGGCATCGTCGCGGCCGTTGCCGGGCGGCAGGCCCGTGAGCACGTAGTCGGTGAGGCGCTTTTCGAGCACTTGCAGGCGGGCCAAGCGGGCGGGGTCGCGCTGCCGGGCGGGTGAGGATTTTAGCTTGGCCACGATGGCTTTTACCAGCGCGTTGAGCCGGGCGGGGTTGTCCTTCAGACCTTTATAAATCTTACCTTTATCCTCAATGGGCTGATACAGTAGAGAATACACGCGCAGGCTATCGGGCCGCAGGCTGGCGGCTAGCGTGGGCAGGCCGCCCTCGCAGCGCAGGCTGCGCTTGAGATTGGGCCGGCCGGCGTCTTCGTACACAAAGCGTGCCGTGGCGCACCACACCTGCACCTTCGCCTCGTCGAGCGAGGGCTGGCCGAGCGGCGTCTGGGCGTGGGCGGGCGCGGTGGCCAGCAGCAGGCAGCCCACTAGTGCGATGCTCAGCGCGGGTCGGTTTTTCTGAAAAACGGGGTGCGGCATACGCTGGGGCCTAAAAATGAACTTGGGGCCGGAAGGTACGATTCCTTCCGGCCCCAAGTTATGCGCAACTGCGCGGACAACCTACCGCGCCGGCTCGGGCGCGATGCGCGTAGGCGTCTGGCGGCCCATCACGATGCCCTCGGCGCTACGCGCGATGGCCGAAATCACGGCCGTCATGTTCTCCACGTTCAGGCTACTCACCTCATCGTCTACGCTGTGGTAGAGCTTGTCATCAGGAATCTGGTCGGTGCTGATGGTGTGGGCCGGCACGCCCAGCCGGGCCAGCGTAGCGTTGTCGGAGCGGTAAAACAGGTTTTGCGCCGGGTACGGGTCAGGCTCAAATTTGAACTCGGTACCCTTGAGGTTGGCTTGCAGCAGCGGGCCAAAATCCGACTTGTCGAAGCCCGTGATGAAGGCGGTTTTGGGCCCAAACTTGGCTTCCTTGCCAATCATCTCGATGTTGAACATCGCCGTCAATTCTTCCGGCCTGAGCTGCTGCGAGAAGTAGCGTGCCCCGAAGCCCCCGATTTCCTCGGCCGTAAAGGCTACAAAAATGAGCGCGCGGGCATTGTCTTTGCGCTTCTTAAAGTACTCGGCCAGCGCCACCACGGCAGTCGTGCCGCTGGCGTCGTCATCGGCCCCGTTGGCGATGGAGTCGCCCGCCACGGGCTTAATGATGCCCAAGTGGTCGTAGTGCCCCGAGAAAATGACCTTCTCCCTGGCGTGCGCGCCGCGGCCGGGCAGGTAGCCCGCCACGTTGCGGATGGTCAGGGTTTTGGTTTCGGTGCTGGCGGCTACGCGGAAGGTCTTTACGCTGGGCACGGCAGCTTCGGCCAGTACGCACACAGTGGCGTAGGGGCCGCCCGTGGCCTCGCTCCGCAGCCGGGGCTGGCCAAACTGGTACTGGCTGGCCAGGCTCTGAAACGCCGCCGCCTGCGCGGGGTCAAACACGACCAGCGTATTCTTGGCGGGCCGGAAAATTTCGCGCAGGTGCGGTTGCAGCTTTTCATCAGGCCCGATTATCAGCACCTTCACACTGTCCTGCTCCGTCCAGCTTAGCTGCGGCTGGGTGGTGCTGGCCAGGGCGCGGCTGGCGGGCACCGCCGCGCCATTCAGCGCCACGTCCAGGCTGGCTACCACCGTTTCATAGGCCGGAAACTCCTGCATGAAGCTCGCCTGGCCCGGCAGCGGCTGCAAGCCGATGCGCCGAAACTCGCCGGCCAAAAAACCGGCCGCCCGCTCCTGGCCGGGCTGCCCGGTGGCGCGGCCCTGCATATCGTCGGCGGCCAGGGCCGTGAGCACGCGCCGCACGGTAGCAGCCGACACGGCGGTTCTGGGTTGGGCGGCGGACTGCGCGATACTGAAACCGCTGGCCAATAGCCCAAAAATCAATTTTCTACATTTCATCTTCTCGGTCTGTTTCTACTTGCTACTCAATTGCTCGTCGATGGCCTTGACGGCGGCCAGAAGCTCTTGTTCTGTACTGATGGCTCCTTTCTGCGCTTCCAGCGCCTTGAGCGCATCGGGCTGGCCGGCCAGGGCATCTTTCAGGCTTGCCCGTTTGGGGCGCACGGCCAGCAGTTGTCCATCGCTCACGCGGCGCACGTAATATTTGTTGTTTTCATCGTAGCGCTGCACGGTACCGGTCGAAGAAAAATTAGTGGAGTTCTCGGCTTCTTTCACCAGCCGCTTATTCCAGAATTTCAGCAATTGTACCGCTTTGCCATCGCTCAGTACTTCGGCACAGGTAGCGTTAAGTTCGGCGGGCAAGTTGGGGCTTTCGTAGCGCACAAACCGGCGGGGCTGCTCTTTACCGTTGGCGTCCAGCTGCGAAAAAACAAACTCCTGTACCCGGGCGGCGGGTAGTAGTATCGAGTCGCCCTGCGTTCGCCGCACTTGCAACTGGTGCTGGTAGATGTCGTATTTAACGGGTGCCGACGTCCGCTTGGTGTTCCCAACCAGCAGAATATCGGCCATTTGCCACCGCGCCGACAGCATCGGCGTGCCGCGTGCCGACTTGTCGCGACTGTTGAACGTGTATACATCGTAGCCGTTTTCAACCTCCTCTGTCCTCAGCCGCGCATTTTCGCTGTGCCGGGCTTCAGAGCTTTTGCTTTGGGCGAAGCCCGCGAGCGGCAAAGCCGCCAAAAGGAGTAACAGGCAGTTTTTCATAGGAAGGAAGTGGAGTAATTTTCAAATATAACCGCCAGGATTGCGCGTCTCTATTGACCCGCTAAGCCACCGTCAGCACCAGGTCATCGGCCAGCACGCGGGCGCCCTCGCCCAACGCGAGGCTACCCACCGTGAGGTCGTCAGGGGCGGTGACGGTAGTTTCCATTTTCATAGCTTCGATAACGAAGAGCGGCGTGTTTTTCGTGACTTGCTGGCCGGCCTGCACCAGCACTTTGCTCAGCAAGCCTTGTAGTGGCGCGGCAATTTGCTGGGGGTTGGCGCGGTCGGCTTTCTGATTATGCACGGTTTTGACCTCCACGCTCTGGTCGCGCACTTCGAGGTTGCGCGTCTGGCCGTTGAGGGTGAAGAACATGGTCCGCATCCCTTCCGCATTCACCGGGCCGATGCTTTGCAGGCGAATGATAATCGACTTGCCCTTGGCGATTTCGATAATGGTTTCCTCGCCTTCTTTCAGGCCAAAGAAAAACACCGGCGTCGGGATGCGGCTGGCGTCGCCGTAGCTTTTGCGAAACTCCCAGTAATCGGCAAACACCTTGGGATAGAGCAGACTGGACAGCAGGTCGGTAAACTGCGCGTAGGGGTGCGTTTTCTCAAACGCGGCCCATTCCTTCTCAAAATCAATGGGAGCCAGGTGCTCGCCCGGCCGCTCGGTGAAGGGCTGCTCGTCGCGCAGCACGGCGCGCTGAATGTCCTGCGGCCAGCCGCCCTCAGGCTGCCCGATGTCGCCGCGCAGCAGCTCGCGCACCGACTCGGGGAAGTTGAGCGTGGGGCCTTTGTCGAGCACGTCCTGCGGCGTGAGGTTATTCGACACCATAAACAAGGACAGGTCGCCAACCACTTTGGAGGAAGGCGTCACCTTCGGGATGTCGCCCAGCAGCTCGTTGGCGTCGTGAAAGCGCTGCTTCACTTCCTCAAACTTATCGAGCAAACCCAGCGCCGCCGCCTGCGGGCGCAGGTTGGAGTATTGGCCGCCGGGTATTTCGTGCTCGTACACCTCGGCCGTGCCGGCCAGCAGGCCGCTCTCGAAGGGGTAGTACTGCTCGCGTAGCGCCTCGAAGTAGTCGCTGAACTGATTGAGGCTGGCCTGGTCGAACTCGCGGTGGCGCGGCGAGTGGCGCAGCATCTCGACTACCGAATTAAAATTGGGCTGCGAGGTGAGGCCCGAGAGGCCGCCCAGGGCCACGTCAATCACGTTCACGCCCGCCTCCACGGCCTTGAGGTAAGTGGCGGGTTGCAGGCTGCTCGTGTCGTGGGTGTGCAGGTGAATGGGAATTTTCACCGTGTCGCGCAGCGCCGGTATCAGCTCGGCGGCGGCGTAGGGCTTGAGCAAACCCGCCATGTCCTTGATGCAGAGGATGTGCGCGCCGGCCTCTTCGAGCTGCCGGGCCAGCGTGAGGTAGTAGTTCAGGTTGTATTTGGGCCGGCTTTTATCCAGAATGTCGCCGGTGTAGCAGATGCTGCCCTCGGCGAGGCCGGGCGTTTGGCGGCGCACGTAGTTGATGCAACCTTCCATGCCCTTCATCCAGTTCAGCGAGTCGAAAATGCGGAACAAGTCCACGCCTTTTTCGCTGGCCGTGGCCACGAATTTTTCGGTCAGGTTATCCGGGTACGCCTTGTAGCCCACGCCGTTGGCCCCGCGTATCAGCATTTGCAGCAGGATATTGGGCACGGCCTCGCGCAGCTGCACCAGCCGCGCCCAGGGGTCTTCGTGCAAAAAGCGCAGCGCCACGTCGAAGGTCGCACCGCCCCACACTTCCATCGAAAACGTCTGCGGATGCTGGCGGGCGTAGCGGCCGGCCACCTTCAGCATGTCGATGGTCCGCATGCGTGTGGCCAGCAGGCTCTGGTGGGCGTCGCGCAGCGTGGTGTCGGTGTAGTGGATGAGCGGCTCGGCGCGCAGCCACTTGGCAAAGCCTTCGGGGCCAAGCTCCAGCAGCTTTTGGCGGGTGCCGGCGGCGGGCGCGGCCGTGAGGTCGGCGGCGGGCAGCGGGGGCTTGCGAATCTGGCGGCGCTCGTCCACGCGGCCGGCCACGTCGGGGTTGCCGTTCACGGTCACCTCCCCGATGTAGTGCAGCGCCCGGGTGGCGCGGTCGAGCCGGGTTTTGAAAGTCAGCAGCTCGGGGTGGTCTTTGATGAAATCGACGGTAGCGTGGCCGGCCTGGAAGTCGGCATTCCGCACGATGTTCTGCAAAAACTGCATGTTGGTTTTCACCCCGCGCACCCGAAACTCGTCCAGCGTCCGCAGCATTTTCTGGGCCGCGCTGGCCAGCGTGGGCGCCTGGGTCGACACCTTCACCAAGAGCGAATCAAAAAACGGCGAAATCACCGCGCCCTGATACACCGAGCCCTGGTCGAGCCGGATGCCGAAGCCGCCCGCCGAGCGGTAGGCTACCACCGTGCCGTAGTCGGGCTTGAAGTCGTTGGTAGCGTCTTCGGTGGTGATGCGGCACTGCACGGCCACGCCCATGCGCGGCACCACCACGTCGGGGCCGAGGCCAATTTCGGGCGACTCCAGCGGTAAGCCCGACGCGATAAACAACTGCGTCTTAATCAGGTCCACGCCCGTTATCATCTCGGTCACCGTGTGTTCGACCTGAATGCGCGGGTTGACTTCGATAAAGTAAATCCGGTCCAGCTCGGGGTTGACCAGGAACTCGACCGTGCCCACGTTGTCGTAGCCCACGGCCTTGCCGATTTGCAAAGCGTAGCCATACAGCCGCTGCCGCAGCGACTCGGTGAGGTCGACGGCGGGCGCGATTTCGACCACCTTCTGGAAGCGGCGCTGCACCGAGCAGTCGCGCTCGTAGAGGTGCGTGAGGTGGCCGTGCTGGTCGCCCACCAGCTGCACCTCGATGTGCTTGGGCCGCTCCACGAATTTTTCGAGGAATACCGTGTCGTCGCCGAAGGCATTCTGGGCCTCATTCCGAGCTTCGAAAAAGCCCTTGCGCAGCTGCTCGTCGTCGCGAATCACGCGCATGCCGCGGCCGCCGCCGCCGCTGGCGGCTTTCAGCATCACGGGGTAGCCGATGCGGTGGGCCTCGGCTAGGGCCACGTCGATGTCGGTGAGGTCAGCTTCGCTGCTTTCGATGAGGGGCACGCCGCACTGCTGGGCCACTTCCTTGGCGGCTACTTTGTCGCCGAGGGCCTCCATCACCTCGGGGCGCGGGCCGACGAAGATGATGTTTTCTTCGCGGCAGCGGCGGGCCAGGGTGGCGTTTTCGCTGAGGAAGCCGTAGCCGGGGTGGATGGCGTCGACGCCGTTTTCCCGGGCTACTTTGATGATGCCCTCGATGTCGAGGTAGGGCCGCAGCGGCTCGTCGTCGCGCCCAATCTGGTAGGCCTCGTCGGCCTTGTAGCGGTGCAGCGAGTAGCGGTCCTCGAAGGTGTAGAGGGCCACCGTGGGGATGCCCAGTTCGGAGGCGGCGCGGAAGACCCGAATGGCGATTTCGCCCCGGTTGGCGACGAGCAGCTTGGTGATTTTCATGCGAAAAAGGGGAAACGAAGCGGCAGTTTGGCGGCTAAGCTACGCCGCGCCCTGCGCCCTTCCTACACCCCAGCAAACCAGCCGGCCGGCCGCCCCGCCCGCGCCTCGGTATCTTTACGCGCTATTTTATCTCGTTTTTATGCACATCGAAGTTCTCAAGTCTAAAATTCACCGCGTTAAGGTTACCCAGGCCGAGCTGCACTACGTGGGCAGCATCACCATCGACGAAGACCTGCTCGACGCGGCCAACATGGTTGAAAACGAGAAGGTAACGGTGGTAAACGTCAACAACGGCGAGCGCCTCGAAACCTACACTATCCGGGGTGAGCGCGGCACGGGCACCATCTGCCTCAACGGCCCCGCCGCCCGCCGCGTGGCCGTGGGCGACGTGGTTATCGTGTTTTCCTATGCTCTCATCGACTTTGCCGAGGCCCGCGCGCACCAGCCCACCGTCATTTTCCCCGACCAGCATAATCGGATAGCTGGGTAATTGAATAGGACTGTCCTTGCGAGCGCAGCGAAGCAATCGCACCCGAACGGAACCCGAACAGCCCGTCTTGATGCGATTGCTTCGCTGCGCTCGCAATGACAGTTTTTACGCACTTACTCAGCTACTCATTTACCCTATGAAGCACCTGCTTACTGTCCTCAAGTACGCGCTGCTGCTCAGCATTTCGGGCGCGCTGATGTGGTATGCCGTGCGCGGGCAGGACTTGTCACGCATCGGGCACTACATCCGCACGGCCAACTATTTCTGGCTGAGCCTCACGCTGTTGATTTCGGCGCTGGGCTACTTCAGCCGCGCCTACCGCTGGCAGATGCAGCTCGACGCCTCCCAGAACCCCGCCCCCTACTGGCAAGTGTACCACGCCATGATGGTGGGCTACCTCGCCAACCTCGTGCTGCCGCGCGCGGGCGAGGTTATCCGGTGCTCGGTGCTGCGGCGCACGAGCGGCGTGCCGGTGCAGGTAGCCCTGGGCACCGTGGTTACTGAGCGCGTGATTGACGTGGTGGTGCTGCTGCTGCTGCTGAGCAGCACGCTCTTGCTCGATTTCAAGACATTCTGGGGCTTCTTTAATAACGAGCTGCTGGGTGGCAAGGCCGATACCATCGCCCGCAACCCCATGCCGCTCCTCATCGCGGGCGTCGTCGGGCTGGTGCTGCTGGCCAGCGCGGGTTACGTGCTGTTTCGCAACCTGGAGAAGCTGCGGCAAAATAAGCTCTTTAACAAGGGCGTCGTATTCGTGAAAGGCTTACTGGCAGGCGTGTTCAGTATTCTAAAGCTCAAGAATAAAGGCGTGTTTTTGCTGCATACGTTCTTCACTTGGCTGGTGTATTTTCTGCTCGACTACCTGGCCTTTTTCTGCTTTCCCGAAACCTACGGCCTCGACGTGCGCGCCGGCCTGGCGGTGCTCACCTTCGGGGCGTTTGGCATGGCCGCGCCGGTAGCGGGCGGCATCGGGCCGTTTCACGTATTGGTGCAAGGCATTCTGCTGGTGTATGGTGTCAGCAAGGAGGCCGGCATTGCCTACGCGCTGGTAGTGCACGGCGCCCAAACGCTGCTGGTGGTGCTCATGGGCGGCATCAGCTTCGTGGCCGTGGCCGCCGCCGACAAGCGCGGCATCGTGGAAGAGGCCGAGGCGCTGGCCCACGAGCCGCTGACGACGGAATAAGTATTCTTTTTGATTGTCATTGCGAGCGTAGCGAAGCAATCGCACCTGTTCAGCCGTACCGCTCGGGTACTCGTCAGGTGCATTTGCTTCGCTGCGTTCGCAATGACAATTCTTTTTTTCGCTACTATCTACTTTATGACCGCTGACAAAATCCTCACCGAAGCCCAGCTACCCGCCACCCTCGCCGCCTGGCGCGCCGCCGGCGAGCGCATCGTGTTCACCAACGGCTGCTTCGACCTGCTGCACCTGGGCCACGTCGACTACCTCGAAAAGGCCCGCGCCCTCGGCGACCGCCTCGTGGTGGGCCTCAATACCGATGCCTCGGTGAGCGCCATTAAGCCCGGCCGGCCTATTCAGGATGAAACGTCGCGGGCGCGCATCATGGCCGCGCTGGCCTTTGTGGACGCGGTAGTTTTCTTTGGCGAAGACACGCCGCTGCGCCTCATCGAACTGGTGCAGCCCGACATCTTGGTGAAGGGCGACGACTACGCGATTGACGGAATTGTGGGGCACGAGCTGGTGTTAAACAGAGGCGGGCAGGTCTTGACCGTGCCGCTGGTAACGGGCTACAGCACGTCGCGTATCGTGGCGAAAGTACGCGGCTAGATAATCCGTCTGCTAGTCGGAAACCTCGACCGGACGCTCCGCGTTTAGTAGTTACTTCACCTTTTCTTCATCATGTATTTCCTCCTCATCGTCATCATGATTGCCAGCGCGGCCGTGCAGTGGCGCTTGCGCAGCAAGTTCAAGGAGTACGGCCAGGTAGGCCTGCGCTCCAACCTCACCGGCCGCGAGGTGGCTGCCAAGATGCTGCGCGACAACGGCATCTACGACGTGCAGATTATCAGCACCGACGGCAGCCTCACCGACCACTACGACCCCACTAACAAAACGGTGAACCTGAGCGCCGACGTGTATAACGAGCGCTCGGTGGCCGCCGCTGCCGTGGCCGCCCACGAGTGCGGCCACGCCGTGCAGCACGCGCAGGCCTACAGCTTCCTCCAGTTTCGCTCGGCGATGGTGCCCGCGCTGTCGGCCGTATCGAAGTTCATGCCCTTCATCTTGCTGGCGGGTGTGCTGATGATTCGCACCAGCCTCATTCCGCTAGGCGTGGGCATCGCGCTGTTTGCCCTCACCACGCTGTTTTCGTTTATCACGCTGCCCGTCGAGTTCGACGCCTCGCGCCGCGCCCTGGCCTGGATGGACCGCAACGGCGTCGTGACCGCGCAGGAGCACGAAGGAGCCAGAGACGCCCTCTGGTGGGCCGCCATGACCTACGTAGTAGCGGCGCTCAGCTCGCTGGCTACGCTGCTCTACTACGTCAGCATCTTCATGAGCGGCAGCCGCCGCAACTAGCGCCAGGCCGCACGGCTGAACCGTAGCGAGAAGAAAAGTCGTCAGACCGAAAGTACTCGGCCTGACGACTTTTTTGTGACGGTTAAAATCGCGCGCCGGCCGTAATTTCGTAGTCCCAAACTTCCCCTGTCCCACCCCCGGCTTCGGCCACAATTCCACCCCACTTTATGTTTGATACGATGGCGCCTGCCTCCCCTTTTCAGCTGACTGAAGAGCAGCTGGCCGTCCGCGATGCCGCCCGCGATTTTGCCCAGAGCGAGCTGTGGGCCGGCGTGATTGAGCGCGACGAGCACCAGAAATTTCCTACCGAGCAAATCAAGAAAATGGGCGAGCTCGGCTTTATGGGCATGATGGTGAGCCCCGAATACGGCGGCTCGGGCCTCGACACCATCAGCTATGTGCTGGCAATGGAGGAAATCTCCAAGGTCGATGCCTCGTGTTCGGTCGTGATGTCGGTTAATAACTCGCTGGTGTGCTGGGGCTTGGAGAAATACGGCACCGAAGAGCAGAAGCGCAAGTACCTGCCCCGCCTGTGCTCGGGCGAGATTATCGGTGCGTTTGCCCTCTCCGAGCCCGAAGCCGGCTCTGACGCCACCAGCCAGAAAACCACCGCCGAAGATAAGGGTGACTACTACCTGCTGAACGGCACCAAGAACTGGATTACCAACGGCACTACCGCCTCGGTGTACCTGGTTATTGCCCAAACCAACCCCGAGCTCAAGCACCGCGGCATCAACGTGCTCATCGTGGAAAAGGGCATGGAAGGCTTCCAGCAGGGCCCGAAAGAGAATAAGCTTGGCATCCGCGGCTCCGACACGTGCTCGCTGCTCTTCACCGACGTGAAAGTGCCCAAGGAAAATCGCATCGGCGAAGACGGCTTCGGCTTCAAATTCGCGATGCAGGTGCTGGCCGGTGGGCGCATCGGCATCGCGGCGCAGGCGCTGGGCATCGCCTCGGGCTCGTTGGAGCTCAGCATTAAATACGCTAAGGAGCGCAAGGCCTTCGGCGTCGAGATTGCCAAGCACCAGGCCATTCAGTTCAAGCTGGCCGACATGGCCACCAACGTGGACGCCGCCCGCCTGCTGTGCCTGCAAGCCGCCGCCGACAAAGACAACCATGCCGACTACGCCAAGAGCGGCGCGATGGCCAAGCTCTTCGCCTCGAAGGTGGCAATGGACTCGGCCGTAGAAGCCGTGCAGATTCACGGCGGTTATGGATTTGTCAAAGAATACCACGTCGAGCGCTTCATGCGCGACGCCAAAATCACGCAGATTTACGAAGGCACATCGGAAATTCAGAAAATTGTGATTTCGCGGGAAATACTGAAATAGACGTTTTTGGCCGCATTCCGAAGCACCATTTTGCACGAAACCCAGGCTTTTTGGCCTGGGTTTTTCTTTTTACTGAATTTTTCCGTGTTGGATTACCTTCTTTAGTCGTAACTTTCGGGAGTTTTAAGCCCTTTATACTCTAGTTACGACCCATTAACTTATGGAAGATTACAATAAAGTCATCGAATCGCTAGGTGTCCGCTACATCAAAGCCAAGAACCTGGTACTTCGCCAAGCCTTCACGGCACGCAATACCTACGACGTTGGCAACAACCTTATTCTATTGCATAAAGGGCAGATTCGCTTTGGCGAAGACGAGCAGGTAGTCGAAGAAAGCGAGTTGCTGTTTGTGCCGGGCGGCCGGGCCACGCGCGTGGGCTACGGAGCTGGCGCGGGCGCGCGGGTTATCTCCAACGACGACCTGATTACCAATAAAGACCGTTTTTTCTCTTCCAACGATAACCTTGACCTTATCGGCGACGCCGAGGAAAGCCACAGCTTCGTCTCTTTCGAGGCCAAGGTGTTCGACTCGGTTAACTTCTTCGCGTCGCTCGACGTGCCGGCGTTTGTTATCAAGGGCAACTCGAAGCTAGCTAATCTCATTATCAAGGTTATTGAGGAAACCTTACAAGACCTGCCGGGCCGCGAGCGCCTCATCACCATCTACACCGAGAATATCGTGGTAGAGGTGGTGCGCTACATCCTGCGCAATAACCTGTTTGTGGAGCAGCTCGCCACCAACAGCACTTACTTCAAAGACCCGCGCCTCATCGACCTGTTCAACTTTATTAAGGAGAACCTCAGCGGCGACCTCTCGAACAAGGTGCTAGCCGGCGTGGCGGGCGTAAGCGAAGACTATGTGGGCCAGTATTTTAAGATGCTGACCAACATCAACCCGCAGGACTACATCGAGTACCAGCGCATGGAGCGTGCGGTGTCGCTGCTGCGCACTACCAAGAAAAGCATCCGCGACATCGGCCGCGAGGTAGGCTACAAGGATACCGCCTACTTCTGCCGCCGCTTCAAGATGATGTTCGGCATTCCGGCCGGCAAGATGCGCCGCCGCGAGTCGGCCATGAACATCTAAGACCGCAGATTCAAACGGATTTGCAAGATTAAACGGATACGCCCGCTGCGCGGGCTGACTAGGCTAGTAGTAAAAGAGAAAGGCTGCCCGTAAGGCAGCCTTTCTCTTTTTAGAGAATACCGCGCTAGATACTGCGTACGGCTACTACTGCCTCGGCCAGAAAGTTGGGGTTGCGCTCGATGTGGTTGCCCACCACAACAAGGTCGGCCCCGGCGGCCAAGGCGGCGCGGATTTTCTCACCCGTGTTCAAGCCTCCACCCACGATGAGCGGCACGTCAACGGCGGCGCGCACCGCCTTTATCATGGCGGCCGACACGGGCTGCTGCGCCCCGCTGCCGCCGTCGAGGTACATGAGACGCAGGCCGAGCTGCTCGCCGGCCATGGCGGTAGCCGCCGCGATGCTGGGCTTGTCGTGCGGTAGCGGCGTAGTGCCGCTGATGTACGACGCGGTAGTGGGCCGGCCGCTCTCAACCAGCATGTAGCCAGTAGGCAATAAATGCAAGCCGCTCTGACGTAGGCGCGGCGCGGCAATTACGTGCTGGCCGATGAGAAAGTCAGGATTGCGCCCTGATATCAGTGAGAGTAGCAAAATGCCATCGGCGGCCGGGTCTACGTGCAGCGCGTGGCTCGGAAAGAGCAGCACCGGCACCTGCGGGGCCTCGGCCTTGAGCAACGCGATGAGGGCAGCCTGATGCGCGGTAAGCACCAGACTGCCCCCCACAAAAAAGTAATCGACGGGATGCTGCCGCGTCAGGCGCAGCAGTTCGTGCACGCGAGCGGCCTCAAAGTCGTCGGGGTCGAGCAGCACGGCCAATGCCTTGCGCCCGCTCGCCCGCAATTGGGCCAACTCATCAAGCAAGCGGTTCGCGGTAGGTAAGGTCGTCGTGTTTGGCGGCGGCAGCAACATCCTGAGTGGCGGTAGTAGCCGGCCACACCTCGGGCGATGCGCCCACGGGGGCCGATGAAGCTGCAAGGTCGGCATTTTTATCGGCATCGGCCGCATGGTCCTGCACCGCGCCTTTCACCTTGCTGCTGATGAAGCCCATAGCCAGCGCGGCCGCCTGGGCCAATACTACCTTGCCGGTCTCGCTTTTCGCGAAAGCCAGTATGGCGGGCACCAGCCACGGTTTTTTGGGCTCGGCCGGCTGCTGGGCGTTACCACCTTCCTTATCATCGTCTTTATCGTCCTCGTCAAAGCTATTCGACTCGGGCAGGCGGCGGCTGTCGTCGTAGGGGCGGGCCTGGTACGAGTTGGGCGAGGCGTAGGAATGCGCGGGCTCCTTCTTATCATCGTCCGTTTCCTTTTCGTCGGTAGCGGCTGAGTAGCCAGCCTCCTGCTCGTAGCCGTGGTCTTCGTCGGTATGGTACACGTCGAGGTGCTCGGGCGCGGCGGCGTGGCTGCCGTAGGTGGTATCCGCATCGGCTTCGTTGTAGCCGTGCTGCGCGCTGGAGTGCGCCGGAAAATCCGGGTAGTCATTCAGGCCGTTGTCATCGTCCTCGCGGTCGGCGTCACCACCAAAATAGATGGTATCGTCGTCCTGGCTGCCGCTCTGGTAAAAGCCATCGCCCTCGGTCGCGTAGCGGTCGGCGTGGTCGTAGGCGTACTCGGGCGAGTGATAAGTCGAAGTCAGGTCGTACAGCTCCTGGTCGTGGTTATCATCCTCAAAACCATCGAAGCCAGCGTAATCCTCGAAGTAGTCTTCGTCGTGGCGCTTGGCTTTCTTGTGCTTTTTCTTGGGCTTGCGGCCACTGAAAGCCTTCACCAGCAGCCACACGCCGCCCACTACCCCGGCCCCCACCAGCGCTACCTTGCCGACTTGGATGGTCTGCTCTTTTATTTCTTCGACATCGCCGCGCAAAGCACGCTCGTACTCAAGCTTTTTGCGCTCCAGAAATTCTTTCTCGTCCTCAAACAGCGGGTTGTTCGGCTCAGTCATATCGCGGGGTTAATTGCTGCGTGTTAAAAGGAATGCATGTGCGGCGAAGCCTAGTGGCCAGCGCCTGGCTCGCGCTTGTCCGACTTGTAGATGGTGTTGTTGAGCAGCTTATCGGCCACGCCCTGGAATATCTTTTTATCGACGCCCACGAAGAACAGCACCGCCAGCACCAGGTACAGCGCGGCTACCAGGCCAAAGCCCGCCGAGGGGCTGTTGAGCGCCTGATTCAGCGCCAACCCCAGGTAGATAGAGCCAAAAACGATAAAGAGAAAGCCCAGCAGGCCGAGTGCTACCCCGTGTACGGAGCTCACAAACACGCCCTTAACCTTTTCCTGTGTTTCGAGCTTTACGATGTCGATGCGGGTATCGAGATAGCCGGTCAGATTGCTGATGAGGCTGTCGTTGCGCGGCGTTTTGTCGTCGGTCAGGGTAGCCATGGGGCGGAATTGTTTAGCGGGAAATTACGGTTTACCAGGCAGCGGGGGCGGCAACAGCCGGGCCGGCCGGGGCGTTCTTTACGCAAAACTTGCGGCGGGGGCTGCCTTTTGCCGAGGGCTTTATTTAATTTTTTCGGGACGTGAGTCAAAATCATTACCAGGTGCTGGGAGTGCCAACCACCGCCTCGGCCGAGGTTATCAAGCAGGCTTACCGGCGCTTGGCCAACCAGTTGCACCCCGACAAGCACGGCGGCGACCCGCGCCACGAAGAGCAGTTTAAGGCGGTGGCCACGGCCTACCGCGTGCTCGGCGACGCCGGCCGCCGGGCGCAGTACGACTTTCAGCTTCAGCAGCTTGCTCAGCGCGCCGCCGCCCAGCGCGCCGCCGCCCAGCGCCAAGCCACGGCGCAGGCAGCGGCCGGCGGCCCCTCGGTGTACAAGATGCCCACGCCCGCGCCTACCCCGCCGCTACGCACCCGGCCCCCGGCCGGCAGCCGCGAGCGCCACTATCAGCAGCGCACGCCGCGCCGCCAGGTGCGCTTCAATCGCCAGGATTTCTGGCTGGTGGCCCTGCTGGCGGGGCTGATTCTGCTGTTCGGCGTATCGGCCAAAATCGTGATGGACCGCGTGGCCGCCGGCACCGCCTACGACGAGGCCCGGCGCGCCTTCGCCCAAGGCCAATGGAGCACCGCCTACGACCTGCTCGACCAGTCGCTCGGCTACCGTGAGGCCTACGGCCCCGCCCTGCGCCTGCGCGGCCAGTTGGCCCAGGACATCCGCCACGACTACGCCGCCGCCCGCGTCGACTACGAGGCGGCGCTATTGGCCGCCGCCGATGGCGGCGCCCCACTGCCCACTCCCGATGCCGCGCGCCTGCTCTACCGCCTGGGCCGTTGCCAGGCGCAGCTGCACCAGCCCCAGGAGGCCGAAACCAGCTTCTCGCGAGCGCTGGCGCTCGATACTACCCTAGCCGAGGCCCGCTTGGCGCGGGGCGAAAACCGCCTGCTCGACCTGCGCCGCCCCCGCCCCGCCCTGGCCGACCTGCACCGTGGCCACCAGCAGTATACGCGCCGGGGCCAGGCCGTGCCGCTCACCTATCTCCAGGCTGAAGGGGCGGCCCTCACCTACCTGGCCCGCTACGAGGAGGCGCGGCGCGTGTATTTCCAGGCGCTCGAAAGCCAGCCCGAGGATGGCCGCACGCTCTTCTTGCTGGGCCGGCTGGCGCAGCAGATGGGCCAGCCGGCCCAGGGCTGCGCATTTTTCCAGCGCGGGGCCAAGGCGGGCTACTCCTACGCCGTAGTAGCAGCCGAGAAATGCCCATAGCTGAAAATTTATTTTCGCGCGCGCCAGCTTTACGGGCAATATTTCTTGGTTAAATTACATTTATTCTCACTAGCCGACTACCCCATCACTACTATCGGCCTATTCACTATTTAACAACACCTTAGTATAGAATTTACCCCTTATTTTTGCGACGTAATTATTTCTATTTCATCTATCAATAATGAGAAAAATATCTTTACTGCTAGCCATGACCGCCGCACTGGGAGCCTGCAAAAAGGACACCGAAGTAACTCCCGGTAACACTGACCTGCTCACGGCAAAAAGCTGGCGGATAGTGGCCCAGTCTTCTACCTACAGCAGCTCCAACGTCAACAACGGCGCGGCCATCACCAATAACCGATACGCGGCCAAGGTGAACTGCGAGCGCGATAACTTCTTTAAGTTCAGCACTACCGGCACGCTCATCCTCGACGAGGGTGATAGCAAATGCGACTCGTCGGCTCCGCAAAAGCAGCACGGCAGTTGGAGCTTCAACAGCGACCAGACCAAGCTGACGATGAACGACCCTTCGCAAGCCATTCCGATGGGCACGTTCGACGTAGTGAGCTTGTCGGCTACCAAGCTAGAACTACGGTATAGCTACAGCTACTCGTCGGGCGGCATCTCGGCCACTCAAACTGAAGACATTACGTTGGCAGCTTTCTAAGCCCGCTATTGAAACAGAGAAGCCGCTTCCCAACAACTGGGAAGCGGCTTTTTAATTGGTGCCTTTCGCTAGGCCGTAGCCACTACTGCCGCCAGGTGCGCCGCGATAAGCTGGGCGTGGTGCCGCCCATTCTCAATAAACCAGCGGCTGGTGGCCAGCCCGCCGCACACCGTGCCGGCCACATACACGCCGGGCCGGGCCGTTTCGTGGGTGGCCGGGTCGAAAATGGGCGGGCGGGCCGCGTCGTTTTCATCCAGCGGTAGGGCCAGCATATCGGTCAGCAGCGTGTAGTCGGGCCGGTAGCCGGTGAGCGCGTACACGTAGTGCGCGGGCAGGCTGCGCGGGCCCTCGGGCGTGACGACCTCCACCGTGGTCGGCGTGATAGCCGCGATTTGGGTATTGAAATAAGCCGCGATACGCCCTTCCTTGATGCGGTTGAGCAGGTCGGGCCGAATCCAGTACTTCACGCTCTCCGACACCTCGCTGCCACGCACTACCAGCGTCACGCGCGCCCCAGCGCGAGCCAGCGCCAGCGCGGCCTTGGCCGACGAGTTTTTAGCCCCTACCACTAACACATCGCGGCCGGCGTGGGCGTAGGGCTCCTTGTAGTAGTGGTTCACGTGCGGCAGGTCTTCGCCGGGCACGCCGAGCGTGTTGGGCACGTCGAAAAAGCCGGTGGCTACTACCACAGCGCGTGTTGCGATTTCGCCCTTGGTCGTTTCAACCACGAAGTCGCCGGCTTGACCGCGCAGGCCAGTCACGCGCTCATACAGGCGCAGGTCGAGTTTTTCGGCCGCCGCCACGCGCTGGTAGTAGTCGAGGGCGTCTTCGCGGTGCGGCTTGTAGGAAGCCATCGGAAAAGGGTGGCCACCGATTTCGAGCAGCTCGGGGGTCGAGAAAAACTCCATTTGCGTGGGGTAGCCCACCAGCGAGTTCACCAGCGCGCCCTTGTCCACGGTGGCCACTATGAGGCCCCGGCGCTGCATTTCGAGGGCACAGGCCAGGCCCACGGGGCCAGCCCCAATTACTACCGCATCTAATTTTTCAGGTAACATTTCACGGGTATCGGTTGGTAATTGCAGGTTAAACCAACGAAAGCCGCTTGGGTTGAGTTGTTTTCGCTGAACTTTACGGGTAGAATCATTGGCCGCTACCGCCAGCCGCCAGGCTGCTTTCTGGTAGCGGCCAGATTAGAGTTGATATAATGCGCCACTGCGACCTGTGCGGAGCTACCAGCTTCGAGCCTTTGCCCTTCTACTACCTCTTCGACGGCCAGCGCCTGCAAGGCACCCGCTGCCGCAGCTGCGACCTGGCTTTTCTGGACCCGCAGCCCACGCCCGCGCAGCTCGAAAATCTGTACGGCAAAGAGTATTTCACGGAGCGCCCTAACTACGACCGCACCGAGAAGGACAAGGCGTTTATCGAAGAAGGCAAGGGCCTTGATTTAAGCCAAGTCAAGGAAGACAAGTTTACGCGCTACATGCAACAGCAATACCCCGGCCGCCGGTTTCGGTACCTGGAGGTGGGCTGCGGCCCCGGCTACACCCTCAAAAGCTTGCAAAGCCTAGGATGGCAAACCCACGGCCTCGAAATAAGCGCCCACGCCGCCGACTACGCCCGCCGCGCGCTACGCTTGCCCGTGGTGACTGGCAACATCGAAACCACCGAAGACTTCCACGAAAACCAGTTCGACCTCGCCTACCTCGGCGACGTGCTGGAGCATCTGCTGTCGCCGGCCGCCGCCATCCGTAAGTTCGGCCGCATATTGGAGCCTGGCGGGCTACTGGTGCTAGCCCTGCCCAGCGTCACCAACCTACCAAGCATGCGCCTGGGCTTCGCTGCCTACAAGGCGCTGGGCCGGCAGCGCCGCATGGATATTCCGCCCTACCACCTCTACGAGTTCACGCCCGCCACCATCCGGCAGATGCTGGACAAAAACGGCTTTTCGGTGGTCGATTTGCTGAACCCGGTGAAGGCCCCGGCTAACATCCGCTTGGGCGGCAACCTAGTGGAGCAAGCTACTAAACTCGGCACGCAGTATCCCACCTACTGGCTCAATAAGCTGACCGGCCGCTTTGGCGACCGCATGTTTGTAGTAGCCCGCAACGAGAAATAGTACTTATTTCTTCTTATTAAACACGCCTGCACTCCACAGCGCCAGCCCAATCAGGACGGGCTGGAAGAAAAGCCGCGCGTAGCGCTTGCGGTCAGTATCGAGCCCTAATGAAGACCGGCCGCTCAGAAACTGGTGAATATTACCCGGAAAAATAGCCGCGTAAAACGCCGCCAGCCCGATACCCATCGGCACCTTGTAGCGCCGGTTGCACAGCAGCAGCACGCCCAGGCCTATCTCCACTACCCCCGATTCGAGCACGACCGTGTCTTTGTCTTGCGGCACCCAGTCGGGCACCTGCGCCTGAAACGGCCGCCGGGCAAACGTGAGATGGCCCGTGCCAGCCCCAATCATAAACGTTCCGAGTGCGTAGCGCGCGGCGTCTTGCCAGGGCGTGGTTTTTACATCTGCTGCCATAAGTAGAAAGCAAAAAGAACTATGACTGCATACGGTACAAATGGCGGTGAGGGTACGCACCTACTACCTCAACTTATTGCTATTACTTGCACTGCCTTTCCGTTGAATATTACTTCTTCGCCCGCTCGTCGGCCGCTTAAAGCGGCTACAACGGGCGCTACCGGCGATACGGCCAAGAAGTCTTGCCCACCAGCTGTTTGCAGCTTACCGGCCCCGATACTTAGGTAAAACACCCCGAGGCTAGTCGCCACCAGCGCACCGGGCCGCACGGCATCGCTAGCTAAATCAGGGTTAATTTTTTGGAGTGCGGTAAGCAATTGCTGGGCCTCGTGCAATTGTACAGCATGGTGGTCGCGTTCCTGCTGTGCCATCGCACGTCCGGTTTCGTACTTATCACCAGCGCTACTCTTGGTTTCGGTGTTCGACGATTCCTGAGCGGCTGCCATGCCTATACGAGCATCCCTTATTCTACGCTCCACATACGCGAGACAAGCCGCGTGGTAATCATGCTTAGTTATAGGAGGCATATACAAATGGGCTTTGTACTTAAAATAAGTGTCAGCATTATCCCAAACGCAAAAATCCTCTGCTTAGTCGCTGGCGAAAGCGAAGGCAGAGGACTCACGGATAAAGTTGGCGGCGACCGACTCTCCCACCGGTGAAGGCAGTACCATAGGCGCACCGGGGCTTAACGACTCTGTTCGGAATGGGAAGAGGTGAACACCCGGGCTAAAGCCACCATTGCTGGCGTTGG
>CAXYJY010000056.1:0-33469 GCA_964277755.1 uncultured Hymenobacter sp.
CCCGCGCACGTCCTGGTACACGAAGATGTACTTTTCCTGGCTGAGCTCGCGGCTGGGGCCGGGGCCGCGCAGGGGGTAGTTATCTGCGCCGCGCGGGCCCGGCCCCAGCCGCGAGCTCAGCCCGGAAAAGTACATCTTCGTGTACCAGGACGTGCGCGGGCGCTACCTCTCGGAAGGCCAGTTTGAGGAGGTGACGCCCGCGCTCAACAACCCACCCAAGCCCGGCCTCAAAGGCCAAAACGCACCCCACGACGAAAGCACCGACACCTACGACACCATCGAGTGGCTGCTCAAAAACGTGCCCGGCAACAACGGCAAGGTGGGCATCATGGGCATCTCCTACCCCGGCTTCTACGCCACGGCCAGTTTGCCCGGCGCGCACCCGGCGCTCAAGGCCGTGTCGCCGCAGGCCCCGGTCACGGATGAGTTTATCGGCGACGATGCCCGGCACAACGGGGCTTTTTTTCTGCTCGACAATTTCAGCTTCACCAACTACTTCGACGCTCCCCGGCCGCAGCCGGTGGCCAAATACGACGAGCTGTTCGACCTGAAAATCACCGACGCCTACCAGTTTTTTCTAAAGCTCGGACCGCTCAAAAACGCCAACGCGCCGCAGTATTTCAACAACCGCGCCCGCATTTGGAACGAGTACTTGCAGCACGACACCTACGATGCCTACTGGCAGGCGCGCAACATCCGGCCGCACCTCACGGGCGTGCGCCCGGCCGTGCTGGTGGTGGGCGGCTGGTACGATGCCGAAGACCTGTTTGGGGCGCTACACACCTACCAGGCCATCGAAAAGCAGAATCCCAAGGCCACCAGCCGCCTCGTGATGGGCCCCTGGACCCACGGTGCCTGGGCCCGCCCCGAGTGGCGCAAATTTGGCCCCTACGACTTTGGCCAAAACACCGCCCAGCACTACCGCCAAACGCTGGAAACACCGTTTTTCAACTACTACCTCAAGGGCAAAGGCTCGTTCAACCCGGCCGAGGCCACGGTTTTTGATACGGGGGTGAACCAGTGGAAAGACTACCCGGCCTGGCCGCCGAGGGCGGCGGAGAATCGGCCGTTTTACTTGAATAATGCCGGTCAACTCAGCCCCAGTACTCCTACTAGTGGCTCGCCGGCCGACGAGTACATAAGCGACCCGGCCCACCCGGTGCCGTACACGGCCGCCATCCAGGGCGGGCGCAACAATGAGTATATGATTGAGGACCAGCGCTTCGCTGCCCAACGGCCCGACGTGCTGAACTACCAGACCGAGCCGCTGACGGAAGACCTCACCGTGGCCGGCCCGCTGGGCGTGGACCTGTGGGTGAGCACCTCGGGCACCGATGCCGACTTCGTGGTGAAGCTCATCGACGTGCTACCCGACGACACGCCCGCGCCCGTGCCTAACCCCAAAAATGTGCAGCTGGCCGGCGCGCAGCGCCTGGTGCGGGCCGACGTCTTCCGGGGCCGCTTCCGCAACAACTTCGAGAAGCCCGAGGCCTTCCAGCCCAACGTGCCTACTGAAGTTGAATACGAGCTAAACGACGTGCTGCATACCTTCAAGAAAGGCCACCGCCTGCTGGTGCAGGTGCAAAGCACCTGGTTTCCGCTCGTGGACTTGAACCCGCAGCAGTTCGTCAATATCTCCACGGCCGACGTAGCGGCTTTTAAGAAAGCCACCATCCGCATTTACCACGAGCCGGGGCACGCCTCGGCGGTGCGGCTGCCGGTGCTGAAATAGTAAACACCCTTGTTGTGCTGAGCAGTACGCCCGTCATGCTGAGCGCAGCGAAGCATCTCTACCGCTCCGTTGAATAAAGCGATAGAGATGCTTCGCTGCGCTCAGCATGACGGGCGTATTTCACTAGCACCTACCCTACGCGGCCTGCTTCTGCGCGTGCCAGAGCACGAGCTGCCAGCCGTGGGCGACGGTTTTAATGTACACTACCACGTACTTGATGCGGGTGTGGGCCGGCTGGCCATCGGCACCGGGGCCGAGGTCGATTTGGATGAGGCCGTTGACGACGGCGGTGCGGTCGTCGTTGTAGGCGCGCACGGTCAGGTCTTAGATATCGACCTTGTCGTAGCGGCTCTGGCCAGTGCGGATGGACTCGATATAGCTCGCCTTACTGTCCTGGTGGCCGTTGGAGTGGGTGTAGATGAGGTCGTCGGCGAAGATTTTTTCGAGCGTGGGGAAATCGTGGCTCACTTGCGCGTCGAAGCGCTGGCGCTCAAGCTGCGCGATGGTTTGGGCGGTGGTCATAAACGGAAAATGGGGATTTGCTACCTGCCCTACTGCGGCACGTAGACCAGAAAGGTAGAGCCCACGCCCAGCTTGCTTTTGACTTCGATGCGGCCGCCCGCGTTTTCTATCATGCGCCGCACCATGTACAGCCCTATGCCCGAGCCCTCTACGTGGTCGTGCAGGCGCTGAAACATACCGAACAGCTTTTGCTGGCCGGCCGGGTCGAGACCCAGGCCGTTATCTTGCACGGTCAGCAGCAGGTGCTGGCCTTCGCACCAGGCGCGCAGGCGCACCAGCGGGCGGCGCTCGGGAGAGTGGTACTTGAGGGCGTTGCTGAGCAGGTTATACACCACCGAGCGCAGGTTTTTTTCGGACAGCGGAAACGGTGGGCAGTCGGCCACCTCTACCTGAATCTCGGCGTCGAGGGCGCGCCGCAGGGGCTCCAGGTCGAGGCAAACGTCGTCGACCACGCGGGCCAGGGGCACGCGCTCGGCGGCCTGCCCGTACTCGCGCTGGAGCTTCGACACGTCGGTGAGCTGCTCGATGGTGCGCTTGAAGCGCTCGACCGAGTCCTGCATCAGCCGCAGGATGGTTTCTACCTGGCCCTCGGGCCCCGCCCCGGCGGGCAGCTCGCTCACCAGCGCCTGCACTAGCCCCTCGATGTTGGTGATGGGCGCGCGCAAGTCGTGCGAGGCGGTATAGATAAAATTGTCGAGGTCGATGTTGACCCGCGTCAGCTCCTCAAAATTATCCCGCAGCAGGTTCTGGGCCAGGTCGATGCGCTCCAGCGCCAGCTTATGCTCGTGAATGTCGGTGTAGGTGCCAATCCACTGGATAATCTCGCCCTGCTCGTTGCGCGAGGGCAGGGCGCGCACCAGCATCCAGCGGTAGTCGCCGCTGGCCGCGCGAATGCGCAGCTCCACGTCGAGGGCCTGGCCGGTAGCCAGGCTGTGCTCCCAGTGCGGCAGCGCCGTTTCAAAATCGTCGGGGTGCATGTGGCTGGCGAGCTGCTCGGCCGAGGCATACTCCTCGCCCACGTAGTCGAACCACCGCCGGTTGAAATACGAGATGTGCCCGTCGGGCGCGGCCGTCCAGGCTATCTGCGGAATGCCTTCGAGCACGCGGCTGGCCTCGGCGGCGGCCTGCTCGCCGGCCAGGCGGGCGGCCTGCTGGCGCACCAGCTCCTCACTCTGGCGGTCGAACAGCACGTTTTGCCGGGCCACCGCCGCCCGGATGGTCGAGATTTCCTGCTGTGCCGACAAGTCGGTGACCAGCACGGCCAGCGTGCGCGCGCCATCGAAGGTGAGGGCGCTCATCGACACGGTGAAGGGCTGGAGCAGCCCCCGGCGCGTTTGCAGCGGCAGCTCGCCGCGCACCCGGCCCGCCCAGCCCCGCGCCACCAGCCCGGCCCAGTAATCCTGAAACGCGGCCGGCACAAAGCTGAGCACGTTGCTACCCAGCACCTCGGCCGCCGGGCAGCGCAGCAGCTCGGCCAGCGCCGCGTTGCAATACAGCACCGTGCCTTCGGGGCTGAGCAGCAGCGCGCCCTCGTTCATTTCTTCGATGAGGGTGCGGTAGCCCTGGTCGGCCCCTTCGAGCGTGAAGATGCGCGGCCCGTCGGCCCCCTGCACGGCCAGCGCGTCGACCGCCCCCGTGCGCACCGCCGCAATCAGCGCCTCGGCCTCGCGCAGCTGCTGGCGCAACACCTCGTTTTCGCGGGCCAGCTCGGCGGAACTCAGGGGGGCAGGCGCGTTCATTCCGACGTGATTAGCGGCTCCCAGGGGCGGAACGCCAGACGAAAGTAGCACCGCGCTGCCGTTCGGCAAGCTACCGCCCCGGCTACAGGCACCCGGCCCCGCAGCGCAGCCCAGCCTCAACGGTAGCTGGGGGGCCGCAGGTCGAGCCCGACCAGCACCGCTTCTTCGTCCGATAGGTCGCCGACGATGCGGCGGACGGGCCCGGGGGTTTTGCGCACCAGCGTGGGGATGGCCAGAATCTGGTCGCCCTCGGCCAGCTGCGGATTTCGCAATAAATCAATCACCTCCAGCCGGTAGCCATCCGTCAGGTGCCGCTCGCAGTAGCGCTTCACGTTGGCCAGCGCGATTACCGATTTGGCGGTTTGGCCTGCCACGTACAAGCGCAGCTCCCAGGCCGGGGGCGTCTTCGATTTCTCCTCCCTACTCTTCATCATAACGGCCGTTGTACGGGCTACCCCGGCTGGGCGTTGGGTGGGAGTAGAGAATTGCGCCCTTACCTAACAATTTCAGCGCCGCTTGCGCCTAGCCGCCCGCCGCGCCCGCAGGTCGGCCAGGCGCTCGCGCTCGGCGCGGCGCTCCTCGCGCAAGGCCAGGCGCTCGGGCAGCCGAGCCATGAGGCGCTCGCGCACGTACTGCGCCAGGCTGGATAGCGTAATAGTTTGAGTAGTACGCAAGAACGCAGCCACCTCGCGCTGGCGCAGGGTACTGGCCCCGGCCAGGCCCCGCGCCAGCAAGAACTGCTTGATTTCCTCGACCCACAGCAACGCCGCCAACGGGGCGCGCTGCACGGTAGCATTATAGCCAGCCGGGCGGTGCGGGCGCAGTGCGCTGCCTTCGGCCTCGGCCACCAGCACGCCTACCCAGTCGGGCAGGCGCGGCAGCAGCTTGGCCAGGTGCTTTTCGGTGACGACGAAGGTGACGAAGTCGTAGACCTCGGCGTAGCAGCGCAGTTGGTTTTCGACCCGCGTCAGGGTGTCGCCGTCGCCCTTCACCTCGTAGCCGTGCATAAAAGCCTCGGTGATGTGCACCACGTCGGCGCGGGTGGTGCCGGTAGGCAGCTCGTCAATCACCACGCCGCCTTGCAGCAGCGGGTAGAGACGGGCGCGGATGTCGGGGTCGTTCATGAATTACTTCAAATGTAAAACGGAGTGCCTCTCCGTTTCCGCGCCATTTTTGTTATAGCTGCTTCACGCGCCCCCTTACGCCCAGCGGAGTGCTCCTCCGTTTTACATGCTATGCCCGACATCAC
The DNA here is from genome assembly GCA_964277755.1 of uncultured Hymenobacter sp. Lineage (GTDB taxonomy): Bacteria > Bacteroidota > Bacteroidia > Cytophagales > Hymenobacteraceae > Hymenobacter. The sequence goes on from CAXYJY010000056.1 coordinate 5,243, forward strand.
CACCGAAGAAGATATTAAAACGCTGGTCGATGGCTTCTACGCCCGCGCCCTGGCCGACCCGCTGCTCAAGCTCGTGTTTGTCGATTTTGCGCACATCGACCTCAGCCACCACCTGCCGCAGCTCTACGATTTCTGGAGCGGCATCTTGCTGGGCAGCAGCCGCTACCGGGGCTTTCCGATGCGCAAGCACTTCCCGCTGCCGCTCACCATCGACCACTTCGGGCGCTGGCTTGAACTGTTTCACGAAACCGTGGACGCGCACTTTGCCGGGCCCACGGCCGACACGGCCAAGCGCCACGCGCTGCACGTGGGCCGCGTGTTTGCCGGCCGCCTGGGCCTGCTGGAAGAGTAATGGGCGTAATTTGAGTGACGGGCCGCGTGACGGTGGCTGTTACCCAAATTACGCCCATTACTCAAATTACACCCCACCCCCCAAATCACACTCATGGACCAGCCTATCCGCGCCACGCTCGTAGCCGAGCTTACTGCCCTGCTCACCGTCGGCAATGCCCACGCCACCTTCGAGCAGGCCGTGGCCGAGCTGCCGCCTTCGCTGCGCAACCAGGCCGTGCCCGAAGTGCCCTACACCATCTGGCACTTGGTCGAGCACTTGCGCATCGCGCAGGCCGACATTCTGGAATTCTGCCTCAACCCCGGCTACGTGGCTCCCGAGTGGCCCGCCGGCTACTGGCCCGATAAGGCAAAGCCCGTGGACGAGGCCGGCTGGCAAGCGACCCTGGCGGCCATCCGGCACGACCAGCAGCAGTTTATTGACCTGCTCAAGAACCCTACTACCGACCTTTTCACGCCCCTGGCGCATGGCGACGGGCAAACTATTTTCCGCGAGGCGCTGCTTATCGGCGACCATAATGCCTACCACACGGGGGAGATTGTGTTACTGAGAAGAATTCTAGGGGCGTGGCACTAGGTAACTAGTTTAGTAGTAAACGCCTGTCAGGCTGAGCTTGGCGAAGTAAGGCAGGCGTTTTTTAGTTGCCGCTCAGCCACGCGCCAGCCTGCAAGAACTCCAGCACGGTGGCTACTACCTCGTCGGGCTTTTCCTCAAACAGGTAGTGGCCGCTAGCGAGCAGGCCGACTACCTGGGCGTTGGGCGCGAAGCCGGGCATGCTTTGCCGCATGTTTTCGTAGGAAACGTAGCTGCCGATACCCAGCACGGGTATAGTAAGTGGCGCGTAGGTAGCGGCGTCGGCCATGTCCTGCCCCAGGGCCTGGTACCAGCCATTGGCCGCCCGGATGCTCGCGGGCTCGTTGTAGGCCGCCGCGTACACCGCCCGGTCGAAGGCCGACATTTTGCTATCGTCGAGCATCACGTAGGCAAAAAGGTAGTCGAGCAGGTGCTGAAAGCGGCCGGCCAACAGCCTTTCGGGCAGGCCCGGCACCTGGTTGAAGGCCATCCACCACACGTAGGGCTGGTGGGCGTCCATCTTGGCCTCGAAGGCACCGGGCGCGGGCAGCAGCGACATGTAGCGCATGCCCGCGCTGGGGTGCGCGCCATCGGCCACGATGAGCTTGTGGGTAGCTGCGGGGTAATTGAGGGCAAAGCTGGCCGCCACCATGCCGCCAATGTCGTGCCCCAGCAAGGACACCTTGGACAGCCCCAAGTGCTGCATCAGGGCATGAATGTCCTGCGCCATCGTCTTCTTGTCGTAGCCAGCGGCAGGCTTATCCGAGCTACCCATGCCCCGGATGTCAACGATAATAACGCGGTAGTGCGCGGCCAGCGCCGGCGCTACCGGGTGAAACGAGTACCACGTCTGGGGCCAGCCGGGCAGGCACACCAGCGGCTGCCCGCTGCCGCCCGCCACGTAGTGCAGGCGCACCCCGTTCACGGTGGCATAGTGGCTGGTGAAGCCGGGCAGCCGCTTGATGAGCTCTTCGTCGGTGTAAGCTGCGGGGTCGGTGGAGGCGATTTCGGCAGGGACAATGACTGGGCTGGCGCTGAAGTGGCCTGGGGCAAATGGGGGCTGATTCATAAGATGACGCAGTGAACGAGCAGTTTGGTTACCACTGGTTTGCGGCTGCAAAATTCCGCCCCACCCCAGCGTTCGGGCCGCCCGATTCTTGCTTTTTTCTTACGAATTCCTGCGCTTCTACCCCACCCGCCCGCCTTGCTGAAACGCGCGCGGGCTCTGGCCCACCACCCGCTTGAACGCCACCGCGAAGTGCGCCGGCGAGGCAAAACCCAGCGCATCGCTGATGGCCGCCACGGGCTGCTCGCCGGCTTGCAGCAGCTGGCGGGCGCGGGTTATTTTCCAATTGAGCACGTATTGGTAGGGCGCGCGGCCGGTGGTGTACTTGAAGCGGCGCGCGAAGTGAAACACGCTTAAATTGGCCAGCCCGGCCAGCGCCGCCAGCGTAATGGGCTGCTCGGCCGAGGCCTCGATATACGCGTCGATGCGGGCCAGCACTGCCTGTGGCAGCCGGGTGCTATCAGTAGCGATGCGCCGCTCGAAGGTGGCGTAGTGCGCGATGAGGTGCAAACTCAGAGCCGCCGTCAGCGACTCGGCGTAGAGCTGCCCCAGGGCGTGCCCGGCCCCGGCGGCGGCCAGCAATTGCCTCCCCAGGTGGGTCAGCAGCCCGTCTTCGAGCCGAAACTGGTCGCGCAGGGCAACGTGCGTGAGGTCAAGGCCTTGGCGGGCACGGTCTTCCAGCAGCTGCGGACTCAGGTGCAGGTGAATGACATCGGCTGGCCCATCCCAACCTATCGGGCCGTACTCGCCAGCGGGGTACAGGCCACCATCACCAAACCTAAAAAAGCCTTCCTCTACCTTATTGCCGCTGCGGCGGTACGACACTACCGGCTGCGCGCCCTGGTGCAGCAGCAGCAAATGCTCGGCGTGGGCGTGGGCGGGCACCCGCATGGCCTCCAGCTGGTAACGCTCGGCCCGCACGGCGGGGTGCGCCGCGCTGGTTTCGGCGGCTGGGCGGCCGTAGAGGGCGGCGGTAGTGGGGTAGTTGGGGGAGGCAGCCATGAGCAGGAAATTATCAGCCCAACTCTGACTTGGAGCGAGTTGTTTGTGGCCACCTAGCGCCTGCTGCGGGGCGGTGCACCTGGCTCCAGCAGCTCCGCTACCGCGTGGGCTACCGCGTAGCTAGCTACCTTTTTATTATTATTCAGGAAATGCAACGCTTAATCTTCAAAAGGATACTTACTTGCAACGCCTTTTCTTCTCCCCCACATGCTTTTTTCCCGACTAGCTTTAGGAAGCCTGCTGCTGACTGCCCCATTCTTCAGCTTCGCGCAAGAGCTTCCAGCGGCTCCTAAGTACTACGTAGGCCTGGCCGCCTACACCAGCAGCTACCAACCTTTGGGCGGCACCTACTACGGCGGCCCTCGCCTACCCTTCCAGTTGGCGGTGGGTTACCAGCTGCGGCCCCGCCTGGCGGTGCAGGTAGGCGTGGCCTACAGCGGCTTGTCTTACGGCTACTTCAACGCTGGCCGCTACTATACCTCGTCGGGCGCGGCGGCCAGCCCCTATACCTACTACGAGTTTCAGGGCCGCAACCAGGAGCGGAATACCTCGGTGGCGCTGCTGGCGCGCCATACGCTGACGCGCAAGCCACAACACCGCTTTCAGGCCGACCTACTGGGCGGCTTTACGCTGGAGCGGGAGCGCTACAATACCTTGTCTACCAGCACCTACCGCGACAGCACCCGTACCAGCGTCTACACGGCGAACAGGGATGATACTTTTCGCAGCACCAACCTGCTGCTCACGGCCGGAATAAGCACCCGCTATCGATTTAGCCAGCACCTGGAGGCCGTGCTCGACTTTACGCTCAGTAAGCGCCTGACAAATCTCCGGGCCGGCTACAGTTCCTTGACCAGCGCTACGGCCCTGGGCCTACGCTACCGCTTCGGGCGCGGCTAAGGCAGCCGGCCGGTTTTTCATTTCAGCAAAAACCGGCTTTCCATTTTGAAAAAACAACGTCCCGTTCGGCCCCGCGCCGGACGGGATTTTTTATTTAATATTCTACTGGCAAGCATTTTATAAAATACTTAAATAAGTTCCCACCAAGTCGGCACCCGTCTTGGCATTAGGTACACATCACCTACCTACTTGCCCCCACCGACTATGGCTATTCTGGATAATCTGGCTCGCGGCGTCAAGGACTTCTTCGTGGAAGAAGACCACCGCGCCCCCGCCGCCCGGCCGCTACCGGCCGCCGCGCCCGCCCCGGCGCTGGCCGACCTGGCTCCCGGCCAGGCGCAGCCCGAACAGCGCCACCTCGACCACGTGGCCCAGCTGCTGGCCGGCGATGGGCGCGACTTCCACGCCTTTACCAAGATGGTGAAGAGCCTGGCTGCCAGCGGCCTCAGCGGCCCGCTGCTCTACCAAACGGCCTTCAACGCCTTCGCCGCCGTGACCGGGCTCGACCTCCATACCCTACTCACCTCGGCCGAGGCGCTCACCCAAAAGCTGGCCGACGACCGCGCCAAAGTACTGGAGCGCCACCGCGAAAAAACCGGCGAAACCGTGCCTCTCAAAGGCGCGCCCAGCGCCCTGGCCCAGCTCCGCAACCAGGAAGCCCAGTTGCAAGCCGACGTGGCCGCCCTCAGTAAGCAGCTCACCGAGAAAAGCCAGCAGTTGCAAGAAATCCAGCAGCAGGTGCAGCAGGAAAGCGCCAAAGCGCATACCGCCCTCGCCAGCTACGAGCTGGCCAATGCGGCGGCGGCGGCCGAGCTACAAGTGCACCAGCAAGCTACCAAGTCCTTTCTCCTCAACAACTAACCCGTCTTTCTGACTTATGAAAACCCTTCTTTCAACCAACCATAACCCGAGCCTGCCCAAGTGGCAGCGGCCCGAAAAGGTAGCCGGGGCCTTCGTGGTAGTGGGCGCGGCCGGCGCAGGCGTGTACTACTGGGGCCAGATTGTGCCCTACCTCGTTGACATCGTGTTCAATAGCGTAAAATTGGGCATCGGCCTGGGGGCGCTGTTTATACTCTTTTTGCTGGGCACCAACCGGCGGATTCAGACTGGGCTGTGGTACGCCGGGCAGCGCGTGCTGCGCACGCTGGCGGGCATTTTCGTGAACACCGACCCCATCGGCATCATGGAGGACTACATTGCCAACACCGAGAAGGAGGCCCGCCAGATGGAAGGCGAAATCGGCCACATCGAGGGTGCCCAAGAGCTAGTAAAGCGCAAGCTCGCCGCCAACGAGCAGCAGATGCGCGAGTACCTGGCCCTGGCCGACTCGGCTACCCGCCAAAACGAAAAGGACGCCGCCGAAGCCTACGCCAGCCGCGCCGCCCAAATCCTGGATTACAACCAGCGCCTGCAGCCCATGGCCGCCACCACCGCCAACGTGAGCGTAGTGATGCGCCAGATTCTGAAAGCCGCCTTGCGCCAGATTGATGGCAGCAAGTTCAAAGTGGGCCTGCTGAAAGACGAGTACGAGCTCGTGAAACGCACCAGCTCGGGGATGCGCGCCGCCATGAACATCCTGCGCGGCGACCCCGACAAGAAGTACTTTTTCGACCTCGCCACCGACCGCGTGGCTCAAGACATGGCCCAGCAATTAGGCCAGATAAAGCAGGCCATGCGCTACTCGCAGGAATTCGTGAAGGAGATGGACATCCAGAACGGCGTGATGAGCGAGAAAGGCCAGCGCCTGCTCGAAAAATACCAGAAGGGCGACTTCAACGCCTTGATGGAAAGCACGAAAACCCCAGCTTCTACCTCCGTAGCCGCTACTAAACAACGCTCCGATGATGCCTACGCTAGCCTGCTTGATTAGTGGCCTGCTGGCCCTGCTACTCTGCGCGGTATTGCTGTAGCCAAGCCAGTTGCGCGGACTTTGCAGTCCGCGACCGCACCACCTTTTTCACTAAAACAACCACTCGCGGACTACAAAGTCCGCGCAACTTCAACCATGACAACGCGCGGTAAAATCGTAGTGGGCGTCCTCTTTTTCGCCCTGCTCTACTTCGGTATCAATAAGCTGGTCGCCAGCAACCGATTCTTCAAAAAAGCCGACACCCAGTCGGTGCTCCTCAGCTCTATCGAACTGCCCGCCGCGGCCAGCGGCAACCGCGCCACGCTGGTAGTGCCGCTGGCCCCGCTACCCGGCACCGCTCTAGCCGAAACCGGCACCGCCGTGGTGTGGGAGGTGATGGCCTGGAACAGCCAGATGGCCGGCATGCTCGCCAACGGCGGCCCCCGCACCACCCAGGGCTCGGCCCTGGCCGCCAACGGCGTAGACATGCAGATAGTGCGCCAGGACGACGTGAGCAAGATGCAGGCCGACCTCGTCAAAAACGCCCTCGACCTGCAAGCCAATCCCAGCACGCCGGGCCTGATTGTGAGCATCATGGGCGACGGGCTACCGGCTTTCTCGGCCATGCAGAGCCAGCTTGAAAAGGCCGGCACGCAACTGCAAATCATCCCCTACTCGGTGGGTAAGAGCTTTGGCGAAGATAAGCTGATGGGCCCGAAAGAATGGCTCGACAACCCCAAAGCGGCCCTCGGCAAAACCATCGCCTGCTACCTGCGCGACGGTGACCAGAACATTGCCCTGAAATGGTGCGCCGACAACGGCCTGAAGGTGAACCCCGACGAAACCACCTACGACCCCGAGGCAGTGAACTTCATGGCTGCCAGCGACTTCCTGGTGGCCGCCGAGAAGTACATCACCGGCAAGCCCGAAAGCCGCCAGAAAGTAGTGAACGGCCACGCCACCGGCGTGAGCGTGGACGTAGCCGCCGACGCCGTAGCCACCTGGACGCCCGGCGACGTGAACATCGCCAAGCAAAAAGGCGGCCTGGTCAACATCGTGAGCACCAAGGACTATAGCAACCAGATGCCCAACATCATGGTGACCACCAAGCGCTGGTATGACGCCCACCAGCCCGCCATCAAGGGCCTGATAACGGCCTTTGCCGTGGCCGGCGACCAGGTAAAGAGTCACCCCGAAGCCTTGCAGCGCGCCGCCGAGGTGTCGGCCGACGTGTATGGCGATAAAGACAAGCCCGCCGCCTACTGGCTCAAGTACTACAAAGGCACCAGCGAGGCCGACCGCACCGGCCAGGTGGTGGAGCTGGGCGGCAGCAAGGCCTTCAATTTCAGCGATAACCTCACGCTGTTCGGCCTCGACAACGGCGGCACCAACATCTACGCGGCGGTGTACAAAACCTTCGGCGACGTGCAAAGCAAGCTATATCCCAAGGAACTGCCCAGCTACGTGCCGCTGGCCAACATGCTCGACCTGAGCACCCTGAAGCAGCTGCAAGCCCAGTACAAAGGCAAAACCCTGGCCCCGGCCGAAACCCCGCGCTTCGTAGCCGATGATGAAATCCGCCGCAGCGTGAGCAAGCGCGCCTGGAACATCGAGTTCAACACCGGCCAGAGCACCTTCACGCCCGCCGCCCAGCGCGAGCTAAGCCAACTCTTCGATGACCTCATCGTAGCCGGCCGCCTCAAAGTGGCCGTGCACGGCTACACCGACAATGTGGGCCTGCCCGCCGCCAACCAGCAGCTCTCCGAAGCCCGCGCCGAGGCCGTAGCCCACTGGCTCGAAGCCAAGAGCGCCAGCGCCTTCCCCGCTGGCCGCGTGCAAGTGTACGCCCACGGCGCCGCCGAGCCGGTAGCCTCCAATGCCACCGAGGCCGGCAAAGCTTTGAACAGGCGCGTGGAAGTGGTGCTGGGCAACTAGTTGCGCGGACTTTGTAGTCCGCGCATGAGCGCAGCGAGTAGCCGCCTCCTTTCCAGAACCCTTTTTCCCAACCTACGAGCGCAGCCGATAGCAATTCGCTGCGCTCGTACGCGGACTACAAAGTCCGCGCAACAGGCTATGCAACCCCTTTTTACCCCCAACGCCCACCCGCGCCGCGCCACCTTCGCCGCGCTGGTTGCCGGCCAACTTCTGCTGCTGCTAGCCATCTGGCTGTTCTACCCGCTCCAGATTTTCCCGCGCCTCGGCGAGGTATTTCACGCGCTGGGCAGCCTCATCACTGGCCAGGGCCTGCTGCAAGAACTGTGGGCCAGCCTCAGCACGGCATGGCAGGCGCTGGGTATCGCCACGGTATTGGCCTTACTAATTTCCTACCTCACGGCGCTGCCGTTTTTCCGGCCGCTGGCGTTTGCGGCGAGTAAGCTGCGCTACCTCACGCTCACGGGGCTCACGTTTTTTATGGCGCTCATGCTCAACTCGGGGCACCAGGTAAAGCTGACGGTGCTGGTGTTCGGGGCCACGGTGTACCTCGTCACGGGCATGACGCAGGTTATCCTGGGCACCACGCAGGAGGAGCTGGACCACGCCCGCACGCTGGGGCTGGGCGAGTGGGGCAGCTTTTGGGAAGTGGTGGTGCGCGGCAAGCTCCCCGACATGCTCGAAGTCGTCCGCCAGAATTTCGCCATCATCTGGACGTTGATAACGCTCGTGGAAACGCTTTATCAATCGGAAGGCGGCATTGGGCTGCTACTCTATAAGCAGAATCGCTACCTGCATCTGGATGGGGTTTTGGCCATTCAACTCGTGATTTTGGCGCTGGGCGTGGCGCAGGATTATGCGTTTGAGGGCGTGAGGCGGGCGTTTTTCCCTTATGCGGGGCTGGGGGCGGCGTAAGGAGGGTGTACCGTGGACCCTGCGGGTCCGCGCGTATTAGCATCCGACTGGGCACACTCAAAACAGCATGAACGACATGCGGCTAATCCACTGATTGAACTGATTAGCATCCGACTGGGCACACTCAAAACCAATTATTTGCTTACCCCCCAATAGGTGCTACCACGCGCGGACCCGCAGGGTCCACGGTACACTTACCTCACATAAGAATAGGGCCACTGCTGCCAGTTCTCAACTAGCCCAGCTTTTACCGGATTTTCCAGCACGTAGGATATTATGCGCGCCAACTCCCCATTGCGCACCACGTGGTCGTAGCTCTCGGCTTGCCAAAAAGCCCCCGTGCGGCCCAGCAGTTTGTTGGCCTGGGTGGCAGTGTAGCTTTTCAGGCGCTGCAAGGTTTTGATAAGCGGCGGGGCCTCGGGTGGCAGCAGCACCACCAAGTGCAAATGATTTGGCATCAGGCAATAGCTCAACAAGTTGTAGCCCCGGCCTCCATCAAAATAGTGCAGCGATTGCACGACGATGGCAGCAATGTCGGGTTGGCGCAGCAAGGCAGGCCCACCGTCGGCGTTATCGAGCAAGCGGTCGAAGCGCCCGAAATGCCTTTTCTGCTCGGCGTACAGCTGCTCCGGCGTGATATCGACCCGGTTGGCGAGTAGCGCCAGTTCTTCGTGCAGCCGGGCTATCACCTGCCGGGGCAAGGTATCGGCCAGCCGGAAAGTGAGGAAAATGGCTTCGCCGGGCGGTAAGCGGTGCGGCAAACGGCGCTCATAATTAATCAATTGACCCACGCCGCAAAGTAAAGCAATGTACCGTGGACCCTGTGGGTCCGCGCGTGAGTAGTTTCCCAAAGAACGCCGCACCGGTGTACTGTGGACTTGGTGCTGGAGCCCGCGCGGAATACCTGGCGGGTGAAAGAACGCCGCACCGGTGTACTGTGGACCCTGCGGGTCCGCGAGTATTAGCACCAAAACCGGCTACACTACCCCTTTCTAACCCTTTCACGCGCGGACCCGCAGGGTCCACGGTACACCAATGACCGCCCTACCCTACTCCTACCGCTCGCCGCTCCTCACGCTCGACCACGTGTCGATGCGCTACGGCAACGACCTCATCCTGCGCGACCTCAATGCCCAGGTGCTCGACGTCATCAGGCCCGGCCTGAGCCAGGGGCAGGTGGTGGGCATCTACGGGCGCTCGGGCATCGGCAAGTCGGTGCTGTGCCGGCTGCTGGCGGGGCTGGCGGCCCCAAGCGCCGGCACCGTGCTGGTGGGCGAGGCGCAGGAGCCCGTGCAGGCCGGCATGGTGGGCTACGTGCAGCAGCGCTACCCGCTATTCAATCACTACTCGCTGCGCGACAACCTCTTGCTGGCCGCCCGCCGCCACCACGATGCGGCCGAGGCTAAGGCCCGCGTGGAGCACTACCTGGGGCGCTTTGGGCTGGGGGCGCACGCGGGCAAGTACCCGGCGCACCTCTCGGGCGGGCAGCGGCAGCGGGCGGCCATTGCGCAGCAGCTGCTGTGCTCCGAGCACTTGATATTACTCGATGAGCCGTTTTCGGGCCTCGATGTGGCGATGATTGACGAGGTGAAGAAGATTATCGTGGAGGTCACGACGATGGACGAGCTGAATACCGTACTCATCGTGAGCCACGACATCGCCACTACTACCGCGCTCGCCGACCGCCTCTGGCTGCTGGCCCCCGAGCGCAGCCCCGACACCGGGCAGCTGCTGCCCGGCGCTACCCTCAGCCCCCGCCACCAGTACAACCTGGCCCAGCTCGGCCTGGCCTGGCACCCCGATGTGGAGAGCGAGCCCGAGTTTGCGCAGTTCGTGGCCGAGATTAAGGACGAGATACGCGGGAGTTAGGTGTACCGTGGACCCTGCGGGTCCGCGCGTACTAGCACCTGTGTAGTAAGCTTATACAAGACAACTGGGTGCTAACACGCGCGGACCCGCAGGGTCCACTGTACAGCTTCTACAGATTCATATCCAGCACGATGCGGTAGTGGGCTTTGCCGGCGCGCAGGTGGTCCATGGCGGCGTTAGCCTCGCTCATGGGGAAGTGCTCGGTGAGGGGCTTGATGTCGTGCTGGGCGCAGAAGCGCAGCATCTTGTCGATTTGGGCGCGGTTGCCGGTGGGCGACGCGCCGACCGACTGGTTATTGAGCAGCAGCGGGAACACCGACACCGGAATCGGCTCCAGGATGGCGCCCACGATGTGCAGGCGGCCATTGGGCTTGAGCATGGCGATGATGTCGTTCCAATCGAGCGACACGTTGGCCGTGATGAGCAGCAGGTCGAAGGTGCGGGCCAGCTTTTTGAGCTCGGCCGTGTCGGTGCTGGAGGCCGTGCGGGTGGCGCCTAGCTGGTGGGCTTCCTCGATTTTGCGCGGGCTGGAGGTAAAGGCCGTGACGTCGCAGCCCCACTTGCTGAGGAACTTAACGGCCAGGTGCCCCAGGCCGCCGATGCCGAACACGCCCACGCGGTCGGTGGGCTGCACGTGGTCGATGATGGGGGCAAATACCGTGACGCCGCCGCACAGCAGCGGACCGGCCTCGGCGGCATCGACGCCCTCCGGAATGGGCACCGCCCACACCCAATGGCTGCGCACCTGCTGGGCAAAGGCCCCGTGCCGCCCCACGATGGTGGGCTGCAAGGTGGTACACATCTGCTGGTCGCCGTGCAGGCAGGGCTCGCAGTGCAGGCAGCTGCTGGCGTTCCAGCCCACGCCCACGCGCTGGCCGATGGCGAGGCCTTTTTGGGCGGCTACGTCGCCGAGGGCCACGATGCGGCCGATGGCTTCGTGGCCGGGCACGAAGGGAAAGGCGGTGATGCCCCACTCGTTGCCGAGCATCGAGAGGTCGGAGTGGCAGACGCCGCAGTACTCCACGGCAATGTCTACTTCTTCGGCCCCAAGGGGACCGGGTTCGTAGCTAAACGGTTCGAGCGGGCCGCCGGCCGTGCGGGCGGCGAGGGCTTTTACTTCAGCCATAAGGGCAGGTAGTGGTTTGGTTTGGAGAAGGGAGAAACCGCCGTTTCACGCGGAAACGGGCGGTTGCCTTCTCCAACCGCTAGCCGGCTGGTAGGTTTGGTGCCGGGCCATAGTTGCCCGGCATTACCTGCCGCGCTTGTGCCAGTATTCGCCCGCGATAAGGTCTGAGTACCTGGCTTAAAGACTCAACCGTAGCACCCACGTTAATTTCCCTCGTAAAGGCCACAACCGCTGGCACGTATAGCTTCGCACCTACGTCTCTCTTTTTAGCCTTGGCTCATGGCTTCCTTTTCGGCTGAGTTACACGTTGCGGGTCAGGTTTTTTCCGTTCTGCACTGCCAATACGCCACTTCCCAGGCTACCGAGCAGCGCGGGCGAGCCAGCGCCAAAGTGCGGTATAATCCGGTTTCGATAACGCTCGACGTCCCCGAAACCGACCTGCTGGCCAGTTGGGCGGCCGACCCATACAAGCGGCTGGCCGCAGCGATAGTTTTCCTTGACGCCAACGGCGGGGCAGCGCTCGAAACCCTGAGCCTGCCAGCCGCTTACTGCGTAAGCTATGACGAAGTATTTGTGGCTGGCGCAGATGGCTTCGGCGCCTACTACTGCACACTCACCCTTACCGACCCCGCTGGCTTCACGATGCAGGCCGGTAGTCGGGCCTCGGCTTTTATCCTGCCTGCACCTGGCGCGCACGGCACGCCGCCGCTGCCCCCGGCCGCCCCAGCGGTGGCGCAGCCAGCCAGCACCAGCAAGCGTAAGCTCGTGGCGGGCTCCGACGAGCACAAGGCGCAGCGCTGGCTTGATTTTCAGGCCCGCAACGCGGCCAAAGCCGAGCCCTGGACCTATGAGCGCTGGGAAAAGCAGTACCACACCAATATGCGCAACACCAGCGTGGGCCTGGCCCGGGAAGCGGAATACCGCCAGGCCCTGAATGCCGAAAGCAAAACAATCAAAACGCAGCTCACCCAGCGGCAGATTGATATGTACATCGGCGATGAGTTGTACTGCGGCCAGCTGAAAACCGGCAAAATGGGCCTCACCAAACAAGCCCGCACCGAGGACTTACCCAAGGATGGCGAACTCATCAAGGCCGGCTATCAAGTCGAATACATTCTGGAGAAAGGTGGCTCCAAACCCTTCCTGACCGCGCTCGACCGCATTGGGGCCAGCTATAAAATCGGCCCCCAGATTCCCTAAATTTTCCCCTATGCCTACCCCCCTCCTCGACCCCGCCGCCGAAAACGAGCGCCTGCAACTACTGCTTTTTGAAATGCCCGACCGCCAGGAGGCCTTTTTGGAAGCTGCTGCCGCCGAGGGCTACCACCTGGATTACACCCTCGCTACCCTGCCCGAGCTAGAGCGCTACCTGCGCGACCACGCGGGGGCGCTGGCCTGGCGCGATAAGTCAGCCGCCGCCGTGGCCGGCCGGCTCGATTGCTGGTCGTATATCGGCGAAACGTTTCGCGAGAATTTTGGCGGCGGCTGGAACGTGAGCCTCACTGACCCGACTAGTCTGCTCTACGGGCAGTTCGTCCTGCAAGACTTTGGCAACAATGGCTTGGAATTCAGCCCTTCTAATACCCTGCAAGCTTACCTATTACGTGGTAAGCCCAGTATTCGCAGTATGATGAAGGCCCACGTTCACGTAGTGCCCGTTGACCTCAGCGACCTGCCAGAAGAGGCGGATGAGGCCGGGTAACAGACCATGAGCGCTGCCGCAGCACCGGTTAGCTACTACCCTTCTGTAGAACCGGGCTCGTAGCTGAGCGGGCCGCCGGCCGTGCGGGCGGCGAGGGCTTTTACTTCAGCCATAGGGGCAGGTAGTGGTTTGGTTTGGAGACGGGTAAACCGCCTTTTCACGCCGAAATGGGCGGTTTCTTTCTCCAACCGCTAGCGGGCTGGTAGGTTTGGCGGGGGGTAGCGCGGACTTTCAGTCCGCGGACAAACAGACACAGAGTAGAACCGCTCACTCGCGGACTAAAAGTCCGCGCTACGCTCGCAAGGCGTCGGCCAGCGGCTTGAGGTCAAAGTACATGGTGCGGTATGCCTGCGGCGGCGGCAGCGGCTCGTCAGGATTCACGAAGTTGAAGCCGATGCTGCTGTAGAAACCGCTGGCATCGTAATGGTTGCCGTGGCTGTCGGGGTCGAGGTCGTAGAAGGCATCTACCGTCATAAAGCGCACGCCCACCCGGTCGGTTAGCTCGGTGGCTACGTATTCGAGCGCCCATTCTACCAGGCGGCGGCCGGCACCTCTGGCCCGGCCATCGGCGGCGAGCAGGCCGATTTTTACGGCGGGCATGGTGCGATATTTTACGCCCTCGTCGGCCAGGGGCGGCTCTTCTAGTTCGAGCTTATCGGTGAGTAGCGTGAGGTAGCCGGCCAGGTAGCCTTCGCTCACAATCACCCAACAGCGGCTGATGCTGGCCTGCTCTTCGCGGGCAATGCGGCCGCGCCGCCAAAACGTGACGAACTCGCCTCTTTTACAGCGAAACCCCTGCCCCAGCGTTTCCGCCAAGGCAGGGGTGAGTTTGGTAACGGGATGCGCCGAGAAATCGACGCCGGCAAACCTGGCAGCGAGCGGCATAGGGCTAAGCGGCTTCGGCCCGGCGCTTGGCAATGCGCGCAATAGTTTCCAAGGCCGTGGCATTAGCTACGTGCCCGCCTTTTTTGAGGGCTTTCGTCAGCTTCGCGGCCTCTTTGCCGACTACGGGCTTAGAAACGGTATTAGCAGTGAATTTCATGGTGATAAGGCGTTGACTGGCTTACTAGTGCAGCGGCCAGCTACGGTTGTTGCAAAGGTAACGCGGCGGGGCTGGTTTCAGTTGCAGTATCATTAGCAGACCCACTGCTTAATTTGCTGGATATAAAAGCTACTTGTCATGGAAAAGAACCTAGAAGTTTCTGCCGAAGCTCTTCGCCAAATGATTGCCGAAGAAATTGCTCCAATGATAGAAATGCGGAGAGAGTCATACTATGAGGTGCAAAGTATAGACGAACCTCTAAAGGAAATTCCATACGATGACATTTCAGATGAACCGACCGAAGAAGAAATCGATGATTTTATTTTTAGCAACCCGCTATTCGACTCTGAACTCATAGAACAACTGACTGACCCTGGTCTATTAGGATTTTCAGCAAGCATTGGCAGGACCAATAAAGCATGGTTAGATGAGTTTAAAGAAAACATTAGCAACTGGGCAAATAATCATTCTTGGCTGGGTGGCGACGAAAGCTTTTTAGCGATTGCTCATAAGTTCGTCCCTCAAGAAAGTAAAATATGGCTACCAGGAAAGGAGCTAATATCTCCTTGGGGCACACCTATTCCAAGTTATCTATTAGCTGAAAAATTAATCAAAGAAGGCCGACTACTTGATGAGCTGCATTGGCGAGATTTTGAAAAACTAATTGCTCATCTTTTGGAACAAAGCGGCTACAGCGTCAAGCTGACGCAGCCAACAAAAGACGGCGGTGTCGATGTTATTGCCACTTTGAATGACCCGATTTCAGGAGAAATAAAAACTGTTTGGCAAGCAAAAAAATATAAGCAGAGCCATAAAGTAAAACTGAGCGAGGTTCGTGAGTTATCAGCAATACGAGAAGATAATAGAGCTAGCAAAGGCATGATGGTTACTACTAGCAAATTAACTCGTGACGCTATCGAATGGGTCAAAAGAGATTATTACCGTCTAGGTTACAAACAACACGATGACATAAAGAACTGGATACTATCAACTAGGCGATAGCCTGTAAGCTCCCCTACCCTACTCCCGCCCCAGCGCCTCGCGTATCCCCCCTATCCCGCCGGCGATGTGCTCTAGCTGGGTGAGAACCTGGAGCAGCTGGCCGCCGCTGCTGGTGCGCAGGTTGCGGGCGAAGGTGGCTTTGATGTCGGCCCAGCGGGCGGCTTCGGCGGGGGTGAGGGTGCCGAGCAGCTCACGCAGCTTGAGCAGGTTGGCTTCGGTGCCGCTGGTCAGGGTTTGGGCCTCGCTGGTGTAGTGGGTGGCGAGCAGGGCCTGGAGCTCGGCGTCGTTCTGGATGGGGCTGACTTTTTCGGCCAGCTTGCTCATGTTGCGGTATGAGCCCTGGAGCTTGAAGGGCGGCTCGGTGCGGTACTCATTGGCCTGGGCCGCCGAGCGGATGTACTCCTCGTTGACGCGGGCCACCACGTCGCGCAGGGTCAGCAGCTTTTGCAGCACAGCCACGTACTCGGCGATTTCCTGGGGCGAGTGGGTGGCCTCGAAGGTGAGGCCGGTGCTGTCGCCGGTTTGGGCCAGGCGTAACAGCGGGTACACGTCGGCCTGGCTTTTGGCCACGAGGCGGGCCAGGGTGGGGTTGGCCACCAGCGCGTTTTCGAGGTAGCTGAGCAAAAAGGCCGGCCGGGTGTCGCCGATGATGTCGCCGAGGTTATAGATGTCGGCGCGGTTGGCGAGCATGTCGGGGATGCGGAACTGCTCGCCCGACTCGGTGTAGGGGTTGCCGGCCATCACCACGGCCACCTTGCGGCCCCGGAAATCGTAGGTTTTGGCGCGGCCCTGGTACACACCCTCGATTTTGCGCTGGGCGTCGCAGAGTGAGATGAATTTCTGCAAAAACTCGGGGTGGCAGTGCTGAATATCATCGAGATATATCATCACGTTGTCGCCCATCTCGAAGGCCAGGTTGAGCTTCAGCAGCTCCTCGCGGGCGCCGGAGTTAGGGGCCTGGGCGGGGTCTACGCTCGTGACGGCGTGGCCGATGGCGGGGCCGTTGATTTTCATAAAAATCAGCCCCAGGCGGTTGGCCACGTATTCGAGCAGGGTGGTTTTGCCGTAGCCGGGCGGCGAAATGAGCAGCAGCAGCCCCATGAGGTCGGTACGCTTGTCGGCCCCCGCCGTGCCGATTTGCTTGGCCAGGTTGGCCCCGATGAGCGGCAAATACACCTCATCAATGAGCTTATTGCGCACAAACGACGCCAGCACCCGCGGCCGGAACTCGCTGAGGCGCAGCTCGTCGGCGGCCCGGGCCAGCAGGTCTTTTTTCAGGGTTTGGAAGGCCTCGTACTGCGGCACCACGGTGCGGGCGTAGTGACCTAGGCGGTGGCGGAAGTTGGGGAAATCGAGCTGGTAGCGGCGGTTTTCGATGCGCGGGTGCGTGCCCTGGAGGTTTTGTAAGGTTTCGCGGAGGGTCGTGCGGATGATGCAGGCGGGGTCGGGCGGGGTGGTTAGTAGTAGGGCGGCTTCTACTAACCCAGGCGCGGTTACCCCACCCCCCGGCCCCTTCGCCGCTTGATGCGCGGAATCCTCCGGGAGAGGGGGAGCCTGACGACTGCTGGCGTTGTTATTACTATTATCACTCTTAGGTGAAATACTAACGCTTGCATTAGCAGACGTCAGGCTCCCCTCTCCCGGAGGGGAGGGGTCGGGGGTGGGGTGAACGGCGTCAGGATTCGCCCGCACAAACGCCCCCACCCACTGCCGCACCAGCTGAAACTGCGCCGCCGGCTGCTCGGCCAGCGCGGCTACCGACGCCTCGTATTGCGCGGTGGCCTGGCGCGCCTTCAGCGACTGCTGAAACTGCTCGACCAGTGCGGCGGCCTCGGCGGAGGCCACGAAGGTTTCGCCCCGCGTCAGCTCGTAGAAGAGGTACTCGCCGGCCTCGGCTACCTCGTCGGGCACGAAGAGGCCGGTGCGGGCGGCAAACTCCTCCACCGCCTCTTGTAGCTCGTGCATGAGGCCCCGAAACTCGCGGGCATCGGGAAACACCTGGAGCAACACCCCGATGCCGTGCAGCTGGCGCTGCCAGCTCGCCCGCTGGGCTTCAGGCGCAAAGCGCTGCCAGTAGAGCGCGGCGGCCACCCGCACGGGGGCGGGGTAGCGCAGCAAATCGGCGGTGCGGGTGAGGCGCACCAGCGCCCCGAGCAGCAGGGCCGCGTCGGCGTCGTGGACGCCTTTGAGGTAGCCCTCGGCAAAGCGCGGGGCCATGAAGTGCTGCACGTAGGTGGCTAGCTCGGTGGGCGTTAGCCGGGCCAGCTCCTCGATGCCGAGCACGGCGGGCGCGTCGGCCTGGGCGGGCCTCGGGTGCTCGGCGGCTTGCAGCACCAGCCAGGCCAGGTACTCGGCGCGGTACACGTCGGCGTTTTCGGAGGCCAGGGTTTGGTCCCACACCGGGCGGGCGCTGAGCACGGCGGGGTCAATTATTTTCTGGAAGAAATTGGTACCCGTGAGGTGGTAGTGCAGCTCGCCCTCGCGCAGCACGATGGTGAGGTCGAGCGGCTGGGTATTGACGGTGAAGGCGTAGGGGCCGAATTTCAGCGCTTGCCCGCCGTCGGTGAACAGCTCGGCGCGGTCCTTGAGCTGGCGCACGGCGTCTTCCTTCACCGTTTTGAGGCGGCTTTGCAGCTCGTCGGCCTTCACGGTATCGCCCAGGTCGAGCAGCTCCTGCACGGTTTGGCGCACCTTTTCGACCAGCATATCGGCGGCGAAATAGCCGTTGATGTCGGCCAGCGTTTCGAGCCGCCCCAGGCGGTTTTGCACCGCCTTGATGATGCGCTCGGCCGACTGCGCCAGCGCCGAGGCGCGCTGGTTGCGGGCCGCCACCAAGCTCACCTTGCGCGACTCAAACGCTTCGGACACCGTTTCGCGGCGCTCGGCGAGCTGGGTCAGGAACTGGTCAAAATCAGGGAATTTGCCTTCCAGCTCTTCCAGCTGCACCAGCAGCTTGGTGCTGTACTCGTCGCACTTGGCAGGTGTGTCGCTCAGGTCGAGGTAGTTGACGAGCGCCTGCTCCAGCAGCTTGAGCTGGGCCGTGAATTCGGCCTGCGCCTCGGTGCCGGCCAGCGCCTGCCGCCGCCGCTTCAGGGCCGCCCGTATCTGGTTGAAGCCCGCGTAAATCGTGGAAATGCTGTCGATGATGCGCGTGGTTTGCGTGGGGTCGTCCATCGGCAAGTTGCCCACCACTTCAATCAGCAGCTCCAGCTCGCCCGATACGGCGTTAGCTTCCTTTTCGCGCTCGTTGGCTTCGGTCGTTTTTTGCACTTTTTCTACGCCCTCGGCAATGGCTTGCACGCGGGTGGCGTAGGTTTTCAGGGCGTCGGGCCGCAGCAGAAATTCAACGGTCTGGCCCGCTACCTGCTTGCTGGTTTCGGTCAGTTCTTCGGCCGCTTTTTCCACGGCGGGCAGGTCCACATAGCGCAGCTCTTTCAGCGAAATCACCTCGCCTCGCGTGGCGCGCAGCGCGGCCAGCAGCTGCACGTATTCGTTTACTTCCGTCACGTCGGCCATGCGGGCGATGCGGGCGCGCAACTTGTCGGCCTGGCCTAGCCCGCGCTGCACGGCCTCGGCCGTGCTTTTGCGGATAGCGCGCACTTTATCAAACTCATCCACGGCCGCCGTGGCGGTCTGTTGAATCTCGCCCAGGGGCTCGGCCAGGGCCTGGGCGGCGGGGTCGCGCAGCCAGTGGTAGGTATCGGCGAGGGTGGTCGTGCGCTTGATGAGGTCGAGGTAGAGGCCGGCGTAGCTGTCCTCCTTGCCGGCCAGCGTCAGCACTTCCTGCACCTCGGCCATCGCCCGCACTATCTCCTTGTTGCCGAGCTGGTAGAGCACCGAATCATGGGTCTGCGGCAGCTCAAAATCGGGGGCCACGTAGGGCGTCTGCCAGATTTGCACGGCGTGGTGCTTTTTGGGCTCCTCATCGGCCCGAAAATAGCACAATTCCCCGTCCTCAAACAGCGCGTAGCCGTGGCAAACGATGGGGTTATCGACGCGCTGGGCAATGAGGTTGTACGAGAGCAGCAGGTAGGTGCCGTCTTCGCGGTTGTAGAAGACGTACAGAAAATCCTCGCCGTTGGGCGAAGCCAACCGCTTCTCAAACTGCATGTTGCGCAAGCCGTTGTCGAAGAGCTTGCTGGCCCCGGTCTGGAGGTAGAAGCCGTGCGGAAATATCAGGCCCTGGCCATCGGGCAGCAGCACGCAGGCTTCGGCGAGGGCGTCGAGGCGCTGGGCGGTACGCAGCTTGGCATTGAAGAGGAAGTAGCGGTAAGCTGACTCCTGATAGGGCTTGATTTTCAACAGTATCAGGTTATCCAGCACCGCGTAGTGGATTTCCGAGTCGTCGAGCGACTGGTCTTTGTCGGCCACCGGCTCGGCCAGGATGCCACGGCCGGTTTCGGTATTGTTTTCGACCTTAATGGTGAGGTCGCCGCCGATGGTTTCGACAAACACCTTGTCCTCGATGCTGATGTGTGGGTGCTTGCCGGGCACCTGCATGTCGCGGGTGGCGCGCTTCCAGGCAAATTCCTGCTGCGGCGGGTAGGTGTACTCGTGGTCGCTACGGTTGTCGAGGTAGCTGAGGGCGTTGTTTTCCTCGTCCAGCAGCCACTTGAAGGTCTTGATATCAGTGGCGCTCTTACCCACCCGAAACACCATGAACAAGTGCGGCCCGCGCACCGCAAACTTCACAAACTGCGTACTCTTGTAGTAGCGGTACAGGTTGCGAAACTCCTCCAGAAACTGCGGGTGCTGGAGCATTTCCAGCCCAAGGGGCTGAAACTCGCGGTTTTCGTACTGGTACACCCCAAACACGTCGGCCAGCTCGGTCTCGGTTTTCAGCCCAATTACGACGTTGAAGCCGAAGATGAACCGGCGGCCCACCGCCACCATATCCCACGGCACGCAGTTGTTGGTGGTCGTGATGCGGCTGGTGCCCAGCAGGTGCGTGTCGATGGCCCCGAACACGGCTTTGCGCTCGGTATTCAGCGTGGCGAGGCGGGTTTGGAGGTCGGCGGCGCTGGCTTGCAGGCGGGCGCGCAGAATTTCGTAGGTGCCGCCTTCGAGTTGGGGGGTTGGTTCCATGACGTAGTCGCCTCACCCCTAGCCCCTCTCCGAAAAGGAGAGGGGGACTAGCTTCTAGTTCTAGGGAGTAAGATAGAATAAATAATAACGGACTAAAACTAGAAACTAGTCCCCCTCTCCTTTTCGGAGAGGGGCTAGGGGTGAGGCACCGCGCGTTGGGGGCGTCACCCGGCACGGGGAACCTCACCCCCTAGCCCCCTCTCCAAAAAAGAGGGGGAACTAGCTCTAGTTCTAGACTTTAGAAACTAAGACTAAAAACTAGTCCCCCTCTTTTTTGGAGAGGGGGCTAGGGGGTGAGGTCCCCCGGGCGGTGAGCCTCACCTCAAATCAATCGTCTTCACCAACTTATCCCCTATCCCTAGCGCCGCGGCCGTGCTGCTCAACTGTGAAATCGTGCTCCGCGTTTTCTCGTCGCCCGCCTTGTTCATCAGTTGCAGCAGCAGCGCCGACACGCTTAGGTTGCGCATTTCCTCGCTGCTCACGCCGAATTGGTTGACGAATTTCCGCAGGTTAGCTTTAAAATCGCCGCCCCCGTCGTGGCCGAAAAACGTGTCCTTTACCGTGCTCAGCACCTCGCTGTTGTGCACCGTGCGGTCGAGGGCTTTGCCCTTGGTGATGGAGCCGATAATCTGGTCGAAAAACATGGTTTCGCCACCCACGATGTCGATTTTGGCGGCTTTCAAGGCCGAGCCGATAACGTCAGCTTGCGAGGCAGCGATGTCCTTCTGGATGCTGATTTGGGCCAGCTCCACCGACTTCTCTTTGTCCAGGCGCAGCTTGAATTCTTCGTGGTCTTTGCCTACGCCGTCGAGCTTTTTCATGGCGTCGGCCTTGGCCTCGATACCCTTGGCTTCAACTGCGAATTTCTGCTCGTTCACGGCGGCTTCGGCTAGGCCGCGCTTCTGGTCGGCGGCGGCGCGGGCTTCTACCACGCCGGCTTCGGCCAGGCCTTTTTCGCGGTTGACTTTGGCAGCCACGATGCCAATTTTCTCGTCGGCTTCGGCTTGGGCAGTGGCTTTGGCCTGAATGGCTTGGGCCTCGGCGGTAGCAGTGAGTTGCAGCACGTTGGCCTGGGTTTCGCCTTCTTTCTGGCGGGCGGTGGCTTTGGCCTGCATCACCTGGGCCTCGGCGAGGCCCACGGCGGCTGCTTTGCTGGCCTCAGCCTCGGCCAGGATGCGCATGGCCTGGGCGCGGTGGTCGGCGGCAGCGCGCTCGCCCTCCGCATCGATGAGCACCTGTTTGGCGCGGAACTCGGCGGCCTGGCGCTCCATGTCGGCGGTGCCGACGAGGGCGATGGTCGCAGTTTCGTTTTTCTGCTGGGCGGCCGTGAGGGCCACCAGTTTTTCGCGGTCGGCCTGCGCCTGGGCGCGGGCGTCCTTGATGCGCTCCTCTTCCTGCACCGTGGCTTTTTCTACCGTAATGCGCTCGCGGATAATCACCTGGATATTCTTGCGCTCTTCTTCCAGCGCCTTTTCCTTCTCAATCTGGGCCAGCGCCACGATGCGCTCACGCTCGTTGGCTTCGAGGGCCTGGGCCTGGGCCACGCGCTCGGTTTCGATGGCGTCGGTGCGCTGCTTGTTGCGCTCGGCCACCAGGATTTGGCGGTCGCGGTTTTGCTCCGCGATTTTCACTTCCTCTTCCGTGATGATGCGGGCGCGCTCGCTTTTCAGCTTTTCTTCCTGGCGCACTTTCTCGGTTTCGGCGGCTTCGCGGGCCCGGATGCTAGCGATTTCGCGATTCTGCTTTTCCTGGTTTTCAGCCAATTGCTTTTCGAGCTGCAAGATGGTTTCCTGCGCCTCTACGTCTTGCTTTTTGATGGTTTTCTGCTGGTCGCGCTGAATCTGGTTGGCCTGTATCTTCTGCTGCGAGGTCAGCGAGATAATCTTTTTGATGCCTTCAGCGTCCAGAATATTATCCTGGTTGAGCGCCGCGAGCGGCGTTTGCTCGAGGTAGTCAATGGCGCAGTCGTCGAGCACGTAGCCGTTGAGGTCGGTACCGATGATGCGCAGAATCTCCTGCTTGAATTGCTCGCGCGAATTGTATAATTCTATGAAATCGAAGTGCTTTCCCACGGTCTTCAGCGCCTCCGAAAACTTGGCATCAAACAGCGCTTCGAGCGCGGCCGGGTCGGAGGCGCGATGCGCGCCGATGCTCTGCGCCACGTTCACCACGTCGTCGTGCGTTTTGTTGACGCGCACGAAGAAATTCACCTTCACGTCGGCCCGCAGGTTGTCTTTGCACACCAGGCCCTCGGCCCCCGAACGGGCAATTATAATGGTTTTCAGCTTAATATCCATTACCTCTAGCTTGTGCAGCACCGGCACGATGAGGATGCCGGAGAAGGAAACCTTGGTATCGCCCAGGCCGGTGCGTACCAGCGCCTCGCCCTGCACCGCCTTCTGGTACATGCGCGCCACGATAGCGATAAACCCAATAAGTAGGAAGCCGAGCACGACTAAAACGGCCCAGGAAAGTTGCGCAAGCATACTAAGAAAGTAAAAATGACAATAGGATTATGATTTACTGAACGGTAAAGCTACGACGCGGCGTAGGCTTCGATGAGGTAGCAACGGCGCTGGGCATCGTAGTCGATTACCAGGGCCGTTTCGCCCTTGCCAATGGGGCCGCTCAGGGCGCGCACGTTCAGCATGAGCGGCGCGCCGTCGATGCGCACTGCGGCTTGCCCCAGGTGCTCGGGGGAGGTGGGTAGCAGCACGGTGCACACTTTACCCAGGGCCACCGCGCCGCTGTCGTGGTCTTTTTCGAGGGCGGCGAACAGCTTCACGAAGGGCAACGTGAGAAACTTGGCCACAAAAACGCTACCCACGAACAGCGGCAACAGGTACAGCAACCCCAACAGCAGCGCGGTATTGCCGGTGTAGTAATTCACCAAAATGCTGCCCACCCACAGCGGCAGCGCCACGAAGCTGAGAAACACCATCACCGGGATGCGCCCCAGGTTGAAAAAGGCCAGCGCCCCGTTCAGCCATTGCGAGTCGGCCCCGTGCAGGTGCAGGCCATCGTGAGCATCCACGTGCAAGTCAACAGTCTTAAAATCAAGCAGCCCCACAATAACCGTGAGCCAGTACAGCAGCACGAACACCAGCAGCCCAGTCGCGGGCAGGTTGGGCGGCAGCACAGCGGCGCGGAGCAGGTCGGTCATATGCGGGTGTTTATCGGGGAATATATTGGGGCATTACAGGTAGTTCGCGTTTACCCCACCCCCGGCCCCTCCCCTCCGGGGGAGGGAAGCCTATCGTTGAGTTCTGAGTTAGAGGTTTTGAGTTTTAAGTTGCTCAACTCCTAACTCAAAACTTTTAGCTCAAAACTCGTCCGGCTCCCCCTCTCCCGGAGGGGAGGGGGCCGGGGGGGTGGGGTTTCACGGGCGGCGCGCTACTCCGCCAGCCCCAGCCGCGCCTTCAGCGCCGCCAGCTCCTCCCCCGCTTTCGCGGCCCCGGCCCGGCCGATAGCCTTATCAATCTCGGCATCAATGCTTTTGCTTTCCTGCGCAATTTCGCCGTAGGCTTCGCCCAGTGCCTCTTGCGCTGCCACTTTCTCCTTCATCCGCTCCAGTAAGGCTACCGTGCCCGATGAGTCGAGCTGGGCCAGCTGCTTGTTGATGGTGGCGGTGGCGGTGCTCACCGTCACGCGGGCTTTCAAGGTTTTCAACTCGTTTTCCCACTGGCTGATGGTGCTTTTCAGCGTCTGCACACTCTGGTCGAGTTGGGCGGCCGACTGCTCAAACTTGGCCTGGTCCTGGGCCGTGCGGGCGGCGTGGGTTTCGTTTTCAGCCTTTTTGAGCAGCGCCTCGGTAGCGAGGCGGTCGGCTTCGGCAGGGGCTAGGTCGCCTTGGTGGGCGCGCTGTAGCAGCAGCACGGCCTTGCTTTCGTAATCGGCGGCTTTAGTGCGGTAGCCTTCGGCTTCGCTGCGGGCGCGAATGGCCATGGCCTTTACCTCGGCCAGGCCGTTCAGGGCTTTGTCGAGGTCCTGGCGCAGGTCGCGCAGGCCCTGCTCAGTGAGCTTGATAGGGTCTTCGAGCTGCTTGACGGCGGCGTGGGCCTCCGACTGCCCGATTTTGAAAAGACGATTCAGCAGGTTCATGGCGCAAGCGGTTACGTAAGTGGTACACGTGTATCGCGCCCGGCCAAGCCCCCATTACACGCACGTGTCTGGCGGGCCCAGGCGCGGCGGTAAATGTAAGGCGCTTACTCCGCCCCCGGCCGCACCATGTGCACGTGCGGAATCCCGTCTTCCAGGTACCCTTCGCCCTCTACCACAAAGCCGAAGCTCTGGTAGAAGTCCAGCAAGTACTGCTGTGCGCCAATCTTGATGGGCTGCGCGCCAAACAGCGCCTCGCACTGCGCGATTGCCTCGCGCAGCAGCGCTCGCCCCAGGCCGTGCCCCCGGTGGCGCGGCGAAGTCACGACCCGCCCGATGCTGGCCTGCGCGTAACTCCGCCCGGCCTCAAACAAACGCGCATACGCCACCAATTCGCCGGCCTCGGTGTAGCCCAGCAGGTGCAGGGCAGCCTGGTCGTGCCCGTCGATATCCTGGAAGGCGCAGGCTTGCTCTACCACAAATACTTCGCTGCGCAGTTGCAGCAGGGCGTAGAGCTCGGCTAAGGTGAGGGCGGCGAAGGGTTTGAGTATCCAGTGGATGGTCATTCGTAAAAATTCAGGGCTGAAGGTTATGCACCTGCCAGGAAGCAGGCTTGCGCTTGTCTAAATCGTGAAGTTTGAACGGCATATTCCACTCAGCTAGCTTGGCTGTCAGCCGCTGGTCGAGGCCTGAAACGCGCTCCCTCCTGGCCAGGCGATACAAGTTATTTTCGGTGCTTTCTTCGGTGCTTTCTACTGCCTGCGGTACTTCGGGCAATAGGTCAGGCTCTACCAAAAACAGAATTACTTCAATCTCGGGCTCTTTGCTGAGGCAAGCGTAGGGTTGCAGGCTCTCCTCTTGCAAGCGCTCAGCCAGCAACAGCCCGGCGAGGGTGCCCGCCGTTTTTTGCATCACTATCCTGAACAGCTCGGTATGCCGCGGCCCCGCCTCCATTTTCCGCTTGCGGTCGTCCTTTACTTCAATGAATTGCAAGCGTTCGGGCGCACCGGGCAACCGGCACACGATATCCATACCGCACACCTGCTGCACCCCGCCCCGCTCCACCACGCGCCGGTAGAAGCTGGCAGGCTCACCCGTTACGGGGTCGGCCGGTCGGTCGTAAGCCACTACCTGCCAGTCGTCGGGAAATGTAAACGCTAGTTTTCGCTCCGTTATCGTCGGCATGAAATCAGTGGCTTTCGCGGGCGAAAATTTCTTCCAGGTCGTCGGCCTGGTCTAACTCCACTTCCAGCGCCACCACATCGGGCAAATACTTGAAATCATCTCGCGTGACTACGGTAGTAGGCTGGCCTGGCTCAGCATTCAGCCCGAAGTACTTTATCGGCAGCTTTTCTTTATTCGGCTCCCGCGACAGGATATGAAATTCCTTCAGCAAGCTCATGCTATGCGTAGCCAGAATTATCTGGAAACCTTGACGGGCTAGCTCGGCGAGAATGGCGGCGAGCTTGCGCAGGAGCGCGGGATTCAGGTTGGCTTCGGGCTCGTCCCAGAAAAGGGTAGTTTGGGGAGTGAGGCTGCCGTTTAATAATAGCTTTTGTAGGGTGCCGAACTTACGCAGTCCTTCAGCTACCATATTCATCTCCAAGCGCTGGCCTGACTTATACTGCAAATAATATTTACCACCTTCCTCTATTACTTCACCACTGATAGCAGTGGTTAGTGCTTGGACCTCTTCTAGTGAAGTGATATGGCGACGAGGCAAGCCTCTAAGTTGTTTCAACAAGTCCAAATAACTCTGTTCAATAGGCAATACAAGTTGGTCTGCTGCTGCAAGCATCCACCCGAGAGTGAGGACTTCTTTTGCCGGGATTAACACCGGAAAAGCAACTCCTTTAAGCTGAAAATGAGTGTTTTTAATTAAAGCAGTCTCATCAGGTCTTTTAATTTGAAATTCGAATGACACTTCGTCATCTGAATTGAATTCGACAAATATTGTAGCATTGGCAGCATCACCATTACGCACTAGTTGACCTCGCGCAGCAGAAAGAAATGTACTTACTAAATTATTCGCAAGATAAGTAACAATAGTAATCGGAATAAACCTTTGCTCAACTGATTCTTTAATTCTATGCTGCTCAATTTCCATCATTGCCCTGACTACCGCATACCCCACCTTCAGCACGTGGCTCTTGCCGGTCCCATTGGTCCCGACCAGTACATTCAGCCCCGGACTAAACTCAAAGTCGGCGTCGGCGAAAACGGTGAAATTCTTCAGATGGAGGCGTTTCAGCATATCCCAAAACTACGGCCCATCTTTGAACTCCTAACCCGCTAGCCCCCCGCCCGTGCCCACCGGAACCCTGCTCCTCATCGACGACGAAGCGCGCCTGCGCCAGCTGCTGGCGCAAGTACTGGAGCTGGAAGGCTACACCGTGCTGCAAGCTCCCGACGCCTACCGGGGCCTAGCGCTGCTAGGCCAACACGCCGCCGAGGTGCTGGTGGTGCTCAGCGATGTGAAGCTGCCCGACGCCCACGGCGTAGACCTGCTGCCCCGCTTCAAGGCGCTCGCGCCCGATGCTGAGGTGGTGTTGCTCACGGCCTTCGGCACCATTCCCGATGGGGTGCGGGCCATGAAGCAGGGCGCGTTTGACTACCTCACCAAGGGCGACTTCGAGCAGCAACTGGTAGTGGTAGTGGAGCGCGCCGCCGAAAAAGCCCGCCTGCGCCGCCGCGTGGCCGAGCTCGAAAAGCGCATGAGCCAGGGCCAACACACCTTCGAGAGCATGATAGGCGAAGCGCCCGCCCTGCGCCGCGCCCAAACCCTGGCCCGCCAGGTAGCCCCCACCGACAGCACCGTACTGCTCGAAGGCCCCACCGGCGCGGGCAAGGAGCTCTTTGCCCAAGCCCTGCACCAAGCCAGCGGCCGTAAGGCCAAGCCCTTCGTGGCCGTCAACTGCTCGGCCTTCCCCAAAGACTTGCTTGAAAGCGAGCTTTTTGGCTACAAAAAAGGTGCCTTCACGGGCGCGCTGGCCGACAAAAAAGGTCTGCTCGAAGAAGCCAACGGCGGCACGCTTTTCCTCGATGAAATTGGCGAGCTGGAGCTAAACGTGCAAGCCAAGTTTCTGCGGGTGCTGGAGCTTCAGCAGTTTACCAAGCTCGGCGACACCAAGCCTACTAAGGTGGACGTGCGGCTGGTGGCGGCCACTAATCGCAACCTCAAGCAGGAGGCGGCGCAGGGCCATTTCCGGCCCGATTTATACTACCGGCTCTCAGTATTCACCATCGTGGTGCCGCCACTGGCCGACCGCCGCACCGATGTGCCGCTGCTGGCCGCGTTTTTCTTGCAGCACTTCGCCGCCCGGCTGGCCAAGCGCCTGCCCGGCTTCGAGCCCGAAACGCTGGACCTGCTGCAACGCTACCCCTGGCCGGGCAATGTACGCGAACTCAAAAACGTGCTGGAGCGCGCCGCCATCCTGGCCCCGGCTGGCGAGCTACTAGCCCCGGCCTACCTGCCCGATGAGTTTCACGGGGCCACGGCCCGCCCGGCGGCCGATGACGAGAGCCTGCGCGGGCTGGAGGCGCGGCACATTCAGCGCCTCATGGGCGAGTTGCTGGGCAATAAGCCGGAGGTAGCTAAGCGCCTGGGTATCGGGCTGACTACGTTGTACCGGAAGTTGCAGGAGTATGGGGTGGAGTAAGCGCCCGTGAACCTCACCCCCCGGCCCCCTCTCCAAAAAAGAGGGGGAGCCGACC
>CAXYJY010000057.1:0-76946 GCA_964277755.1 uncultured Hymenobacter sp.
CAGTCATAAAAAATCGTCAGGCTCCCCTCTCCTCGGGAGAGGGGCCGGGGGTGAGGTTCCCCGCGTGAGGCCGCGTTATTTCCGTTAAAGTAAAGTGATTACCCTTTTCACCGATGGCTCGTCGCGCGGCAACCCCGGCCCGGGCGGCTACGGCACCATCCTGCGCTACGGCCCCCACGAAAAAGAGCTGACCCAGGGCTTCCGCCGCACCACCAACAACCGCATGGAACTGCTGGCCGTGATAGTGGGCCTCGAAGCCGTGACGCGCCCCGAAATTCCCATCCTCGTCGTCTCCGATTCCAAGTACGTGGTCGATGCCGTCGAAAAGCGCTGGGTTTTCGGCTGGGTTAAAAAGCCCGACTTCGGCAAGAAAGCCAACGAAGACCTGTGGCGGCGCTTCCTGCGCATCTACGAGCAGCGCAAAGTGTCCTTCAAGTGGATAAAAGGCCACGCCGGCCACCCCGAAAACGAGCGCTGCGACGTGCTCGCCGTGCAAAGTGCGCTCGGCAAAGGGTTGTTGGTAGATGAGGGGTACGAGGCACTGGGGTGAATACATTCTTAAACTATTACATAGTCGCAAGATGAAACCTATATTTTCAAGACATGCTCATATCAACGGCATGGCTTTCATGAATTGGCGCATTGACAAGGATTCTGACATTATAAACATGTGGAACATTGCTAATGGCTTTATGCTGGCATCAATTGAATTAGCAACGCAGTGTTTGATAGACAATAGCAGCAAACGCGCCGATATTCTTATATTTCCAATACTCAATAATGCAAACCATAGTATAGAGCTCTACCTAAAAGGAATATTGTGGACTTTGAACAAGATTATGAATAATAATCTCAAGTTAGAGGGAGGGCATAATATCAGACAAATATTCTTAACCGTGAGGTCTAGAATTAAAAATTACAAAGGTCAGCTATCGCTTAAATCATTTGATAGCTCAATGGAAAACCTAAATTTATACTTAGAGGAATTATTCAGCAAAATAAATTCTAATCCCAAGGACGACAAAATGGACTTCTCTAGATATCCTTTTAACAAGTCATATACTGACCATTTTTATATTACCAGAGAGAATGTAGAGGTAGATTTAGAAAACTTTATACTACGCTTTAAATTGATACATGAAAAACTGGAAGAAGTAGCTACTTTTTTATATGACCATGAACTTTGGGGCGATAATTAGATAATGATATAATTCAAGACTACTCATAGTTGTGGCTATGCCCAACGACTACTTCCAGTTCCAGCAGTTTCGCATCAACCAAGCCGACTGCGCTCAAAAAGTCAGCACCGATGCCTGCCTGCTGGGCGCGGCGGCCGACCTCAGCGAAGCCAGCCGGGTGCTCGACCTCGGCACCGGCACCGGGCTGCTGGCACTCATGGCCGCCCAGCGCGCCCCGGCCGCCACGATTGAGGCGATAGAAATCGACCCCGCCGCCGCCGCCCAGGCGGCAGCCAACGCGGCGGCCAGCCCCTGGGGCCGCCGCGTGCGCGTGTGGCCGCTGAGCCTGGCGGCCTACGCGGCCACGGGGCCGGAAGCATTCAGCCACATTATTTGCAACCCGCCGTTTTTTCGGCGCAGCCTGGCTTCACCCGATGCGGCGCGGGCCACGGCGCGGCACGAGGGCGTGGGCTCGCTCACGTTTGGCGATATTATCGGCTTTGCGGCGGGGCACCTGGGGGCCGGCGGCACGCTCACGGTGCTGCTGCCGCCGCCCGAGATGCAGCAGTTTGAGCGCGAGGCGGCGGCGGGCGGGCTACCCGTGCAGGCGCGCCTGACGGTGCGGCACCGGCCGGGCGGCCGCGCCACACGCTGCATCAGCACGTTTGGGCGGGCGGCGGGAGTAGTGCGGGAAAGCGAGCTGGTTATTCAGGACGCCGGGGGCGCGTATTCGGCGGCGTTTCGGGCGCTGCTGGGCGGGTTTTATTTGGCTTTGTAAAACGGAGTGGCACTCCGTTTCGCGCCCGGCGAGCTAACCCAAGGCGAAACGGAACGCTATTCTGCTTTCAAGCCCGGAGAACTGCCCTAATGTGAAACGGAGTGCCACTCCGTTTTACAGCAAATTCCGCAGCTGCGCCAGCTTTTCGCCGTGCAGGGCGGCCAGCAGGTCAGCCTCCAGCGTGCCAAATTCAGCGGCGGCGTAGTGGCGCTGCACCCGGCCGCCGACCAGCACGCTGGCCTCGTCGGCCACCTCGGTGAGGGTGCTCAGGATGTGCGAGGTCAGCAGCAGGCCGGTGCTGCGGTCGCGCAGGCGCTGGAGGATTTCCTTGAGCAGCAGGTTGGCTTCGAGGTCGAGGCCGTTGAAGGGCTCGTCGAGGATGAGGTAGGCAAAATCCTGCACCAGCACGGCCAGCAAAGCCAGCTTTTTCTTCATGCCGGCCGAATACTCGTCGGCGTACTGGTCGAGGGGCAGGTCGAGCAGTTGGTTCCAGGGGCGCAGGTCGGGCACGGGGCGGCCCCGCGCTTGCAGGCAAAACGCCACGTACTCGCGCCCGGTGAGGCGGGGGTAGAAATACGGCTCGTAGGGCACCAGGCCAGTGGTTTCGCGCACTGCGCCAGCTGCGCCGCCCACGCGCACGGTGCCCGTGAAGCCCGTTTCCAGGCCGTAGAGGCAGTTTATTAAGGTGGTTTTACCTGCGCCGTTTGCCCCTATCAATGCGTGGATGGTACCGGGGCGCACGGCCAGGCACACGCCGCGCAGCACCTCGTGGCGGCCGTAGGCTTTGTGCAGGTCGCGGACTTCGAGCATGAGGTAATGGGGCTATTACTTGAATTACAATATTCTAAAAACCAACGCATAGGCAGGTGCCTATACGCATACTTGCGTCTTGCATTAGTCAGCTCGCCGGGCGCGAGACGCAAGTATTGCGTCTATACTCTACTCTCACTATCTGTTACCCATTACCCAACCACCTGCCGCAACCGGCGGCTACCCTGCCAAGGCAACCCAATGGCCGCCACCAGTAGCAGCACCGGATACAGCGGGTGACCCAGCAGCAGCAACGCGATACTCAGCACCAGCATTTGCGTGAGGCGAATGTGCGTTTCTACGGGGTAAAAGGCGTATTTGGCGCAGATGAACAGCGCCACCAGCGCCAGCCAGGCCACCGCTACCGCCAGCGCGCCGCCCCAGCCGGCCGGCCCGCTTGCCAGTAGCCCCCAGTATGGCGCGGCCGTGGCCGCCGCGTAGCCTAGCCCCAGGCGCAAGCGCCGCCGCAAGAACTGCCTGGGCGAGCGGGCGGCCACGGCCAGCATAGCGGCTGGCTCGGCCGTGCCATAGCAGGCCAGCACCACCAGCAGCCACGCGAGCAAGGCCGCCGCCGGGGCCAGCGGCGAAGCCCGCTGCCAGGTGGCCAGCCCCAGCAGCACCGGCCAGATGAACAGACCTTTAGTAGCGCGCATCCCGCTCACCCACTCAAACGCCTCGCTGCGAAACGGGCTGCGCCAGCGGTGCCGACTGGCCCGGTCTTCGCCTTTGGGCGGCGCCCAGGCTACCAGCGGGGCTAGGGCCAGCAGCAGCGCCGCCGGGCCGTAGGCCCGGCCGGCCAGCAGTACAATTGCTATCGGGAAAGCTAGTAGCGCATATTCCCAGGCGAGCCACGTTCGAAAACCGGGCGCGGCAGAGGTCAGAAAGCGGTAGTCGCCCCGCTGCCGGTGCGCGCCCAGCAACGCCCAGGCTACCACCATCGGCACCGCCCACTGCCCCACCGGGTGCCTGGTAGCCACGGCCAGCGCCTGCCCCACCGACATAAACACGAACGGCAGCAGCACCAGCAGCCGCAGCGCCCCAATCTCCCGCAGCAGCCGGCCCAATAGTCGGAGCCGCAGCCGCAGGTAGGCCAATACGGGCACGGGAGTAGCGGCGCTACCGGCGCTCATCCTGCTCGTGGAAGACGATGCCGTAGTCGGCCGCCAGCTCGGCCAGAATGGGCGCGTAGAAGTCGGCCGTGGTGGGCACGAGCACGCCGCGCCGGGCTATTTCGCCGCGCAGCAGGCGGCGCACGGCCATGCCCAGCGGCAAGCCCACGGTTTGAGCCATCGCGGTGTGGGTAGCGTCGCGGCCCGTAACCACGAGCGCGGCGGTACGGCGGCGGGCTTCGCCATTTAGCTCGTAGTCAAACTGGTGCAGCATCACTACCTGGTCGCGGTCGTGGGGGCCGAGCGCCCATTTCTCTACTAATAAATGCTCCAGCAATTGAGCGGCGGTGGCATTGGCCAGCCCCACCGGCCGCTCGCTGAACAAGCCCAGCCAGGCCAGGCGCGTGAGTTCGGGGCCGTGGGGGTCGAGGTGCAATTGGGTGGCCAGCGCGGCGGCCACTTCGGCGGGCGCGGCGGGCTGGGGCAGGCGGCTGGCTACCAGCGCGGCCCAGGGCAGGGTGGCGGCGTTGCCCAGCTTTTGGGTGTCGTCGGTAAGGCCCAGCTGCACCAGCACCTGCCAGGCCCCGCAGTAGCCGGGGCGGCGCAGAGTGCCGCGCAGCATGGTTTGCACATCGTGCAGGCCGTAGCTTTCGCGGTAGCCCAGCGAGTCGCGGTTGGCGTAGCCCTCGAAGTGGCCGTGGCCGGGCACCGCCAGCACCTCGGCGCGGGCAAATAATTCTGGGTACGGAATGGCTTTCAGCTCGCCACCTTCCAGAAACTGCGCCGGGCCGCCCTGCCCGGCCAGCACCACATTGCGCGGGTTCCAGCTGAATTTGTAGCGCCAGGGGTTCGCGCCCTCGCTTTCGGGCGCTACCAGCCCGCCGCAGTACGACCGGAAGCCCGTTATACGCGCGCCCGCCGCCCGCAGCTCGTCCAGCGTTTGCATAGCCGACATATGGTCAAGGCCGGGGTCGAGGCCACATTCCATCAGAAAAAACAGCCCGGCCACCGCCGCCTCGTCGTGCAAGGCCCGGATTTCGGCACTCACGTAGCTGGCCGTGGCCAGGTGGCGGCGGTGGCGCAGGCAGGCCCGTGCCACTACCGGGTGCAGGGTGGCCGGCAGCATCGAGAGAACCAGGTCGGCCTGGCGTACCAGCTCATCGAGTTGCGCGGCATCGTGGGCATCCAGCGCCACGGGGCGGGTATACTGCGAGTGGGCGGCCAGCACCGGCGCGAGATGCGCGGGCTGGGCGTCGGCCACGGTTAGAAACCAGTTTTCGGCGGGCGCGTGGCTCAGCAGGTAGTCGATGAGGGCCGAGGCCGAGCGGCCGGCCCCGAGCAGCAGCAGGCGAGTGGGTGGGGTCATAGGCGGGCAAATGTAGCGGGCGGAGCGGCGGAGCAAGCTTGTTCTTGCGAGCGCAGCGCAGCAATCGTACCCAAACGGCCGCACTCAACAGGTGCGATTGCTGCGCTGCGCTCGCAAGGACAAGCCCATACCTCGCCACCTCACTATTTCGCCGTTACTTTGCGCCCCCCTTTCCCATTCCTCCCTCGATGGCCGCCGATTCTGCCGCTCCTACTACCCGCCGCTACCTTAGCCTGCCCTACGACGAGCTAGCCTCTCCCGACCAGCTCAGTTCCGCCGAGCGGCAGGTATGGGACGCCGCCCGCGCCGCCACGGCCCACTCCTACGCACCCTACTCGCACTTCCACGTAGGGGCCGCGCTGCTGCTGGCCGATGGCACTGTTTTTCAAGGCACCAACCAAGAAAATGCGGCTTACCCCTCGGGCTTGTGCGCCGAGCGCACGGCACTGTTTGGGCTGGCGGGCAGTCACCTGGGGGCAGTGCCGCGCATCATGGGCATGGCCGTGGCGGGCCGGCCAGCGCAAGGCGAGTTTACGGCCGCGCTGCCCTGCGGGGCCTGCCGACAGGTGATGCTGGAATCAGAAATGCGCCAGCAGCAGCCTATCTGGCTGCTGCTGCCCGGCCCCGCCGGCACCGTGCTGCGCTTCGAGCGCCTGGCCGATTTACTGCCGTTTCACTTCTCGCCCAGCGACTTGCCACCACGGCTCTAGTAGTAAATGAGTAGCTGCGTAAATGAGTAATGTTTGCTCTTCAACTTTGCACCTACTACCCCACTT
The DNA here is from genome assembly GCA_964277755.1 of uncultured Hymenobacter sp. GTDB lineage: Bacteria > Bacteroidota > Bacteroidia > Cytophagales > Hymenobacteraceae > Hymenobacter. Next base: position 6,018 of record CAXYJY010000057.1, read on the forward strand.
TACTCATCTACTCACTTACCCATTTACCGCATGTCTGCTAAGCTTATCATTCAACTCGCCGCCCTGCTCGGGGGCTTGGGCGTGGCCATCGGCGCTTTTGGGGCGCACGGGCTGCGCGCCATGCTCGAAGCCAGCGGGCGCTTCGATACCTTCGAAACGGCCGTGCGCTACCAGTTTTACCACGCGCTGGCCCTGCTGGCGGTAGGCGTGCTGGCCACGGCGCGGCCCGAGCTGCGCGGGCCGCTGGGCATTACGGCCGTGCTGTGGCTGGGTGGCGTATTCTTGTTCAGCGGCTCGCTTTACTTGCTGTGCTTCACGGGTGTAACCAAGCTGGGCGCAGTAGCGCCCATCGGCGGACTGCTGCTGATAGCCGGCTGGGTGCGCCTGCTGCTGGCCGTGAGCAAGCTGTAATGTAAAAAGGAGTACCACTCCGTTTTACACACAAAAAGGGCGGCTCGGCAATATTGCCGGGCCGCCCTTTTTGTAAGGTGCTACCAACTAGTTCAACACTTTCGACTTCGTCTTCAACTTAGCACCATCGTCCTTCATCTTTTGCTTGCCATCGGCAGCAGTGGCAGCGGCCGAAGCGGCAGTAGCTTCTACCACGTTGCCGGTGAGGGTGGCGGTCGAAGCGCCGGCGGCCGAGTTCGACTCGATGGTCAGCACTTTGGTTTGCATGCCCATTTTGCCAGCCGAGTTAAATTTAGCCGACAGAGTGCCGGTTTTGCCGGGCATTACGGGCTCTTTCGACCAGTCGGGCACGGTGCAGCCGCAGCTCACGCCGATGTTCGAGATAATCAACGGCTTGTTGCCCACGTTCTTAAACTTGAACACGTGGTCGACGATATCGCCCTGCTTGATGGTGCCGAAGTCGTACTTGTCTTCCATCACCTTGATTTGGGGGCCATCGGCCTTAGCCGTGGCGGCAGCCGGAGCGGTTTGAGCCTGAGCGGTGTAGCCGCCGGCGAATGCGAGGCCCAGGGCCAGTAGCAACGTCTTAGTCATGACAAAAAGTAGGAATAAGGGGTGTGAGGAACAAACAAATTTACGTGCGCAGCCGGACCCTGCAAATCGGCGGCCAAACTACCCCGCCGCGTCTGTGCGCCGCGTGAAGCTGGCGCGCCCTGCAAACTTCACCGGCCGCGTTTGGATTCCAAAGTAACAAGAAATTATTGAGTTAATCCTCAATAATTTCGCTCGCATCGATGAGGCGCTGCTGAAAATTGAGCAAAAACAGCCGTTCCGAGGCCCGCGTGATGGCCGTGTAAAGCCAGCGCGCAAATTCGCCGCCCACCGGCTCGTCGGGCTTCAAAAAGCCGTGGTCTACGAACACGGCCTGCCACTGCCCGCCCTGCGCCTTGTGGCAGGTGAGTGCGTAGGCAAACTTTATTTGCAAGGCATTGAGGTACGGGTCTTTGCGCATCTCGGCGTTGCGCTCACTCTTTTTGGTGAGGTGGGTGTAGTCCTCAGTTACGGCCTGGTAAAGTGCCTCGTTTTGGTCGCGGGGCAGCGAGGGGCTTTCGGTGTGCAGGGTGTCGAGCAGCAGCTTTACTTCCAGCTCGGGCTCGTCGGGGTAGTCCACGAGCCGCACCCGTGCCTGGGCAAAGCGGCAGCCAAATACCTCCTCGCGCTTGATAATTTTGGTAACTTCCAGGAAGTCGCCGTTGGCCAGAAAGCCGATTTCGGAATCCTTGGGCAGCCAGAAATAGTTGTTGCGCACGACCATGATGTAGTCGCCGGCCTCAATCTCCTCCTCGGCCTCAAACAGCGTGCGCCGGATGAGCTGATTGTACTGGTTGGCGTTGCGGTTCGAGCGGCAAATAATGGTGGTATTCTCGTGCCCGAAGTTGCGGTAGGCCCAGCGCAGGCCGTCCTCCAGCTTGTCGCCGCCCATCTTAAACATATCCTTGAAGCCCTTGGTATGCAAGTGGATGGCGGGCGCTTCCTCGCGCAGTTCCTCGCGCAGCTCGGTGGCATTGACCAGGATGCCCGACGATTCGGCCTGGCGCATTACCTGGCGCAGCTCCACGCCCTCCACGCGGGCGCGGAAGCGGTGGGCCAGCAGTTCGGGGTCGAGCGCCGGGCTCAGCAGCTGGCCCACGGGCGGCAGCTGCGCAGTGTCGCCGATGAGCAGCAGGCGGTTGGTGCTTTTCTCGAACACGTAGCCCATCAGGTCGTCCAGCAAGCCGCTCTCGCCGAAGGCTTTCTCGTCGGAAATCATGGACGCCTCGTCCACGATGTAGAGCATTTCCTCGGTGCGGTTGGGCTGGCGCTGAAAGCTGAGGCGCTCGGTGGGCGCGCCGCTGGTTTGGCGGTATATTTTTTTGTGGATGGTGCTGGCGGGCACGCCGGCGTAGGCGCTCATCACCTTGGCGGCGCGGCCGGTGGGGGCCATCAGCGTGTATTTGCGCTGCAACTTACTGAGCCACTGCACGAGGGCGCTCACCACGGTGGTTTTGCCGGTGCCGGCGTAGCCGCGCAGCACAAATACCTTGCGGCCGGGCAGCGGGTCGCGCAAAAACGAGTCGAGCTGCACGAACAGCTCGGCCTGGTCGTCGGTCGGCTCGAACGGGAAGTAGTCGCGAACGGACGGATAGCGGGTTTTTAGCATCTAGTCAAAACAGCAGTTTACGTTTACTGACAAACGTTTTTTTGCTGGCATAAAATCCAGGCTAAGGTAAGCACACGGCCCCGAGGCGGGCCATAACCTGAACGGGTCGTTTCGAGTAGGACACCCGTTTATCGCGGCTTTTTGCTTAGCTTGCGCGGCCCACTCCTACCCTATTCTTCCACCGTGTCTTCCGTTACCCTGAAGCAGCTGGCCCAGCAGCTCGGCCTGGCTTCGTCTACCGTGTCGCGGGCGCTGCGCAACGGCTCCGACATCAGCGCCGAAACCAAGCACCGCGTGCAGGCCATGGCCGCCCAGCTGCATTACCAGCCCCACGCCTACGCCAGCGGCCTGCGCAGCCAGCTCAGCCACACCATCGGGGTAGTGGTGCCCGAGGTCAACGACCAGTTTTTTTCGCAGGCCATCGATGGCATCGAAGAGGTAGCACGTCTCAACGGCTACCACACCCTCATCTGCCTCACCCACGACAGCTATGCCCTCGAAGCCGACGTGACGCGCCAGCTCACCCGCGGCCGGGTCGATGGCGTGCTCATCTCGCTGGCCGGCGAAACCCAGGGGCCGGCGCACTTGGAGCAGCTCAGCAGCCGGGGCGTGCCGCTGGTGTTTTTCGACCGCGTGAGCGAGGCACTCGACACGGCTACGGTGACGACCAACGACTTCGACGCCGCCTACCAGGCCACCGCGCACCTGCTCGAAGCAGGCTGCCGCCGGGTGGCGTATTTACTGATGTCGGGCAAGCTCGCCATCGGCAACCAGCGGCAGCAGGGCTACGAGGCCGCGCTGCAAGCCCACGGCCTGCCCGCCGACCCCGACCTAGTGCTGGAAGGCGGCGGCGCTAACCTCGAAAACGTGGCTCGCATCAAGGCTTTTTTGCAGCGCTGGCCCGACATCGACGGCATTTTTGCCTCGACCGGGCGGCTGGCGCTCAGCACCTACCAGGCCTGCCAGGAGCTGGGCCGCGCTATTCCGCAGCAAATCAAGGTCATCGGTTTTTCCAACCTCGAAATCGCCTCGCTGCTGGCCCCGCCGCTATCGACCATCACGCAGCCCGCCTACGAAATCGGCCGCGAGGCGGCGCGACTGCTATTCAGTGCTATCATTGATAAGAAGCCCCTGCTGGCCAGCCAGAGCGTAGAGCTGCCCGCTAAGCTGCTGCCGCGCGCCTCGACGGGGAGTTAATTTCTGGACACTTGGTAAGAAGCCTGCTGAAGCGGCCGCATTCCCCGATAGGTGCCACCGCTTCGCGGCTTTGGTCTGTCCTGCCGCCGCTTCGCGGCTAAGCGCTTCTTCGTAAGCAGTGGGCCCGCGCACTTCTATACGGTAGTACTTCTATATTATTAGCATGCAAGAACTCCGCTGCCTGCTCGACTGCCCGGGGCTACGGGTGAGTAGCGACGACGACAACGAGTGGCTTTACCTGGAGTGGCGCGGGGTGCACGATGAGGCTTCCGTGCATCACCATACTGACCTCATCTGCGGCTGCCACCGCGCGTGTCCTTACCCCAAAATCCTGAGTGACCACTCCGCGCTAGAGGGCAGTTGGCAGCACTCGGTGCGATGGATTGGGGGGCCGTACCTCACCAGTCTGGCGACCCAGGGCGTGACTTATTTTGCTTGGGTATACAGCGACGGCTACCAAGACCGCGCCTCGATGGAGCAGGCGCTTTTTTATGCCACGGAGCCGGCCATCGCCTTGTTTGCCGACCTGGCCTCGGCCTGCCAATGGCTGCAGCGCAGCCCGCCCAGCGTAGCGGGCAGGCGGCTCAAGTGAGGAGTACCCGGCCACTACCTGGATAGCCTGATAAAAAGAACCGCCCGTTTTTGCGCCGGCTTTGCTGGCCAGTCGAAGGCCTGTATCACCTTTGGGAGGCAAACACAAGCCCGGCGCTACCGGCGCGGCCGGGCGGCCCTAACCCGCCCTTGGCTACGTCCTATTTCATCTATATATTTCGCTGAATTTGCGGCCGTCAGGCCTTACAAATGAGGCTGCTAGTGTGCACAAAGCCTGGGCCGCGCCACCGCGCCAGACGCCGCAGTACTATTCTGGCCAAGGCAAGAAATGGCGTCCGCTACGCCTGAGTATAGGTTATGTCAGGCCGACATCTGTTCAAAGTACCGGCCTAAGAACGTATTTGGGAATTGGTCAGCCCCAAAGAAAACGAGCCAGTAAGTAGGAAACGGAGTTCCTAGGCTCCGCTTCTTTTATGGTTGAGTGCTATCAACCCCTTACTGACTCGCAGTGGCAAGTTATGGCACTGCTCCTGCCTGTGCAACGAAAACGCCGCTACTGCTTGCGCCAAGTACTTGATGCGATGTTATATATCTGCCGCACCGGTTGCCAGTGGCGTAACCTGCCTGCCTGTTTTCCACCCTGGTCAGTAGTGTATTACTACTTCGCGCAGTGGCGGGCAGCGGGCACGTTTGAGCGCCTGAGTCAGGCCAGTAACCGCGCCGACCGGCTGGCGCAGGGGCGGCTGCCCACGCCTTCGCTGGCGCTAGTCGATGCGCAAAGTATCAAATTGGCTCCACGTCTGGGCCAGCAACGGGGCTTGGATGCGCACAAGCGCGTGAATGGGCGCAAGCGGCAGGTACTCTGCGACACGGGCGGGCGCATCTGGCGCGTAGTCGTGCACGCAGCTAATGGCCATGACAGCCGGGGGGCGCAACCGCTGTTGCCTGCCCTGAAGCAACTGCTTCCTGCCTGGGCTAGTCGGCTACGTAGCGTGTTGACGGACAAGGCCTATCAAGGCCGTTTTGCGCAACACGTGCACGGCCTGGGCTGGCAGCATCACGTGGCTAGTCGCCCCCCAACCGCTGGGCGCGGCTTTGTACCAGTCGCCAAGCGCTGGGTCGTCGAACGCACCTGCGCCTGGCTCAACTGCTTCCGCCGAGTAGTCATGGACTATGAGCGCTCCCCAGCCAGCCATGCGGCTTGGGTATTCGTCGCCAACCTGACGATGTCACTCCGCCGAGCCACTAGCTCCTAATTTCCAAACACGTTCTTAGCTCAAAAAGGGGTTTCCTGCGCTTGCGGCGCAGGAAACCCCTTTTTGTTTTATGAGCCTCGGCAGCAGCAAGTAAATTTTAATCCTTCGGCTACTACTTACCTCACTCCACCACCGCCATCGTGGCCGTGGCTTTAGCGATGAGCACGTCGTCGCACCACACTTCGGCCTCGCAGAAGTGCAGCCGCCGCCCGGCTTTCAGCACCCAGCCCACGGCCCGCAGGCGCTCGCCGATGCCAGGATTTAAATAGCTCACCTTCAGTTCGACCGTAACCACGCCCACCCCGTCAGGCACGAGCGTAACGGCCGCGAAGCCCGCCGCCAGGTCGGCCATCGTGGCCGTGAGGCCGCCGTGCGTGAAGCCCCGTTGCTGCTGGTGCTGCTGGCCCAGCGCCAGCACCACCTCAATGCGGCCGGGCTCGATGCGCGTGAGGTCAGCCCCGATGAGGTGCATAAAGTACTGGCGCTCCAGCTTGCGGCGGATGCGGGTTTCGAGGGTGATATCGGGTAGGGCAGCAGCAGGTTGCATAGGCAAAGAAAAGGGTTAGTTTATGGAATTGAAAGCAGCGCTGGCTGGGCCGCGCGCTTCGCGGGGCGTGCACACATTGCGCTGGCCGAGCAGCTGTGGGCGGGCGCGCACCTACGGCAGGCACACCAGCGCCCGGCGGCCAACTGTTGGGGTTGTAGCAGGTCAGGGCTACACTTCGCTTCGCCAAAACTGCTTTATAAAATCGACTCGACCAAGCGCCATGCCGATAATCGACAGGGTAATACGCCAGCGACTCGGCCGACACGGGCACCAGGCGGTAGTAGCGCAGGTAGGTGCCGTAGCTGCTTACACCGCCCCAGGTCACATTGCCGAGGCGCTCGCGTACCAAACGCCTGATGGCCAAAGCATACGACCCCGCAGGCAGCAGGGCCGCCCCAGCCGTCAGGCCAGTGCGCTTGCGCGTGCCGGTAGCCCATGCCCAGCGCCAGCAGCAAGGCTAAGCTTGGCATTGCCGCGGCTGGGATGATAGTAACCAGCCACTGCCCGCCCGAGCGCGGCATTTCGAGCGCATTAACGGCCTGGCGCGCTGCGTCCCAGGTTTGCACCGAAGCCTAGCTCAGGTCGAAAGCCAGCAGAAAACAGCTAGCGAGCAAGGCCAGCTACCTTAAAATTACCCGTTGTTTTTCGGCCATAACTCTCAGCCCATCAGCCAGGCACCCGGCAAAGGCAGCCCATCTGCCCAGAGAGGCTGGGCTGGGTTGCCAACCGCCGGGCCACCGCCTACGTTAGCGCAAGCGCTACTTTTAGGTAGGCAGCAGGCGGCTAGTGGGCCTGCTAAACCGGTTTATATGGCAACTACTGACGATTTATTGCGCCCCTACGCCGGGCAGGTGCGCGTGCGCGTGGGCGGCCTACTGGTGCGCGAAGGCACCTTGCTGCTGGCCGCCCACCGGGGCCTGCTTCCGGCGGGAGCCTTGTTTTGGTCGCCCCCGGGCGGGGGCTGGGTTTTTGGCGAATCGCTGCGCGACGCCCTGCACCGCGAGTTTCTGGAAGAAACCGGCCTGGCCGTGCAGCCGGGCCGCCTGCTGCACCTGCATGAGTTTCGCGAGGGCGAGCTGCAGGCGCTGGAAGTATTCTTTGAGGTGCTGGCCGCCGACCCCACCGCCGCCCCCCGCCTGGGCCACGACCCCGAGCACGGCACCGGGCCGCAATTGCTCACCGAACTGGCCTGGCTGAGCCCGCGCCAGCTACTGGCGCTATCCCCCGCCCAGGTCCACCCCGTGCTGCGCGGCCTGCTGAGCGTCGACGATTTATTCGTGCCCCAGATTCTCCTGAAGTAAGCCCGCGCCCCGGCCTCGCCGCAAGCTGGGTTAGCTGCTACTTTTGGCACTCGTTATTTTTGCTTGTGCCCGATTTTTCTACTTTCGCTTCTGCGCCGGCCGCCCCGGCGCTCAACCTGCGCGACGATACCTTCGCCCCCGACAGCCTGAGCGCCTACCAACTGGCCGTGCTGGCGGCCGGGGGCCGCTGTGCCCTGGCCGTGCTCGAAACCGCCCGCCATAAAATAGTGCTGCTCGAAGACCTGGCCCTAGCCGTGCCGGCCGACCTGCCAGCCCTGGCCGCTGGGCACGAACTGCTGGGCCGCGCCGGCTGGGGCCGGGTGCGCGTGGCCGTGGGCGGCGGGGCGTTCACGCTACTACCCGCGCCGCTGTTTCGGCCCGGCGATGAGGCCGCCTATTTGCAGCTGCACCACGCGCTGGGCGCCACCGAGCGCGCCGTGGCCTACGCCCTGCCGGCCGGCTCGCCGGCCAATGAGCTGGTGAGCATCTTCGCCGCCGACGCGGCGCTGGCCGACTGGCTGCGCGCCACCCACGGCCCCGAGGCGCGCCTGCTGCACCACACCAGCTCGCTGCTGGCGGGCCTGCTGTATCAGCAAGGGCCCACGGCCCCGGCGCGCCACCTCTCGCTGCACCTGGCCGGCTCGGAGCTGACGCTGCTGGTGCTGGGCGCGCAGCTCGAGTATTGCAACGTCTTCAGCGTGAGCACGCCTGAGGATGTGGTCTACTACACCATTCTGGCCATGCAGGAGCTGGGCCTCAATCCCGACCAGGACACCGTGACGGCGTGGGGCGAGCTCACCGGCGACTCGGCCGCCTTCGCGCTGCTGGCTACCTACGTGCGGCACCTGCGCTTCGGCAACCGGCCCTTTGGCCTGCACTACAGCTACCGCCTCAACGAGGTGGCCGAAAGCCGGTATTTTGAGTTGTTCAGTTTGGCATTTTGCGGGTAGGATATCAATTATCATTTAACAGTCCGACAAAATCTATTATCAAGAAGACATTAGAGAAGCTGTTAACTGTTGAATGTCAATTGTTAAATGAAAAAAATCGCCCTTTTCCCCGGCTCGTTCGACCCGTTTACCAACGGCCACCTCGATGTGGTGCGGCGCGGGGCCGAGCTGTTTGATGAAGTTATCATTGCGCTCGGCAACAACAGCAGCAAGCAGCGCTACCTGCCCGTAGACTGGATGGAGGCGCAGATAGCCGCGCTTTTCCAGGACGACCCGCGCGTCTCGGTCTGCAGCTTTCGGGGGCTCACGGCCGATTTTGCCCGCGCGCGCGGGGCGCGCTACCTGCTGCGCGGCTTGCGCAATACCACCGATTTTGAGTATGAGAACACCATCGCGCAGGCCAACCGCCACGTCAATCCCCAGCTCGAAACGGTATTTCTCATTACCTCGCCCCTACTGGCGGCCATCAGCAGCACTATCATCCGCGAGATTCATCGCTTCGGCGGCGACGTAGGGCAGTTCGTGCCCTTTGCACTGCCCGCGCCCGCGCAGCCGTAGCGGCTGCGTCAGCAGCGCAAAAAGGCCCCGCTCTCGTGGTGAGAGCAGGTCCTTTTTCAGTTGAAAAAGCTAATAGACTAGCGGTCTTTCATCATGGCCAGCGGGTCCGAAACCTGCACTTTGAAGTACTGCATGGCGATGAGCGAGGTGATAACGCCCGTCATGGTGCCTAGCAGAATGATGGCCAGGAACGCGATGATGGTCGACAGTTCGAAGCCGAATACGTTTTGCACCTGCGTCAAATCGAGCTTGCCGGGAAACACGGCTTCCAGCACGATGAAGAACAAGCCTAGCACAACAGAGGCCGTGAGCGCCGTGACGATGCCGGTGCCGTAGCCGCCGAGGTAGGGCATGTGGTCGCCGCGCACCTGGCGGAAGTGCCGGATGGCCAGCACCGTACCGGCAATCAGGAAGACGATGTCGAGCGTGCCGGCGGTGATGTCCTGGAAGAAGCCGGCCAGCACGGCAATCAGCGTATAAATGCAGAGTACGGTAGCCGTGAGCAGGCCGTAGCGAAAGCCGTTGCGCTCGGGGGTGAGGGTAGCAGTCGAACCCGTGGGGGCGGTCAGCGAATGAGTAGCCATGAGAGGGAAACGAGGACGTGGAGGTGAGAAGTTGAGGGGCGGCCACCGGGGCGGCGGCCTGGGGGTTATACTGCATTTGCGGCGCGGGTGTTGTGCTGGCGGCACAAATTGACGCGGCTACTTGTTGAGAAAACACGGGCGCGGCGCGTGCTTATTTAAGAGAGGCACGGCCGTATTTTTGCCCGGCTATCAGTAGTTTTTATTCTGGCATAGATGATTTCGACCACCAACGTGAGCTTGCGCTACGGCAAGCGGGTTTTATTTGAAGACGTGACGGTGAAGTTTTTGCCCGGCAACGTGTACGGCCTCATCGGGGCCAACGGGGCGGGCAAATCCACCTTTTTGAAAATCCTGTCGGGCGAGATTGAGCCCAACACCGGCTCGGTGGAAATGCCGGCCGGCCAGCGCCTGGCCGTGCTCAAGCAAAACCAGTTTGCCTACGACGACCAGGAAGTGCTGAAAACCGTCATCCAGGGCCACCAGAAGCTGGCCGACGTGATGCGCGAAAAAGACGCCCTCTACGCCAAGTACGACGCGGGCACCGCCACCGACGCCGACGGCGAGCGCCTGGGCGTGCTCGAAGGCGAATTTGCCGACATGGAGGGCTGGGACGCCGAGTACAAGGCCGCCGAATTGCTCTCGGGCCTGGGCATCATCGAAGACAAGCACTACTCCTTGATGGCCGACCTCGGGGCCAGCGAAAAAGTGCGCGTGCTGCTCGCGCAGGCGCTTTTTGGCAACCCCGACGTGCTGCTGCTCGACGAACCGACCAACAACCTCGACGCCGAAAGCGTGCTGTGGCTGGAAAACTTCCTCGACAACTTCGAGAATACCGTGATTGTGGTGAGCCACGACCGCCACTTCCTCGATGCCGTGTGCAACTACATGGCCGACCTCGATTTCTCGAAAATCACGATGTATCCCGGCAACTACTCGTTCTGGTACGAATCGAGCCAACTCGCTTTGCGCCAGCGCCAGGAAGTGAATAAAAAGACCGAGGACAAGCGCAAGGAACTCGAAGAATTCGTGCGTCGCTTCTCGGCCAACGCCTCGAAATCGAAGCAGGCCACCAGCCGCCAAAAGCTGCTGCAAAAGCTTACGCTGGAGGAGATTAAACCTTCGTCGCGTCGCTACCCTTACATCGCCTTCAAGCCCGAACGCGAGGCCGGCAACCAGCTGCTGACGGTAGAAGGCATCAACAAGACGGTGGATGGCCAGTCGGTGCTGAAAAACGTGAGCTTCACGCTCGACAAGGGCGACAAGGTAGCCATCGTGGGCCGCGACGACCGGGCGGCATCGCTGCTGTTCGACATCATTTTTGGCGAGGAAAAGGCCGACAAGGGCATGTATAGCTGGGGCACGACCATCACGCCGAGCTACTTCCCGAAGGAGAACAGCGCCTTTTTCCAGGCCGACAACATGAACCTCGTGGACTGGCTGCGCCAGTACTCGGTAGAGAAGGACGAGAGCTTCGTGCGCGGCTGGCTGGGCCGGATGCTGTTCTCGGGTGAGGAAAGCCAGAAGAAGCCTAACGTGCTGAGCGGCGGCGAAAAAGTGCGCTGCATGCTAAGCAAAATGATGCTCGAAAGCGGCAACGTGCTGGTATTGGACGACCCCACGAACCATTTGGATTTGGAAAGCATTCAGGCTCTCAACAACGGCTTGAAGGACTTTACGGGCTCGCTTATCTTCGCCTCGCACGACTTGCAGTTTATCGACACGGTGGCCAACCGCATCATCGAGCTCACGCCCGATGGCATCATCGACCGCCGCATGAACTACGAGGAGTATCTGGCCGACGAAACCCTGAAAGCGCAGCGCCAGAAGATGTACCAGCTGGCGTAGTGGAGTTACGAATGTTGAGTTATAAGTTTTGAGTTGCAACCTCAGCTTCTACCTCGGTCATCTAACTCAGAACTTATAACTCAACACTCAAAACTCTCCGATGAAGCGTTTGCTTTTTCCGTCGCTGCTTGGCGCGGTGGCGCTGCTGGCCCCCGGCCGCAGCCTGGCCCAGGACAAACCCGTGCTGAACACAGCCCCCATTGTGGTGCCCGCCCCGCCGGTAGTGACGCCCCCGCCTACGCCAGCCCCGGTGCCTACTACGCCCACTACCCCGGCCGACGCTCCTACGCCCCCCGCTACTACTTCTCCTAATTCTAACCTGCCTACGCCGGACGTGTACAGCCCGTCGGGCTTCGAGTTGCCCGAGCGCGAGCAGAAGCGCAAGGCCTTGCAGCAGCACGCCGAGCAGTATACCAAGCTGTTTATTTATTCGGGCTTTGGCCTGAATTACGGGTCGAATTATTACAGCGACGGGGGAGCCTTCAATTTCAGCATTACCCCAGCGCTGGGGTACCGCATCAACGACCGCATCGCGGTGGGGCCGGGCATCAGCTACACCTACACCAACCAGACGTTTGGCAAGGGCAACCCCACGCTAAACCTGAATAGCCTGGGCTACAAGCTTTTTGCGCAGGTGCGGGTTATCGACCAATTCTTCATCCACGGGGAATACGAAATTACTAATGTCGAATACCCGGCCGTAGTAGGCAACAGCTACATCGTGCGCAACAACCAGATTGTGACCGAGAAGCGCCGGATAGAGTCGCCCCTACTCGGCGCGGGCTACCGCTCGCAAATCAGCAACCGGGTGGCCGCCGACATCGTGTTGCTTTACAACTTCAATGACGGCTACGGCAGCATCTACCAGAATCCTGTTCTGCGGTTCAATTTTCTGTTCAATATCGGGCACTAGGCCACCTGGCCATTACAGAAAAGCCCTCGCTACCAGCTGGTAGCGAGGGCTTTTCAATACTTATCTTAATCTATACCGGCAGTTACACCGGGCGGCGGCCACTAATAACGCGCAACAGCACAGCTACGACAGCGATTACTAGCAGAACGTGGATGAGACTATTGCTGGCGATGCCAGCGCCTAGGATGCCGAAGTAGCCGAGTGCCCAGATGAGGATGAGGACTACGGCGATGAGATACAGGAGGTTACCCATGAGTGAAAGGAGCGTGAGTTGGATGAGAAAGGAATGCCGGCCGGCCCCGGCTGGCTAAGGCTTTGTACGAAGCCGCTAAAAAAAGGATGAAATGGCGGTAAAAATTTCTTAGCCGCCCGGCCGGCTCGGGCGGCGGCCAGTAGCTTTGCGGGGCCTGCGGGCGCGTTTCTCATCTCTGAAACTCTAGTTTTCCCACCCATGCAAGTTGCCGTTATCGGTTCGGGTACTATGGGCAATGGCATTGCCCACGTGTTTGCCCAGCACGGCTTCGCCGTGTCGCTCATCGACCTCAACCAGCCCGCCCTCGACCGGGGCATGGCTACCATCACCAAAAACCTCGACCGCCAGGTAGCCAAAGCAACCCTGAGCGAAGAAAGTAAAGCGGCCACCCTGGGCCGCCTGCGCACCTTCACGAGCATCGCCGAGGGCGTGACCGGGGCCGAGCTGGTAGTAGAGGCCGCCACCGAGAACGTGGACCTCAAGCTCCAGATTTTCCGCGACCTCGACCAGTACGCGCCCGCCGGGGCCATCTTGGCCAGCAACACCTCGTCGATTTCGATTACTAAAATCGCGGCCGCTACCAAGCGCCCGGCCCAGGTTATTGGGATGCACTTCATGAACCCCGTGCCGGTAATGAAGCTGGTGGAGGTGATTCGCGGCTACGCTACTTCCGACGAGGTGACGCAGCGCGTGATGGACCTCTCGCGGCAGCTGGGCAAAACGCCTACGGAGGTCAACGACTACCCCGGCTTCGTGGCCAACCGCATCCTGATGCCGATGATTAACGAGGCCATTATCAGCCTCTTCGAAGGCGTGGCCGGCGTAGAGGAAATCGACACCGTGATGAAGCTCGGCATGGCCCACCCGATGGGCCCGCTCCAGCTGGCCGATTTTATCGGCCTCGACGTGTGCCTGGCCATCCTGCGCGTGCTGCACGACGGCCTCGGCAATCCCAAATACGCGCCCTGCCCGCTGCTGGTGAACATGGTAACGGCTGGCCGCCTGGGCGTGAAGTCGGGCGAGGGCTTTTATCAGTACACGCCCGGCTCGAAGGAGCTGGTAGTAGCCCCCCACTTCAGACCGCAGATTCAAATGGATTTGTAGGATTTAACGGATACGCTTGCTGCGCAAGCTGACTAGCTGGGTGTAGCGCGCGAAGTAGAAGTAGCCTCGACGTAAGAGCGAACGCTGAACCACTTTCTTTCGTTAACAAACCAGCACGGTAGCGGCAATAGTCCGCAGTCAGCTTGCGCAGCAAGCGTATCCGTTAAATCTTACAAATCCGTTTGAATCTGCGATATGGAACATGCAACTTTCGGGGCCGGCTGCTTTTGGTGCGTCGAGGCCGTTTTTCAGAATCTTAAAGGCGTAGAAAAAGTGGTTTCCGGCTACGCCGGGGGCCGCATCAAAAACCCTACATACCGCGAGGTGTGCAGCGGCATGACGGGCCACGCCGAGGTGATTGACATCACCTTCGACCCGGCCATCATCAGCTACGAAGAGCTGCTTGAAATCTTCTTCAAAACCCACGACCCCACGACCCTCAACCGCCAGGGCAACGACACGGGCACGCAGTACCGCTCGGTTATCTACTACCACAACGAGGAGCAGCACCAGTTGGCCGAGCAGTGGAAGAAAACCCTGAACGACAAGCACGCCTTCCCGAACCCCATCGTGACGGAAATCACTGCCGCGCCGGAGTTCTACCCAGCCGAGGACTACCATCAGAATTACTTCAACCTGCACGGGCACGAGCCTTATTGCCAATTTGTAGCTAAGCCGAAGGTGGATAAGGTGAAGGCACTATTTGGCGAAAAACTGCGGTCAATAGCGGCGTAATTGCCTCTTGAATTTTGATAATAAAAAAGCCCGCTGATTAGCGGGCTTTTTTATTGACCATTTTAGTCAAATCAGCTTCTATAATATCTAGTTTGGCTATGTACTCATCGTAATGCGTCCATGGCGTTTCGCCTCTTGCTTGGCTGGCTACATGCCGCTGTCTACGTAAAGCACTAAACGCCATTTCCTGCATCTCTTTATCAGCTTGACCAGCAATTTTATACTGTCCAAACACAGCAGCAACTACAGCTTGGTCAAGCACTTCATTAGAATTAGAATAATGCTCTTCGTAATTAATTGCTTCTATTTGACTCTGCTCAACGCATTTTAGGTATGAGGGATTGAATCCCCATTCCTTTATCAAGCTGCGAAGCCAAGCTGCTGCCTTTTCACCTGCTCTTCGCTCTTGATACCATTCCTCTAAACTCCGCAATACGTCGCTTCCCGTGTCATTACCGAAAGGAGCAAGGTCATCTCCTTCGTCATAATAGAAATCAGCCGTAGCGTGCTCAACAAAAAAAGGATGGCTCGTTTCCCGAGCCAATCCTTCTTCATTGTCGTCAAAATAATACGCGCTCATTACGCAAGCAATTAAACGCTCACCCCAAAATCACGCAGCGCGTCGTTTAGGCTCGTTTTCAAGTCGGTGCTGGGCTTGCGCTGGCCGATGATGAGGGCGCAGGGCACCTGATAGTCGCCGGCCGGGAAGCTCTTGGTGATGGAGCCCGGGATGACGACCGAGCGGGGTGGCACGTAGCCTTTGTATTCCTTGGGCTCGGCGCCGGTGACGTCGATGATTTTGGTGCTGCCCGTGATAGTGACGCCCGCGCCGATAACGGCCTCTTTGCCAATGCGGCAGCCTTCGACCAGGATGCTGCGCGAGCCGATAAACGCGCCGTCCTCGATGATAACCGGGGCCGCCTGCACGGGCTCCAGCACGCCGCCGAGGCCCACGCCGCCGCTCAGGTGCACGCCTTTGCCGACCTGGGCGCAGCTGCCCACGGTGGCCCAGGTGTCGACCATCGTGCCTTCGCCCACGTAGGCGCCGATGTTGGTGTAGCTCGGCATCAGGATGACGCCGGGGGCCAGGTAGGCGCCGTAGCGGGCCACGGCGGGCGGCACCACGCGCACTTTCTGGCCGGCGTATTCGCTTTTGAGGGCCATTTTGTCGTGATATTCGAAGGGGCCGACTTCCTGGGTTTCCATCTTGCGGATGGGAAAGTAAAGTATCACCGCCTTCTTCACCCACTCGTTGATGGTCCATTCGCCGCCTTCTTCGGTGGGCGGCTCGGCTACGCGCAGCTTGCCTTTGTCGAGGTCTTCGATGACGTGCTCAATGGCGGTTTGGGTGTCGGGCTGGTCGAGCAGGGTGCGGTCGGCCCAGGCGGCTTCGATGGCCTCTTGGGCGGCGTAGCGGTCGAGAACGGGGCTGTGGTGGCTGGTGGTATCCATTTAAAAGAAGTGGTGAAACTGGGCGCAAAAATACGGTTAGGCGCAGGTTAAAGCAGTTTCGGTTCGCATTGTTCTGTCATGCTGAGCGCAGCGAAGCATCTCTGCCGCATCGTTGCTAACCGTACAACGATGCGATAGAGATGCTTCGCTGCGCTCAGCATGACAATCGTATTTCTCGCCGCACACCGACGGCCGACTCCCCTATTTCGCCTTCGACGCCGAAAACGGCGCGTCGCCCGCCTGTGTACCGCGCGCCTTGTTCGGCGCGGCCGACATCTCAAAATTTAGCGTCGCGCCTTTTAACAATTCCGCGTGGCTGAGCCAGTTGTGCACATAAAGCTGGCCGTTCATAGTCAGGTTGTTGATGTAGCGGTTAGCGTCGGTGTTGGCGGGCGCGCTCAGCACCACGTCGTGGCCGCCGGGCAGGTGCAGGGTAGCTTTGGGGAAGAGCGGCGCGCCAAGCACGTACTGGTCGCTGGCGGGGCACACCGGGTAGAAGCCCAGGGCCGAAAACACGTACCAGGCCGAGGTTTGGCCGTTGTCTTCGTCGCCGCAGTAGCCGTCGGGCGTGGGGCGGTAGAGGCGGTTGAGGGTTTCGCGCACCCAGTACTGCGCCTTCCAGGGCTGGGCGGCGTAATTATACAGGTAGATAACGTGTTGCGCCGGCTGGTTGCCGTGCGCGTACTGCCCCATGTTGGCAATCTGCATCTCCCGAATTTCGTGAATCACGGAGCCGTAATAGGTATCATCGAACACGGGCGGCAGGGTGAAAAGCGTATCGAGCTTAGCCACAAACGGCTTCGGCCCGCCCATGAGATTCATCAAACCCTGCACATCGTGGAAAACCGACCAGGTGTAGTGCCAGCTGTTGCCCTCGGTGAAAGCGTCGCCCCACTTGAAGGGGTTGAATGGCGTCTGAAACGTACCGTTCTGGTTGCGGCCACGCATCATGCCCGACTCTCTGTCGAAGAGCTTGCGGTAGTTCTGGCTGCGCTGGGTGTAGAGGTCGATTTCCTTTTTGGGCTTGCCCAAGGCCTTGGCCAGCTGCGCGATGGCGAAGTCGTCGTAGGCGTATTCGAGGGTGCGGGCGGCGCTTTCGTTGATTTTAACGTCGTAGGGCACATAGCCGAGCTTGTTGTAGTACTGCACGCCGGCGCGGCCCACGGCTTCGAGCGGGCCGGCGTTGTTGGCGCCGTGGGTCAGGGCTTCGTAGAGCGTATTGATGTCGTAGCCGCGGCCACCTTTGAGGTAGGCCTCGGCCACCACGGAGGCCGAGTTGTTGCCCACCATTACGTTGCGGTAGCCGGGGCTGCCCCATTCGGGCAGCCAGCCGCCCTCGCGGTAGTCGTTGGCCAGGCCGGCCTGCATTTTGGCGTTTTCCTCGGGGTAAAGCAAATTCAGGAGCGGAAACAGCGCCCGGAACGTGTCCCAAAAACCCGTATCGGTGTAGAGGTACCCAGGCTTCACCTGCCCATTAAACGGGCTATAGTGCACGGGCTGCCCGCTGGCATCCAACTCGTAAAACTTGCGCGGAAACAGCAGCGCCCGATACAGACACGAATAGAACGTTTGGCGCTGCTCCTCGCTCCCACCCTCGATTTCGACGCGGCCCAGCGCCTGGTTCCAGGCAGTTTGGCCCTGGGCCTTTACCTTATCAAAATCATCGTTGCCAAGCTCCTGCAAGTTGCGCTCGGCCTGCTCGGCGCTGATGAACGACGAGGCCACGCGGGCGTTTACCTGCTCGCCCTTGCGGGTACGGAAGCCCACGGCGGCCAGCACATGGTCGGCGGTCAGCTCGCTCACACCCGTGGTCAGCGCCTTGTCGTTATACAGCTGCGGATTGGCAAACGCGTGGTCGAACTCGATGACGAAGTAGTTCTTGAAATTGGCCGGCACGCCGCCGCTGTTGCGGGTGGTGTAGCCGATAATGCGGTTTTGGGCCGGCAAGATTTTGAGGTACGAGCCCTTATCCAGCGCATCAATGACGACGTAGGCGCTGTCGGTGCGCGGGAAGGTGAAGCGGAAGCGGGCGGCGCGCTCGGTGGGCGTTATCTCGGTGGTGAGGTCATAGTCCGCCAGGTACACGCTGTAGTAGTACGGCCGGGCAGTTTCGGCCTTGTGCGAAAACCAGCTGGCACGGGCGTCCTCGTCCACCTTCACGCGGCCGGTGCCGGGCATGAGGGCAAATTGCCCGTAGTCATTCATCCAGGGCGAGGGCTGGTGCGTCTGCTTGAAGCCCCGGATTTTATCGGCCGAGTACTGGTAGGCCCAGCCGCTACCCATTTTACCGGTTTGGGGCATCCAGCAGTTCATACCCCAGGGCCGGGCGATGGCCGGGTAGGTGTTGCCGTTGGAGAGGCTGGGCTTGGAATCGGTGCCCATGAGCGGGTTCACCAAATCGGCGGGGTTCTGGGCGGGCTGGGCCTGAGCGGCCGCACCGGGCAGGAGGAACAGCGGCAGCAGGGCCGCGAGAAGGTTTTTCATAAGAGCGCCGCCAGCCGGTGGAAGGCTGGCGGCGCAAATTAGGGGGCCGGGGGTGAGGTTCCGCGTTATTTATCCAGCGATTGCAGCCACGGTAGCGCGTCGGCCATCATGGGCGTGATGCTGGTTTGGTGCGTGCCGCCCGGAAAGGACGTGAGCGTAACGTTGGTAGCACCAGCCTTCCGGAAGCTGTCAAGTGTGCTCACCGAGGTTTGGTAGAATACGCTCTCGTCGGCCGTGCCGTGGTAGAGGCGCGTGGGGCTGCGCGGTGACCAGCCACCGAAGCTGTTATCGGCGAGCTTTTGCCGCAGTACCGGCTCACCGCTGGTGGTGCCGAGGGCGGCGTAGAAAGCAGGCGTAAACAGCGCGACGGGGCTGGTCGTGAGTTGGGCTTCGATGGTCGTCCGGTCCTTCGTGCCGTCGAGCAGGCCCGGAATACGGGCGGCGTAGGGTGCCTGAAAGAAATCGGAAATGGGCCGGTTCCAGCCGTAGGCGTCGTTGTAGCCGTACAGGATGAGCGCCAGGTAGGAGGGCGTGGCGTAATTCTGCACCGCCGCCACGCCGTTGAGCATGCCGTTGAGGTCGTAGCCACCCGCGCCTTCGGCGGCGGCCGTGAGCGTAAGGCCGTGCTGGGCGTTGGTTTCGATTTCCTGCTGCGCGGCCATCGTCACGTAGCCGCCTTCCGAGTAGCCCAGCAAAAACAGGTTTTTATTAATGGCGATATTTTGCTGCTGCAAGTAAAACTTGGCCGCCTTTATCATGTCGACCACCGCCCCGGCCGAAGTTGCCTTATCGTAGTAAGGCTGCGGCACGTTGCCCGACACGCCCAGCCCGATAAAATCGGGAATGACCGTGACGAACCCCGCGCTGGCAAACAGCTCGAAGCCCGTGAAGGTACTCGGAAAGTTCGACGGTGACTCACTCTGCTTGAACGTAGTACCGTGCTGCGCGCTCAGCAGCGCGGGCGTTTTGGTGGTGTTGAGCGGCACGCCCAGCAGCCCCGACACTTGGATAAGCTGCCCCTTATAAGTGGTTTTGTAAACCATCTTGTAGTACGTGGCATCGTACTGAATCTGCGACGCGAATGCGCCGAAGCCGGCCAGCGTGGCCAAGGCCTGCGCCTGCGTTTTGGGGATGGTAACGACCATCTGCGCCGACACGAACAGGTCTTGCCCGCTGGGCTGCGTGGGCTGGGGCTCATCTTCGGAGCGGCAGCCCGCCAAGCTGCTTACTACTAATACGGCCAGCAGCCGCCAGCGCGTAGGGTGCAGGAATGTTTTCATAGAGAAAAGATACAATAAGAAAAACGGGTATTTTTAAGTGGTGCCATTAGCATGGACCTTCGGCCAAATATAGCTGAATACTCCTACTAATTCCGCCTAAAATCTACTAAGCGGAACCAATAGCCCGCCCCACGCTGCCCGGCCGCCAAGCAGCGCCAGCGGCTATTTTTACGCTCCGCTACGTTGGGCCCGACCGCTAGCTCGGCCGCCGCAGCGCTGCCCATGTTCGACTCTCCTTCCCATTTTTCGCCCCCGCTGCTGCTGGCGTCCGTCCTCAAGCCTTTGGATGACACCCGCTTGCATGGCAAGCTGGCGCGCACTGTGGCCGCCACCTTACCCACGGCCTGCATGTGGGTCGCGGGCCGGCAGGCGGCCCCGCCCGCCGCGCCAAGCAGTTTTCGGTTTGTAAGCTTGCTGCGCGGCTCGCGCCTGAGCTTGAGGCGGCTGCTGGCCCAGGTGCGCTACTGGCAGCTACTGCGCCGGGCTCAGCCCGCGCTGGTGGTAGTGGCCGCCCCCGAGCTGCTGCCCCTCACGCTGCTGTGGCAGCGGCTGGGGCGCGGCCGGCAGTTTATCTACGACATCCAAGAAAACTACGCGCTCAACATCCGCAGCCAGGGCGTGTATCCGGCCGCCGTACGCGGCCTACTGGCCAGCCTATTGCGCCGCGTAGAGGCCGCCGCCGCCCGCCGCGCCGCCGCCCTGCTGCTGGCCGAAGCCAGCTACATCGACGAGCTACCCTTCCTTAGTGCGCTACCTACCGGCCGCGTGCTGCTACTCGAAAATAAATACCAGCCGCAGCCCGGCGAGGTACTGCCCCGCGCCGCCCGCCCGCTGCCCGCGCCCACCGCGCCGTTGCGGCTACTCTTTTCGGGCACCATCTCGGAGCTGAATGGGGTGCGCGAGGCCATCGCGCTGGCGCGGCAGCTGCGTACCACGGCGGCGTGGCCGGGTGGGGTGCAGCTCACGGTTATCGGCTTTTGCCAACAGCCGGCGCTACTGTCTGATTTACAGCGAGTAGCCGCTGCTGAAAGCGACTGGCTAACACTCATTGGCGGGGCCGCACTGGTGCCGCACGCCGCCATCGTGGCCGAAATCAGGCGCAGTCACCTCGGGCTGCTGCCCTACCGGCCGCACCCCAGCACGGCGCGCTGCCGGCCCACCAAGCTGTTTGAGTACCTGGCCCACGGCCTGCCGGTGCTGGTGCCGGCCAACCCACTGTGGGCCGGACTGGTGCGGCAGCATAGCGCCGGGCTGGTAGTCGATTTTGAGCAACCGACCGCAGCGGCGGCGCAGATGGCGGCGGCGTTGCCCACGGCCGATTTTTACCCTAGTGGCCCGCCCACCGAGGCGGTGCTGTGGGCTGGAGAGGGCAAAAAATTAGGGCATTTGGTGCAAAGCCTTTTCCCGGCCGCCACCTTTGCGCCCGCCCAAGCGTAGCCCCAGGGAGGTACTTTTGCGGTTCTTTTCGCGGGCGGCCCGCCTGGGTCGCTGGCGCTGGCTGGCAGCTTTACTCGTCCCTCCCACCCCTCTACCCACTCACTACCAATGGCTTCTCTTGCTACTTTGCGCCGCGCCGAAATTGCGGGCGTGGGCCACTATGTGCCCGACCGCGTGGTCAAAAACGCCGACCTCGAAGAAATGATGGAAACCTCCGACGCCTGGATTCAGGAGCGCACGGGCATCCAGGAGCGGCGCTGGTTTGAGGAAGGCAAAGACACAACGGCCGGCATGGGTGCCGAGGCCTCGCGCCGGGCGCTGGCCATGGCTGGCCTTGAGGCCAACGAGGTGCAGCTTATTGTATTTGCCACGCTCTCACCCGATTACTTCTTTCCGGGCTCGGGCGTGCTGATGCAGCGCGAGCTGGGCATGACCAACAACTGCCCCGCGCTTGACGTGCGCAACCAGTGCTCGGGCTTCATCTACGCCTTGTCGGTGGCCGACCAGTTTATCCGCACCGGCATGTACGACAACGTGCTAGTGGTAGGCTCCGAAATTCATTCTTCGGGCCTCGACAAAAGCACGCGCGGCCGGGCCGTGTCGGTCATTTTTGGCGATGGCGCGGGCGCGGTGGTGCTGCGCCCAGCCCGCGACGAAAACCACGGCATCCTGAGCACGCACCTGCACGCGCAGGGCGAGTTTGCCGAGGAATTAATCGTGAAAGAGCCCGGCGCGAACCGCGAAAACCGCACCGATTTCGTAGCCGAAAACCGCGAGGGCATGTACCCCTACATGAATGGCCAAAACGTGTTTAAGCACGCCGTGGTGCGCTTTCCGCAGGTGATAAAGGAGGCGCTCGACCAGAACGGCCACCAGCCGCAGGACATCGACATCCTCATTCCGCACCAGGCCAACCTGCGCATCACGCAGTACGTGCAACAGAAGATGGGCTTGCCCGACGAGAAGATTTTCAGCAACATCCAGCGCTACGGCAATACCACCGCCGCCAGCATTCCTATCGCCCTCAGCGAGGCCGTGCAGGAAGGCCGCGTAAAGCGCGGCGACCTCGTGTGCCTAGCCGCGTTCGGCTCGGGCTTTACCTGGGCCTCGGCGCTGATTAAATGGTAGTTACATTTAACAGTTATCAATTAACATTTAACAACTTCTTTTCCTTACCCTGTTTTCTGCTCGGGCAATGCATGTTTGGCGGGCTGTTAAATGATAAATGTTAATTGTTAAATGACAATTACCGAAGAGAATTACCTTAAAGCCATTTATAAGCTGGCCGAAGCCGAGCCGGGCCAGGACGTAAGCACCAACCGCATCGCGGCGGCGCTCACGACCCGCGCGGCCTCGGTCACGGACATGCTGCGCCGGCTGGCCGAGAAGGAGCTACTGCGCTACGAGAAGTACCGCGGCGTGCAACTCACGGCCGAGGGCCGGCGGCTGGCGCTGCTCACCGTGCGCAAGCATCGGCTGTGGGAGGTGTTTCTGGTGCAGCAGTTGGGCTTTAATTGGGATGAGGTGCATGAGGTGGCCGAGGAGCTGGAGCACGTGCAGTCGCCGCTGCTGATGCAGCGCCTCGACGAGTTTCTGGGCTTCCCTACCTTCGACCCGCACGGCGACCCCATTCCGGCCGCCGATGGCGCGGTGCGCCGCCCTACTCACCGCCTGCTCGCCGACCTCGGAATCGGCGACCGGGGCACGCTGGCGGCCGTCAAAGACACCTCCGCGCCCTTCCTCCAATACCTCGACAAGGTAGGCCTGGCGCTGGGCGCGCAGCTTAAAGTACTGGACAAGGTCAGCTTCGATAACTCGTTAGAGCTGCGGGTAAACCGCGAGCGCACGGTTCTGATTTCGGCCGAAGTCGGGCGCAATTTGTTTGTAACATAAAGTAGCGGCTAACCACTAGCGGCAGTCGCGCCGCTGCGTTTCGCTAAACTGCGGCCAGCGC
This sequence comes from uncultured Hymenobacter sp., assembly GCA_964277755.1. Taxonomy (GTDB): domain Bacteria; phylum Bacteroidota; class Bacteroidia; order Cytophagales; family Hymenobacteraceae; genus Hymenobacter. The sequence goes on from CAXYJY010000057.1 coordinate 29,031, forward strand.
CCGGCGCGCCTACAAAATCCAACCAATCCGCTAAATCCGACTAATCCGTTGTGCTGACAGATACGATAGTAGCCCTTTCCACGCCGCCCGGCGCGGGCGCGCTGGCCGTGGTGCGCCTTTCCGGCCCCCAGGCCGTGGCCATCACCCAGGCGCTTTTCTCGAAGAAAAACCTGGCCGCCCAGCCCGGCCACACGCTGCACTACGGCACCCTGCGCGACCCCGCTACCGGCCAGATTCTGGATGAGGTAGTGGCCGCGCTCTACCGCGCGCCCCGCTCCTACACCCGCGAAGACGTGGTGGAAATCTCCGGCCACGGCTCCGATTTTATCGTGCGCCAGATTCTGGCGGCGCTCCTGCGCCAGGGTGCCCGCCTGGCCGAGGCCGGCGAGTTTACCAAGCGCGCCTTCCTCAACGGCGCGCTCGACCTGGCCCAGGCTGAGGCCGTGGCGGACCTCATCGCCGCCGACTCGGCGCTTTCGCACCAAGTAGCTTTGAATCAACTGCGGGGCGGCTTTTCGGATGAATTGCGCGACCTGCGCGGGCAGCTTATCAAGTTTGCCGCGCTACTGGAACTGGAGCTGGATTTTGGCGAGGAAGACGTGGAGTTTGCCGACCGCACCGGCCTCACACGGCTGCTCACGGAGGTGCAGGGAGTAGTGAACGGCTTACTGCGCTCGTTTGAGCTGGGCAACGTGATTAAGAACGGTATTACTACCGTCATTGCCGGGCGGCCCAACGCGGGCAAGTCTACGCTGCTCAACGCGCTGCTGCGCGAGGAGCGCGCCATCGTGTCGGCCATTCCGGGCACTACCCGCGATTTTATTGAGGATGAAGTGAGTATCGACGGGCTGCGCTTCCGCTTCGTAGACACGGCCGGCCTGCGCGATAACCCCGCCGACGAGGTCGAGGCCATCGGCGTGCAGCGTACGCGCCAGCGCATCGGGCAAGCGGCGCTGCTACTCTATCTCTTCGACCTGACCACCACGACGCCCGCCGAGGTACAGGCCGATTTGGCCGAATTCACGGCCGCGCACCCTAAGCTGCCGGTGCTATTAGTGGGCAACAAGCAGGACGCCGCCACGCCCGCGCAGCTAGCTGCCTTTGTCATTCCGCAACCAGCAGCCGATGGTCCTGAACAACCAGAAACCAGAAACCAGAACGGAACGTCGGCGCAAGCCAAACCAGAAACCCTCCTCATCTCCGCTGGTCAGCGCCAAGGGCTGGAGGAGCTACAAACAGCCCTGCTAGCCCAGGTACGCGGCGCGGGCCTGGCCACCACCGGCACCGCCACCATCGTCACCAACGTGCGGCACGCCCGCGCCCTGGAAGCCGCCGCCGGGCACCTGGCCGCCGTGCAACAGGGCCTGGCCACCGGGCGGGGCACCGAATTGCTGGCGGCCGACCTGCGCCACGCCCTCGCCGCGCTGGGCGAAATAACGGGCGACATCTCGACCGACGACCTGCTGACGAGCATTTTCACCCAGTTTTGCATCGGCAAATAAGGTGCTCTGCTTCAAGCAAAGCTGTAATTCGTGCAAACGTTATCAATGAGACTTTTGGCTTATTTCTAGCTGCTTATAGAAACCTAAAGCCAGCCCCAATGGTACTGCATACGGGCGCAACTCGCCACAAAGCTTCTCGGCTCGCAGGCTATGCACTAGCTTAGCGCCCAGAAAAATCCCTGACTTACTCCACCCACTCTTCTCCTAGCACAATGGCAGAAACTGCTGAACTCACCCTCGACGGCAAGACCATCAGCTTGCCGGTTATCGAAGGCACCGAGCACGAAAAGGCATTTGACATCGGCAAGCTGCGCGACCAGACCGGCTACGTTACCTACGACCCGGGTTATAAGAATACCGGCGCCACCAAAAGCGCCATCACGTTCCTGGATGGCGAGGAAGGCATTCTGCGCTATCGCGGCTACCCCATCGAGCAGCTGGCCGAAAAATCGACTTTCCTGGAAGTAGCTTACCTGCTGATTTATGGTGAGTTGCCCACGCAGGCCGAGTTCGATGCGTTCAGCTACGAAATCACCCAGCACTCGCTGGTGCACGAGGACATCCGCAAGATTCTCGACGGCTTCCCGTCGTCGGCCCACCCGATGGGCATTCTAGCGTCTATCGTGTGTTCGCTCACCGCGTTCTACCCCAAGAGCATCGCACCCGAGCTGAGCAAGGAAGAGCTGAACCTCAACATTGTGCGCCTCATCGCCAAGCTGCCCACCATCGCGGCCTGGAGCTACAAGAACTCGGTGGGCCACCCCTACGTGTACCCGCGCAACGAGCTCGACTACACGTCGAACTTTTTGTACATGATGTTCAGCTACCCCACCGAGCAGTATCAGCACAACCCGGTGATAGTGAGCGCACTAAACAAGCTACTCATCCTGCACGCCGACCACGAGCAAAACTGCTCGACCAGCACCGTGCGCCTCGTGGGCTCGGCCAATGCCAGCCTCTACGGCTCGGTATCGGCGGGCGTGAACGCGCTGTGGGGTCCCCTGCACGGCGGTGCCAACCAAGAAGTTATCGAGATGCTCGAAGCCATTGAGGCCGACGGCGGCGATACCAGCAAGTTTATCGCCAAGGCCAAGGACAAGAACGACTCGTTCCGCCTCATGGGCTTCGGCCACCGGGTGTACAAGAACTTCGACCCCCGCGCCAAAATCATCAAAAAGGCCGCCGACGAGGTGCTGCAAGCCCTGGGCAAGCAAGACAGCCCACTGCTGAAAATCGCGCAGGAGCTGGAGCAGGCCGCTCTCACCGACCAGTACTTCATCGACCGCAAGCTGTATCCGAACGTGGACTTCTACTCGGGCATCATCTACAAAGCCCTGGGCATCCCCACCGAAATGTTCACCGTGATGTTTGCCTTGGGCCGCCTCCCCGGCTGGATTGCCCAGTGGAAAGAGCTGCGCGAAAACAAGGAGCCCATCGGCCGCCCCCGCCAGATTTATGTGGGTGCCACCGAGCGCGACTACAAGCCGATGGCCGAGCGCGCGTAAGCTACTTATCGACCAGATTAACAAAACAGCCCACCTTTTTGGTGGGCTGTTTTTGCGTTAGGCCTGCCCTACTCCGGCAGTTCTCGCTTGAGCGTGATGAGCAGGCCGGCGGTAGAGCCAGCGGCAGCTATGGGCGCGGTTGTTACGACCTCCCAGCCCAGGCTACCCAGCTGGTTGAGTTGCTCGTTAAGGTGCTTGTAGTCCAGGCCTTTAAAAAATCGGCTTTCCGTTTCCAGCAAATGGTATTCAAATTTTTTCATGAGTAGGTTCTTTTGGCTGCCACTGACGCGGCTTCAGCTTCATCGGCGGCAGCCAAACTACATTACAGCCGGTGCGCCGTGAATGAGGCGCGCAACTGCTGATAAGCTACGCGCTGGCCGGGGTCGAGCAGGTTGCTGAGGGCCTGCTCGTAACGGCGCTGCAAGGGCGCCAGCTGCTCGTCGCGCTCGGCGGCGGGGGCGTTGGCCAGCTTTAGCTCAAACTCCAGCTGGCGGCGCTGCTCGAGGTAGTTGAGGTGCAGCTTCTTGATTTGCACGTACTGGCCCTCGTTGAAGTGGATGCGCTGGGCCAGCGCCTGGGTGAGCGCGGTGGCATGAATGGCCACTGACTTGGGGTAGCTCTTGGGTTCGTCGCCGGGGCCGGTGGCGGGCGTGGCGCTGGTGAGGCCGGCCGTGAGGCAAGCGGCGGCAAGGAGGTTCTTCATGAGATAAAAAGGGTTGGGTTGGAAAAAAATTGGTGACTAGCAAACGGCTGCCGAGCGTCGGGGCTCGTTGGCCGGGGCAACTGATTCCAAACATACAGGCTTTTTATTTTTTGCACAAAATCGACCCAACCTAGTACTTTTTTAATTCACATGTTTTTCCTTAAATTTATAAGCGTCTCATTATATGACCTTTATTTCTATTTGAAAAAGCAAGGCTAGAGCCAATAAAAATGCCCGCACTGAGGCGGGCACTACATTTTGTTAGGAGAATCCTACGATATTTTCACTTCATTAAAGCCTTGCTTTAAGATAGGAATTCTTTGCCGAGGCACGCCGCGTAGCGGTGTAAGGTTTGTAGGACAAGAAGCGGATAATATGAAAGTGCCGCGTAGCGGTGCCAGAAAACGCCTTCTTATGTTCTGGCACCGCTACGCGGCACTTGCTGCTTCTGCTTGTTGGAGCTACAAACCGGGCACCGCTACGCGGCGCTATTGCCACTCTGATGGCGAATTGCGGCTTACAAAATCCGTAGCTCGATGCGGCGGTTTTGGGCGCGGTGGGCCTCGGTGTCGTTGGTAGCCAGGGGCTTGGTTTCGCCGTAGCCTTTGGCGCGCAGGCGGGTGGCGGGCACGCCGTGCTTGGTGAGGTAGTCGAACACGGCCTGGGCACGGCGCTGCGAGAGGCTGAGGTTGGCGGCGGGCGTACCCACGTTGTCGGTGTGGCCGGCTACCTCCACGCGCAGGCTGGCATCCTGGCGCAAAAACTCCACGAGGCGGTCGAGCTCGGTGCGCGAGCGGGGCTTGAGCACGGCTTGGTTGGAGTCGAAAAACAGGTTATTCAGCACCGCGCTGCGGCCGCTTTTGGCGGGGTCGAGGTAGATATCGAGCGTCAGCGGGTCGAAGTTTTGCTTGCCGGAATAATCGAAATTGAGGCTTTTGAGCAGGTAGCCGGGCGCGGCGGCGTACATGGCGTAGGCGCGGCCCTCATTAAGCACGGCGGTGTACTCGCCGGTTTCGATGTCGGAGTACACCTGTTGGGTCAAGGCGTTGCTATTCAAGTCGAATAGCTGCACCATCGCCTCAATGGGCTTCTTGGTAAGCGCGTCGAACACGCGGCCCTGGGCGTAGGTGCTGGTCTCGCGAGCGCGGGCGCTGGCCGGCACCTCGCTGCCGTAGAGCATGATGGGGGCCGGAATACCGGGTGCATCGCCGGGCTGCGGCGGCTCGGTGCGGGTGTAGTAGGCGCGGCGGTTGTCGGAGCTGATGAACAGCGAGGCCTCGCGGGCAAACGTGTTCATGGGGTAGCCCAAGTTGCGCGGGGCGCTCCATTCGCCCTTATCGCTCAGCTCGGTCCGAAAAATATCGGAGCTACCCAGCCCCGGCAGGCCGTTGCTAGCGAAGTAGAGCGTAGTACCGCTGGCGTGGATAAAGGGCGCTTCCTCATCAAACGGCGTATTCACGGGCGCGCCGAGGTTGCGCGGGGCGGTCCAGGTGCCATCGGGGCCGACGGTGCTCACGTAGAGGTCGTAGCCACCGAGGCCGCCGCCCCGGTTCGAGGAGAAGTAGAGCGTGCGGCCGTCGGCCGAGAGCGAGGGCTGGCCGTCCCACTGCTTGGAATTGACCAGGATGCCGAGGTTGCGCGGGGGCGACCACTTGCTGCCGCGCAGGTGCGAGAGGTAGAGGTCACAGTTGCCCACGCCGCCCTGGCGGTCGCAAGCCGTGAAAACCAGCGTTTTGCCATCGCCCGAAATTGTGGCCGCGCCCTCATTTTCCTTGGAGTTTATTTCCTGCGAAATCGACTTGGGCGCGCCAAACTTGCCGGTGCTATCGACCGAGCTGATAAGCAAATCCTCGTTTTCGCGGCCCGGCTGCTCGGCATTGCGCCGCAACGTGAACACCAGCGAGCGGTTATTGGCCGTGAGCACCGGGAAATACTGCGCCCGGTATTGGTTGAGCGGCGCGGGCAGGCGCGTGGGGGCCGCGCCGGTGGGGTGCGCCATGGCCTCGGCCGCAAAGTCGCAGTTTTGCAGCTGAATTTTGGCGTTGGCTACCTGCTTCTTATCAGTCGGATTGAGGCTGAGATAGTTGGTATAAGCTTGGCGCACGGTAGCATAGTCGCCCACCCGGCTGGCGAGCTGGCCCAGCACCAGGTAGTCGGTGGCGTGGCTGGCCTCGACGGGCAGCTTGCTGAGGCCGATTTTGTAGGCTTCGAGCGCCCTGGGCTGGTCGCCGAGGGTAAGCAGCAGCGAAGCTTTGCGCAGGTAGGGCTCGCCATAATCCGGGTACTTCTCGGTGAGCTGGTTCCAGACTAGCAGCGCCTGCTGGGGCTGGCGGTCGCGGCGGTACAGCAGCTGCGCTTTTTCGTAGAGGCTGCGGGCCTTGTTATCGGTGACGCTGGCGGGCACCGTCGTTTGGGCCAGGGCCGGCGCGGAGGCCAGAGCCAGCAGCAAGCCGGCCGGGAGCAGGATTTTAGGCAACATAAGGTGGGAAAAGCAAGCGCAAAACGCGGCGGGCCACAGCTGGCCTGTCCGGCTAACGGCCCGCACTACCGGGCCGTTCCACCGAAACTTCACCGGCGAATCACAAAGATGCGGCTTGCGCCTGCCCCAGCCTACGGAATGTCGAGGTATTTATGGGTTTGCAGCGATACCTGCCAGCGCGGATTGGCCTTCACGTAGTCGATGAGGGCGGGCGTCATGCGGGCGGCGCGGCTCCATTCGGGCTGGAGGTAGAGGCGCGTGGTGGTGGGCACCAGGGCCGCGTGCTCCTCGGCCCACTTGAAGTCGCTGTCGTTGAAGACGATGATTTTCAACTCGTCGGCGTGGGCTAGCACTTCGGGCAGCGGGGCCTTAAACTTCTTGGGCGACACGCATATCCAGTCCCAGTTACCGCTGAGCGGGTGCGCACCGCTGGTTTCAATCCAGGTTTTAAACCCAGCTTCCTGCAAGGCTTTTGTCAGTGGTAAACAGTTGTGCATCAGCGGTTCGCCGCCCGTAATCACGACATTACGGCCGGGAAACTTGCTGGCGGCGGCCACGAGGTCGGCCACGGCCTGGCGCGGGTGGGCGTCGGCATCCCACGATTCTTTCACGTCGCACCACACGCAGCCCACGTCGCAGCCGCCGAGGCGGATGAAGTAGGCCGCCCGTCCGGTGTTAAATCCTTCGCCCTGAATGGTATAAAACTGCTCCATCACGGGTAATACCGTGCCGGGCGCGGCCACGGTTTCGCTGGCCCCGAGGATGGGCAATTGACTTAAAAAATCGGTAACTCCTGACATACTCAACTAAAAAAAGGGCGCGACTTACGTCAACGCCCACGGCGCAACCGGGGGTTCCGGTTGCTCAAATTTACGACATAATGCGGGCGACTACGCGCTTATGACGGACCTTTGCAGCTCCGAACCATGCGGCTGCGGGGTTTGGGGATAGTTTAAATGAAGTCTGATTCGCGTTTTTCGTTGCCGGCGGTGCCGTCGGTTTTGTTTGCTATTTTGAGTGTGCAGGGCGGGGCGGCCTTGGCCAAAGGGTTGTTTCCGGTGCTGGGGCCGGCGGGCACTACCACGCTGCGCATCAGTATCTCGGCCTTGGTGCTGCTGGCCGTAATGCGGCCCCGCTTCGGCCAGTTGCAACCCGCGCAGTGGCGAGCGGTGGTACCCTACGGCTTGGCGCTGGGGCTTATGAATTTCTTTTTCTACTGCGCGCTGGCCCGCATTCCGCTGGGGCTGGCCGTGACGCTGGAGTTTGTGGGGCCGCTGAGCTTGGCGCTGGCCGGGGCCCGCCGCTGGTACGAGGTAGCGTGGGCGCTGCTGGCGGGCCTGGGCATTGCCTTGCTTGCGCCCTGGGGCGGGCAGGGTCCCGATATGGTGGGCATGGGCTTCGCGCTGGCGGCCGGGGGCTGCTGGGCGGTGTACATCGTGCTGGGCCAGCGCACAGCCGCCGTGCTGCCGGGCACGCAGGCAGTAGCCATTGGCATGGCGGTGGCCGCGCTGCCGGTGCTGCCCTTCGGCATCGCCAGCGGCAGCTTGCTGCTGCTCACGCCGCACTTGCTGTTGCTGGCGGGGCTGCTGGCGCTGTTTTCCAGTATTTTGCCTTTCACCCTGGAGATGCAGGCCCTGCGCAAGCTGCCCGCCCGCACCTTCAGCATTCTCATGAGTTTGGAGCCCGTGGCGGCAGCCCTCTCGGGCTGGGGGCTGCTCGGCGAGCAGCTTACGCCCACGCAGTGGCTGGCGGTGGGCTGCATCGGGGCCGCGAGCGCTGGGTCTACCCTCACCGCCCGCCGCCCGGTGGCGGCCGTGGGCGGCGAGTAGGCGGGCTCGCCTTACGTGAACCTCATCCCCTAGCCCCCTCTCCAAAAAAGAGGGGGGACTAGCTCTAATTCTAGCTTTTAGAAATGATGACTAAAATTCAAAACTAGTCCTTCCTCTTTTTTGGAGAGGGGGCCAAGGGATGAGGTTCGCGCTTGGCGAGGACTACTTCGGATACACCTCGCCCTTGGCCGCGCGTAGCGTGTTCAGCAGCAGCATGGCAATGGTCATCGGGCCTACGCCGCCCGGCACGGGCGTGATGCGCGAGGCCAGCGGCGCTACTTCGGCAAAGTTTACGTCGCCTTTCAGGCTGAAGCCCGATTTCTTGTTGGCGTCCGTTACGCGGGTAGTGCCCACATCGATAACCACCGCACCGGGCTTCACCATGTCGGCCGTCACAAACTCGGGGCGGCCGATGGCGGCCACGATGATATCGGCCTGGCGCACAATTTCGGGCAGGTTTTTGGTGCGCGAGTGGCAGAGCGTCACCGTGCAGTTGGCCGTCTCTAAGTTCTTGGCCAGCAAGATACTTACCGGCGTACCTACGATGTTGGAGCGGCCGATAACCACGGCGTGCTGGCCGCTGGTTTTGATGCCGGCGCGGGCCATCAGCTCCACGATACCCGAGGGCGTGGCGGGTAGCAGGGCCGGCAGCCCGGCCACCATGCGGCCCAGGTTAATGGGGTGAAAGCCATCCACGTCCTTCTCGGGCCGGATGGCCTCGATAACCTTGTCGGCGTCGATGTGCTTGGGCAGCGGCAATTGCACGATGAAGCCGTCGATATCAGCGTCCTCGTTCAGTTGCTGCACCTGGGCTAGCAGCTCGGCTTCCGTAATATCATCCTCGAAGCGCAGCAGCGTGCTGGCGAAGCCCACGCGCTCGCAGGCCAGCACTTTGTTGCGCACGTAGGTTTCGGAGCCGCCGTCGTGGCCTACCAGGATGGCGGCGAGGTGCGGCACTTTCTGGCCGGCTTCTTTGAGGCGGGCTACTTCAGCAGCGATTTCAATTTTGATGTCTTCGGCGGTTTGCTTGCCGTCGATGAGGTGCGGGGTGTTTTCGGGCATGGGGGAATATGTTGCGCGGACTTTGTAGTCCGCGACTTTAGTAAAATGAAAGCTTAACATCGCGGACTACAACCGAAGGTCAACGCAGTTAAAGTCCGCGCAACAATTACCGCATAGCAATACCAGCCTGCGTAAGCTGCTGATAGATGCTGGCCAGCAGCTCACTTTTCAGCACCTGCTCCTGGCGAATGTTGTTTATCCAGAACTGCACTTTCAGGTCGTAGCCCTGGGGGTTGACGTTGCTGAGCAGAATTTCGGGGGCCACTTTGTGCAGCGTATTGGGGTGGTTCAGAATTTCGGCGCTGATGAGCTGGCGGGCTTGGTCGAGGTCGGCATCGGGGCCAAGATTAATGGCCAACTCACTGCGAATGTGGTTATTGCTCAGCGTCCAGTTGATAACGTGGCCCGAGAGCAAGTCGCCGTTGGGCAAAATTACTTCCGAGCCCGACTGCGAGATAAGCTTGCTGGCCCGAATGCCGATATCTTTCACCCGGCCGGCCTTACCGTTGACCTCGATGTAGTCGCCGACCTGAAACGGCCGCTCAAAAATCAGAATCACGCCCGACACTAGGTTATTAATAATATTCTGCAAGCCCAGGCCGATGCCCACGCCGAGCGCGCCCAGCACGATGGCAATCTTATCGACCGGCAGGCCCGAGGCCAGCGTGGCCAGCAGCAGCCCCACCGCCAGGATGCCCAGCCGGATGGCCACCATCCAGGAGCCCTTGCGGTCGGTGTCGGCGTTGAAGTCGTCGTCGGTTTCGCCAAAGAAGTAGCCCACGTACTTTTGTAGCTGAATGGTAGCCAGCACGATACCTACGAACAGCAAAATATTGCCGAGCGTGAACGTGGTGCTGCCCAGGCTGTGCGGGGCCGTGAGCACGTGCTCGCTGGTGCGGTAAAGCAGGTTGTAGAGGTTGAGGTTGTTGGTGAACAGCATCAGCCAGAGCATACCTACCACCGCCGTGAGGGCCTTGCGCAGGCCGCTCTCCAGCTTGCCGAAGCTAAACCGGGCGCTGGCCCCACCGGCCACCCGGCTGCGCTGCACTTGCAAGAAAAACGCCTCGGTGCATACCCGCACGAAGGCCGACAGCGCCACGCCCTGCGTGAGCCCGAAAATAGCCGTGGTACTGAACATCTTAGCCAAGCTCACGCGGCCGTAGGCATTGGCCAGCACGGCCAGCACCTGCAAGCCCACGAACAGCAGCGCCACCGGCCGCACGAAGGCCGCCAGCAGCTTGCGCCGCCGCAAAAAGCGCCAGAACTGCCAGCCCAGCCCGGCCGCCGCGCCATTGAGTAGTACTTCGGCCCAACGCGCGCCCAGCCCCGGCGCCCGCGTAGCGTAGGCAAAGGTGAGCGCGAAAAACGCCCCCACGATGCCCAGCCAGTACCAGCACAGCGGCCGGGGCCAGCTGCGCCAGCCCAGCACCGATGTCACGGCCAGCAGCAGCAGTTGCAGCAACGCCGTGTAAGCGGCCGGCGCATTCAAATCGAAAAACGGGGCCAGGCTAAACACTACCAGCAGCGCCGACGCCACCGGCACGGGCCGCAGGTAGTACAGCCGGTGCTCGGGCAACTTGAGCGGCTCGGCGGCCGGGGCGGCCTCGGCCGCCGCCCGGCGCAGCACCCGAAAATTGGTGAACACCCACCCGAAAAAGGCCAGCGCCAGCAGCGCCATCCACACCCAGTAGTCCCAGTTTTCGGCGAAGTAATAGCTCACCAGCGAGCGCTGGGCGGCGTAGGACTGGCGCACGAGCGCACTCGTTTCCTCGTCGGCCACGATGCGGCTGGGGTGCCATAGCGGCGGCAGTTCGGCCCGGCTGCTGCGGCGGTTAAAGCGGCCCATCTGCTCGCGCACCACGTCTTGCAGCTCCAGCACCTGGATGTAGCCGTCCGACACGCGGGTTTGCAGGCCGGTTACGGTTTGGCGGCTGCGGCGCAGCAGCGCGGTGGCCTGGTCCTCCTTAGTTTGGAGGCGGGCCAGTGCGCGGCCCACGGGCGTGGTAGTGGGCGGGCGCTGGGCGGCGGGCGGCAGCTGAGTAGCCAGGGTATCGAGCCGGGCCTGCATGGCCGCGAGTTGCTTGCCGCCGTCGGCCAGGGTAGTGCGCCACTCGCCCAGTTGCGCCTGCATATCGGCCAGCAGCACGCGGTACATCTGCAACTGCTTCACGTCCACCACGTTGCCGTACTGGTCGAGGTTTTCGCGAATAACGTCGAGGTTATCCTCCACCGTGGGCAGGTCGTCGCTCAGGTCTTCGGTGTTAGTAGCGCGGCGGGCCGTGCCGTTAATGCGGCTCAGCACGAAATAGGCGCGCTCTACGCGCTGGGCCAGCGAATCGGGCAGCACGGGCTGGGCGCGGCGCTGGGCTTTGGCCTGGGCTGGTAATTTGGGAGGTGCGGGCGCAGCGTATAAACAGGAAGCACTAGCTGTAAATATCAATAACAGCAGCCAGCTTACCTCAAATGATATTCTATAAGATTGAATACTATTTTTTTCGAGGATTTTTCTGTTTCTTCTTATCAAGTACAAGTGCCTTAAGTATTTTACGTCTATGTTTAGCAAGACTGTAGTGCTCCGATTGAATAGCTTTGAGCTCTGCCTCTGCTGGGTTCTGTTTTTGATTTTTCATAGACACTTGGCTGGACAATGCCTATACCAAGATTAAATCTCTGTCACCTTGGCAGAATTAAAAAGCGCGGCCCCTTTCGGAGCCGCGCTTTTTACACTAGTCAATCTTGAGCACCGCCAGAAACGCTTCCTGCGGAATCTCGACCGAGCCCACCGAGCGCATCCGCTTCTTGCCTTCTTTCTGCTTTTCGAGCAGCTTGCGCTTGCGCGAAATGTCGCCGCCGTAGCACTTGGCAATTACGTTTTTACGCAGGGCCTTCACCGTTTCGCGGGCGATAATCTTCTGGCCGATGGATGCCTGAATGGCGATGTCGAACATCTGGCGGGGCAGCAGCTCGCGCAGCTTTTCGCAGAGGCGCTTGCCCCACTCGTAGCTTTTGGAGCGGTGCACGATGGCCGATAGAGCGTCCACCTTCTCGCCGTTGAGCATCACGTCGAGCTTCACCATGTCCGACTCGCGGTAGCCAATCAGCTCATAATCCAACGAAGCGTAGCCGCGGCTGATGGTTTTGAGCTTATCGAAGAAGTCGAACACGATTTCCGATAGCGGCAGCTCAAAATTCATTTCCACGCGCTCGCTCGTGAGGTAGCTCTGGCCCTTGATGATGCCGCGCTTCTCCATGCAAAGCGTGATAATCGGCCCCACATACTCCGACGCGGTGATAATCTGCGCTTTTATGTAGGGCTCCTCGATGTGCTTAATCAAATTCGGCTCCGGCATCTCGGAGGGCGCGTTGATGACGAGCTGCTGGTCTTTCGAGCCCGTGGCGTGGAACTGCACACTCGGCACGGTGGTAATTACCGTCATGTTGAACTCGCGCTCCAGGCGCTCCTGCACGATTTCCATGTGCAACATGCCCAGGAAGCCGCAGCGGAAGCCGAAGCCCAGCGCCACCGACGTTTCGGGCTCCCACACCAGGGAGGCGTCGTTGAGCTGGAGCTTTTCCATGCTACTACGCAGCTCCTCGTACTCGGTGGTATCGACGGGGTAGATGCCCGCGAAAACCATCGGCTTCACGTCGGCGAAGCCCTGAATGGCCTCCGGCGTGGGGTTGCCCACGGTCGTAATGGTGTCGCCCACCTTCACCTCGCGGGCCTCCTTGATGCCCGAGATGAGGTAGCCCACGTTGCCGGCGCTCATCTCGGTGCGCGGCTCCTGGTTGAGCTTGAGCACGCCAATTTCGTCGGCGCCGTACTCCTTGCCGGTGGCCATGAAGCGGAGCTTGTCGCCCTTGCGCATGGTGCCGTTCTTAATGCGAAACAACACCTCGATGCCCCGGTACGAGTTGAATACCGAGTCGAAAATGAGGGCTTGCAGCGGGGCTTCCGGGTCGCCCTGCGGCGCGGGGATACGCTCGCAAATGGCGTTCAGGATGTTCTCGATACCAATACCAGCCTTGCCCGAGGCGTGGATGATGTCCTCCGGCTTGCAGCCGATAAGGTCCACAATTTCGTCGGTTACTTCCTCCGGCATGGCGTGCGGGAGGTCGATTTTATTGAGCACCGGGATAATTTCCAAATCGGCCCCGATGGCGAGGTAAAGGTTGGAAATTGTTTGCGCCTCAATGCCTTGCGACGCATCGACGATGAGCAGCGCCCCCTCGCAGGCGGCGATGCTACGGCTTACCTCATAGCTGAAGTCGACGTGGCCGGGCGTGTCAATCAGGTTGAGCGTATACAGCTCCCCTTTGTAGGGAAACTGCATCTGGATGGCGTGGCTCTTGATGGTGATGCCGCGCTCGCGCTCCAGGTCCATGTTGTCGAGCAGCTGGGCCTGCATGTCACGCTTGGCCACGGTGCTCGTAAATTCGAGTAGCCGGTCGGCCAGGGTGCTTTTGCCGTGGTCGATGTGGGCAATAATGCAGAAATTACGGATATTCTTCAATGCAAAGGCAGTTTTGTCGCCGCACGAAGATACGGCTATTTAGCGGCTGGGCGTATGTTTGGAACCACGTCGACTACTGAACAGTACGCGCCGCGCCGCGCGTTCCGCCATTGGCTGAAGGCGGTGCCAAGCGGCGCGTGCGCCAAGCCAGCACTCGTTATCTATACAGTATTTAAAAGCTACCCAAGCCCCGTGAAACCGACCCTGCGCCGCTGGCTGCCTCTACCCTTGCTGGCGCTGCTGGGCCTAGTGGCCACGCTGACGCTGGCGGGCTGCCAGTCGCCGCCGCCTACTGCTACCCAGAGCCCCGTGCCCCCGCTGGCCCGCTACGCTGCCGAGCTGCGGGCGGCCCGCGCCCGGCAGCCGCAGGCGGCCCGCTACCACGGCCGGTTCGGCATCTTCGTGGATTTGACGCGCCCCGACACTGAGAATCGCTTTTTCCTACTCGACCTGCGCACCGGGCGGGCGCTGGTAGCCGCCCCCTGCCTCAACGGCCGCACCGACCGGCAAGGCCGCGTGCGCTACTCCAACGTCATTAATTCCAATTGCAGCTCGCGCGGCCTAGCCTGGACGAGCTATGCCCAGGCCTATCCCGGGCGCTTCGGCGTAGCCTACCGCCTGCACGGCCTCAGTGCGGGCACCTCCAACCTAGCCACCCGCACGGTAGTGCTGCACAGTTGGCGGCACGTGCCCGCCGCGCCCGTGGCGGCGGGCCGGCACCCCATCCAGAGCTGGGGCTGCCCGGCCCTGGCCCCCGCCCGGCTGGCCGAGGTGGTGCAGCACCTGCGCCGGGCAGGCCGCCGCCGCGTGCTGGTGTGCCTGCGCTAGGCCCCGGCCGAGTGTATGTTTGGCTATTCGTTTGGGCTTTGTTTTTCTTATTTAGCTATCGCTGTGCAACCTACTTCTGCCGACGCCACCCACCTACCGCCCGCCGCCATACGCGGCAAGTTTCGCGTGGTTTTCCTCAATTCCACAGCCTGCTATCTTCTTGCCTATCAATTCATCACTTTCTTTTATCAGGCGGGTACGGCAGCGGCAGCGCACCGCCTGGGTGTGCCCGGCACCTGGAACCTGGCCGGCGTGCATTTTGAGCTGAGCGACAGCGGCTGGACGCAGGCGATAGTGCTGCAAGTATACAGCGCTGGCCCGCTCCTGGTGCTGGCCGTAGGCGCACTGGCCTTCGGCCTCTACTGGAAGCGGCAGCGCCACCGCCGAGGCTTGGCCAAGCTGCTGCTGCTGTGGGTGGTGCTACACGCTCTGGGGGCGGTGCTGGGCGGGCTGCTGGCTGATAGCATCACGCAGTCGGGCTCGTGGTACGTGCCCAACTGGCTTATCGGCACCGGCACCTGGCCCAGCATGGTAGTGGCGTTGCTACTAGCGGCCGGGCAATTGGTATTAGGCTACGTGGGGGCCATCGTGTTTTTGCTAACCCAGGACTCGCATACCGTACTGCAATTTGAGCGCCGGCTGCAGTTGGTACGGGCCACCATTATCGGGCCGTGGCTGGTGGGCTCGGTATTGCTGGCACTCAGCAAATGGCCTTATCTAAGCCTGAATGAGGGGCTTCGTTACGCCACCCTGCTGCTACTGCTGCTGCCCCTGGCACTGGGCTGCCTCCAGGAGTCATTCAATCAGAAAAAATGGACGCCCAGCCCCACCCGCCTGGCCGGGGGCCTGCTAATGCTGGCCAGCCTGGCGCTAGTAGCCTGGCGGCTGGCGCTGGCCAGCGGCGTGCGGCTGTAGCCACGCGCCGCCAGTAATTCCGGGCTGAGTATATACACACCCGCGCTGTTTACTTTCTGTGGCTGAGCTCGTCTAGCGTTCTCAGAAATCATTTAGCAAGTATGGCCCCACTCGCACGCATGCAAGACACGAAAGTAATAAGGCCGCCAAACTTTTGTTAGTTTGGCGGCCTTATCATTTCACCTAGTTAGCTAATCGCTACCTGATGGTAGCAGCCTAACTTACGCGTGCGTACGGTCAAGCCACGACTGATGAATTTCCTCAAACGTGGTGCGCAGGTTCTTCGTAATATCCCACTGCGGGTAATGCTGCTTCATCTTGCTCAAGTCGGAGATGTAGCAGATATGGTCGCCCGCCCGGTTCTGGTCGACGTAATCGTAGAGCATTTTCTTACCCGAAATGTCTTCAATCAGACTGAATGCTTCCAGAATGGAGATAGAGTTATCGCGCCCCCCCCCGATGTTGTACACCTCGCCTACACGGGGGGCGTCCACGAAGGCTTCCATGAAGCTCACCACGTCGTGCGAGTGGATGTTATCGCGCACCTGCTTGCCTTTGTAGCCGAAGATGGTGTACTTGCGCTCTTCCAGGTTGCACTTGATGAGGTAGCTGAGGAAGCCGTGCAGTTCAACGCCCGAATGGTTAGGACCAGTGAGGCAGCCGCCGCGCAGGCAGCAGGTCGGAATGTTGAAGTAGCGACCATATTCCTGCACCATCACGTCGGCAGCTACTTTGGAAGCGCCAAACAATGAGTGCTTCGACTGGTCGATGCTAAACGTTTCCTTGATGCCATCAAAATACTCCGCATCCGCGAAATCCCAGCGCGTATCCAGTTCCTTCAGGTTGAGGCGATTGGGAGCATCGCCGTATACCTTGTTGGTCGACATATGAATGAATATTGCCTCGGGGCAGTGCTGGCGCGTGGCTTCCAGCAGGTTGAGCGTACCACCCGCGTTCACGTCGAAGTCGTCGAAAGGACGGCTCGCCGCCAGGTCGTGGCTGGGCTGGGCAGCCGTGTGCGCGATAACGTCGGGGCGGATGGCCGCAATCGTTTCGCTAACCCCCTTACGGTCGCGAATGTCTAGCTCGACGTGCTCGAAATTGTTGTAATCAGCCAGCAGGCGCTTCTGATTCCAGCGCGTGTCGCCATTGGGACCGAAGAAGTCGGCCCGCATATTATTGTCGATGCCGTATACTTTCCAACCACTTTGACAATACTTTCTAACAACTTCGCTGCCAATGAGGCCACTAGAGCCAGTAACAAGAATTTTCTTCATGCTCAATTTTTACCATGATGACCAGAACAAGTGGCTTTCGCTTGTGCGAAAAAGCAGAATCGGTCATGTACTACTCTGCTTTACTTATAAAAATTATAACGTTATTTAATTTGCGCAATTTGCTCAAGCACATTGCTTAGCACGTGCTGCCGGTCAAATTGCTGAACGTAGCGGTACGCATTTTTCTTATAAATTTCAAAATTTTGCGGGTTAGCTAGATAATCGCTTAGCTGCTTTTCCAACTGGTCTATCTTCCCAAAGTCAGAAGAAATCCCGAGCTTGTTTTCAGTTATAACCTTATATATTTCGGATTCCGTATCGGCCGATACAAAGGTTAGCTTTTCCTTAGCCATTATACCAAGTAGCTTGGACGGGAAATAAACATCACCCGAATCCTTTTTCTGCGACAGAAATACTACATCTGCATCCGACAGGAAATTATAGTAGTCTTCCTGCGACAGAAAATCTATAAAATCCAGATTAGTAGTACCCTTTTGCCGGGCGTATTTCTTAAGATTATCTGCATCGCCACCCTGGCCAATAATCAGGAAGATAAGGTCGCTCCGATGCTTGAATCGCTCCGACAAATCTACCAGCACCGACAAACCCTGCTTGACGCCGATATTGCCAGCATAGCCAATAATAATCTTATCAGCATACTGCGGAAATTTATTTCTGAAGCCATTTTTCACCCCTTGTGCGTTGGCTTCCGCAACGTCTATCCAGTTGGGCCACAAGTAGCGACGTCCTTCTTCTACTCCTTTTTTGTCAATCAGCCCCACCATTGCCGTAGAGATAGAGCTTACCAGGTCGGACTTCTCGTAGCTGTAGCGCTCGAGGTGATTCATAATATTCGTAATAGGTAGCTTGTCCAGCATACCTAAGGACTTAGCGGCATCCAACTGCAAATCCTGAATATTAATGAGCAGTTTGGCTCCCCACAGTTTTTTAAATAGAACCCCGACCAAACCTAGGTTGATGGGAGTTGTGAAAACTACGATGACATCTTGCTTGCCAGCGCGTAGGAAGTTAATACAGGCAAACAGAATGAATGATATCTCTTGAATCATCCTGGTTATAGTAGTTATACGCTTGGGAACGTATAAATACCCCCGTAGTATCTTCATCCCCTTGTATAAGTCAGTCCTGAATAATTTACGTTTGTCTTCAGGACGCTTTACCCATTTAGGATACCAAGAGAAGCCTGTTACTACTGTCACCGTATGACCTTGCTCCGCTGCGTAAGTTGCAAAATCCGTTGCATATATGGATATACCACTATGGTCGGGTGCGAAGGTCATACTGCTAACTAGTAATTTCATTTTTATAGTGCGGTAAATAACGAGAAAATATCAGAAGGTTTAGTAACAGCGAAGCAGCGATAATTAATTTTAGACAACAGCCTTTGGCAGCTATCACAATCGGGCAGGCCAAAGGTAAAGGGTTTTAGGTTGATAACCCCACACAAGCTCGACAAACTTAAAATTATTGACTGATTATCAGACCACAGCAAATTTAAGACTGTGGCAATTTTATCAACTGCTGATACACCAGCTACGACGGGCCCGCGCCTCGGTCCGGCAAGCCTACCCGGCCACGTTAAGTTGCCTCAAAAATAACCTACTCTCCCAGGCTTACGGTTGAGTTTATAATTTTCCTCATGAAGGGAAAGCTAACTTCTTCTCGCAGGTCTCAGACAATGTTTTTTTAATGAATGCTTTCGAGCAAAAGTAACAGGATTGACTACTTCATCCTAGGCTAGGAGGACTTTTTATAGCCTTTGTAGCTATCCACGCCTACGTTACCACTCGCTACAGCAAGGCTTATTATCGTCTTTCCTCCTCAATCGTCACCGCCTTTTATTTATATAACATACTACTAATAAGAGCTTTATTATAAATATCCTTTTTCTTCCGCTCAGTAGGTGTACACCTCAATCGGCCTTCTTACCACCGACTCAACTCAGCACGAACGTACCTAGCACAGACACGCCAAGCCAGAAAACTTTAGCCTGAGCTGTGAAACTACCAGATAGTTTGGCAGAATCGTCAAAATAGCACAATACTATGATAGTGACATTGGCCAACTATGTTAGCTTGCCCTACCGGCGCTTGAGGTAGCGAACACGTTAAAGCATTCATCCCTGATGCTTCCTCACTTGGAGGCAATAGGGCGCTTTCTACTTCCCTAGCCGCCGGGGCTTTTTCGTACCTTTGAACGGTCAAAACGACCCGTTTCTGGTCAATATTATCAAGAAGCGGACTTCTTCTTCGCGCTACTTCTCCTCCCCCATGCATCCCACCCCCGCCGCTCCTTACAAGCCCAAAAACCACGTTCGCATCGTCACGGCCGCCGCGCTGTTTGACGGGCACGACGCGGCCATCAATATTATGCGCCGCATCATTCAGAGCAGCGGCGCCGAGGTTATCCACCTGGGGCACAACCGCTCGGTGCAGGAAATCGTGGACTGCGCCATTCAGGAAGATGCCCAGGCCATTGCCATCACTAGCTACCAGGGTGGGCACAACGAGTACTTCAAGTACATGTTTGACTTGCTGAAGGAGCGCGGCGCGGGTCACATCCGCATCTTCGGCGGCGGCGGCGGCGTTATCCTGCCCTCCGAAATCGCGGAGCTGCAAGGCTACGGCATCACCCGCCTCTACTCGCCCGACGATGGCCGCTCGCTCGGCCTGCAGGGCATGATTAACGACTTGCTGGAAAAAAGCGATTTTCCAACAGGTCAGAAGCTGAATGGCGAGGTGACTCATATAAAGGAGAAAGACGCCCGCAGCATTGGCCGCTTGATTTCGGCGGCGGAGAATTTCCCCGAGGAATTTGAGCGCGTGAAAGGCCAGCTGGTAGCTGATTTTCAGCAGCAGGAGCGCAACGACACGCAATTCCTGACACCCGGCAAAACCCAAGGTACCCCCATCCTGGGCATCACTGGCACGGGTGGCGCGGGCAAGTCGAGCCTGGTCGATGAGCTGGTGCGCCGCTTCCTGCTCGATTTCCCCGAAAAGACCTTAGCCATCATTTCGGTAGACCCCAGCAAGCGCAAGACCGGCGGCGCGCTGCTCGGCGACCGCATCCGGATGAACGCCATCAACTCGCCGCGGGTGTACATGCGCAGCCTAGCCACGCGCCAGAGCAATTTGGCGTTGAGCAAGTACGTGCAGGACGCGGTAGACGTGGTGAAGGCCGCCGACTTCGACCTGATTATCCTCGAAACCAGCGGCATCGGGCAGAGCGATACCGAAATCATCGAGCACTCTGACGTCAGCCTCTACGTGATGACGCCCGAGTACGGCGCGGCCACGCAGCTCGAAAAGATTGACATGCTGGACTTTGCCGACGTCATCGCGCTCAATAAATTCGACAAGCGCGGCGGCCTCGACGCCCTGCGCGACGTGCGCAAGCAGTACCAGCGCAACCACCAGCGCTGGGATTCGCCGTTGGAGGAAATGCCCGTGTTCGGCACCATCGCCTCGCAGTTCAACGACCCCGGCATGAACCGGCTCTACCGGGCCATCCTCCACACGCTGGAAGAAAAGACGGGCGCGCAGTTTGCCTCACAGCTCGAAGCCAGCGCCGAGCAGTCGGAAAAGGTCTACATTATTCCGCCGAGCCGCACGCGCTACCTCTCCGAAATCGCGGAGAGCAACCGCGCTTATGACAAGCGCGTGGCCGAGCAGGTGGCCATTGCCGAGGTAGCCGGCTCATTTGCGACCCTGGCCAAGCACTACGCCGCCGACAGCACCGCCGACCAGGCCCAGGACTTCGCCAAAAACGTGCAAACCCAGCTACGCCGCCTCGACGCCGACGCTCAGGCGCTGCTCGAAAACTGGGACAACACGCTCCAAAACTACCGCAACCCCGAGTACGTGTACAAGGTGCGCGACAAGGAAATCCGGGTCAAGACGCATACTACCTCGCTGTCGGGCAACGAGATACCGAAAGTGGCCGTGCCGCGCTACCTCGGCTGGGGCGACCGCCTGCGCTGGGCCATGCAGGAGAATTTCCCCGGCGAGTTTCCCTACACGGCGGGCGTGTTTCCGTTCAAGCGCGAGGGCGAAGACCCTACCCGCATGTTTGCGGGCGAAGGCGGGCCGGAGCGCACCAACCGGCGCTTCCACTACGTGAGCAAGGGCCTGCCCGCCAAGCGCTTGAGTACGGCCTTCGACTCGGTGACGCTCTACGGCGAAGACCCCGACCACCGGCCCGACATCTACGGCAAAATCGGCAACGCGGGCGTCAGCATCGCCTGCCTCGATGACGCCAAGAAGCTCTACTCGGGCTTCGACCTCTCGCACCCCGCCACGTCGGTGAGTATGACCATCAACGGCCCGGCGGCGACCCTGGCGGCGTTTTTCATGAACGCGGCCATCGACCAGAACTGCGAAAAGTACATCCAGCAAAACGGCCTGGAAGACGAGGTAAACACGCAAATCGACGCCATTTTCGCCGCCAAAAACCAGCCCCGCCCCCGCTATCAGGGCGAGCTACCCGAGGGCAACAACGGCCTGGGTTTGCTGCTGCTCGGCGTGACCGGCGCAGACGTGCTGCCCGCCGACGTGTACGCCACCATCAAGGCCACGACCCTGACCCAGGTGCGCGGCACCGTGCAGGCCGACATTCTGAAGGAAGACCAGGCCCAGAACACCTGCATTTTCAGCACCGAGTTTGCGCTGCGCCTGATGGGCGACGTGCAAGAGTACTTCATCACCGAGAAGGTGCGTAACTTCTACTCGGTCAGCATCTCGGGCTACCACATTGCCGAGGCGGGGGCCAACCCGATTACCCAGCTGGCGCTCACGCTCAGCAACGGCTTCACCTTCGTGGAGTACTATGTGAGCCGAGGCATGAACGTCAACGACTTCGCGCCCAACCTGTCGTTCTTCTTCTCCAACGGCATCGACCCCGAGTACGCCGTCATTGGGCGGGTGGCGCGCCGCATCTGGGCCAAGGCTATGAAGCTGAAGTACGGTGCCAACGCCCGCAGCCAGATGTTGAAGTACCACATCCAGACCTCGGGCCGCTCGCTGCACGCCCAGGAAATCGACTTCAACGACATCCGCACCACGTTGCAGGCGCTCTACGCCATCTACGACAACTGCAACTCGCTGCATACCAACGCTTACGACGAGGCCATCACTACCCCCACCGAGGAAAGCGTGCGCCGCGCCATGGCCATTCAACTCATCATCAACCGCGAGCTAGGCCTGGCCAAAAACGAAAACCCGCTGCAAGGCTCCTTCATCATCGAGGAGCTGACCGACCTGGTCGAGGAAGCGGTGCTGCTCGAATTTGACCGCATCACGGAGCGCGGCGGCGTGCTCGGCGCTATGGAAACCATGTACCAGCGCGGCAAAATCCAGGAGGAAAGCCTGCACTACGAGATGCTGAAGCACACCGGCGAATACCCGATTATCGGCGTCAATACCTTCCTCTCGTCCAAGGGCTCGCCCACCGTCATCCCGGCCGAAGTCATCCGCGCCACGGAGGAGGAAAAGCAGTACCAGATTACGATGCTCGACGCCCTGCACGCCCGCAACGCCGCCGCCACCCCCGCCGCCCTGAAGCGTTTGCAGCAAATCGCCGTGCAGAATGGCAACCTCTTCGCCGAGCTAATGGAAACGGTGAAAACCTGCTCCCTAGGGCAGATTACCAATGCGCTGTTTGAGGTTGGCGGGCAGTATCGGCGGAATATGTAGAACGATTTTTAAACTTATCAAAAGCCTTTTTTATGTACCAAAACAGATTCATTTTATTTATTGATATTCTTGGCTTTAGAAATATCATTTCCAAAACTCAAACTGAGCTTAGTATTGCAGAAAATCTTTATAAGGTTTTAAACTCCCTAAGATCAGAAGAGATTGGCTTAGAATCTTTTGGAAGTATAAATACAGAAGTGATTAAAGCTGATGGAAGGGATATTGCTGAAGTTCAAAAGTTTTTGTCTATGGCAAACAGTATGTTCAGAAGCCAGTATTCTTTGAGTGTTACTCACTTTTCAGATAGCTTAGTTATCAGCTGCGATGCAAGCCATGAGGACACTTGTTTTATTATTTTTGATTTAATTGCACGCTTAAATTACCGATTATGGAACGAGCATCAACTTTTAATGCGTGGGGGCGTGACGGTTGGAAAATTAGTACATGAAGAGAATGGGCCGCTTTTTGGGCCCGCTATGGTCAGAGCATACGACATAGAATCCAAGCTCTCCAAGTTCCCTAGAGTTCTTATAGACAATGCCATAGTACCCTTAATGCTTCATTCTGAAAATTATAAGAGAATGAAGCCTCTTTTCGGTGATGCTGAAGACGGTTATTTTGAAATATCTCTTGCAACTTCTTTAGCATTTTTATTACAAAGCCCACACGGAATACATCCTTTAATGCAGAAGAAATATTTAGAGGTATTCAAAAGCCTGTCGCACAGTTTGAATAAAATAAGTGATTCAATAGAATCCGAAGATGAAAAGTCTAAGGAAATTAAAGCTAAATACGATTGGTTATCAGAAAAAGCCACTCACATCCTTGCGCAAACGGTAAGTAAAATAAATGAAGTATAAGTAGATTCAATCTAGCCCAAACTGGCGCGAGTTGAGGCGCAGCCGTAACTCGCGCCTAGCTATGAGGTGGAGGTTGTACCTCCACTGTCGCCCCCAAACTGGCGCGAGTTTAGGCGCAGCCGTAACTCGTGACCAACTATGAAGTGGAGGTTGCACCTCCACTGTCGCGCTAGCGACACGCGACGATAGACGAGGTTAGCGAAACAGACTGGGCAGACGTTGTTTGCCGCGTTGCGGCAGTGGAGGCACAGCCTCCACGTCAGGGCTAGGCACGAGTTACGGCTACGCCTAAACTCGCGCCAAGGCTCTCAATTGATTAGGAAAACTTCTAGTAGGCCGGGGCGGCCAGCGTAATTGCGGGCGCTGCTGTATAGGAAGTCCTCGGGCGTATCGACAAAGCCGGCGACTACTGGGTTGCGGTAGAGATAGGCTAGCCGCTGTTGTTGCAGGTCATTGGAAGGCAGTTCGACGGGGTGGTTGCTGTGCTGCCAAAATTGATACTTGGTATTGTGCGCATTGCGCTGACCGGCGCGTTCAAACATCCAGAGCATCCACTCGCGGCGGCTTTCCTGCGCATTTTCTTCAATGGCGCGTAGTAATTGTTTGGCCGTATGCCGCTTCAAGTCGCGCAGAATACCAGATAGATTTTCGGTCTCGCTGCTGATGATGAGGTGCGCATGGTTAGTCATCAGGCACCATGCATACAACTCCAAGCCTTTATGCTGCTGGCAGTACCGTAGGCTATCCACGAAGATGTCGTTGTAGAGCCGGCGGGTGAATACGTCTATCCAATTGACAGTAGCGAAACTGACGAAGTACAACTGCTGCGAATCACGAACTTTGTATTTTTCACTCATCGTCGCAAAATACTAGCATAGGCAGTACTGGCGCGAGTTTAGGCGTAGCCGTAACTCGTGCCTAACCCTGGCGTGGAGGCTGCGCCTCCACTGCCGCAGCGCGGCAGGCTCGCGTAAGGGCTTCTGTTAATAGACAGTTCAAACGTTGGTTGCCGCTAGCGCGGCAGTGGAGGCACAGCCTCCACTCATAGCCAGGCACGAGTTACGGCTACGCCTAAACTCGCGCCAGTATCAGCCCATACTAATCGCGCGCCGCTAGCTCGACAGCGCCAGCCCCTGCGTAGAATTAGCCTGGGCGGGCAGTTTAGTGCGCACGGCAGGCTGCCGGTGCAGCGAGCGCCAGTGCAGGCCCCCTAGGCCCAGGGCCAGCACGCCTTGCGCCAGTACCGCGTTTTGCACGCCGATGTGCTGCGCCACTACCCCCACCAGCAGGCTGCCCAGGGGTACCATGCCCGTGTAGGCCAGCACGTAGAAGCTGATGACCCGCCCGCGCATGGCGGGCGCGGCGGTGGTTTGCAGCAAGGTATTGCTGATGGTGATTTGCGACATCATGCCGAAGGCGCCCAGCGCGATGAATGCGAGGGCCAGCGGGTACCACGGCGCGTGCGAAAACAGCACCAGCCCCACCCCAAAAATGAGGGTATTGGTAGCCAGAATGCGGTGCAGGTTGGCCCCCGGCGGGCGCGAGGCCAAGTACAGCGCCCCCACGAAGGCCCCCAGGCCGATGCAGCTGTCGATGAGCCCAAACGTGGTGGCCGTGCCGTGAAAAATATCCTTGGCGTACACTGGCATGAGCGTGGTGAAGGGCAGCACCAGCAGGCTCACCAGCGCCAGCATCATAATAATATACCGGATGCTGGGCGTAGCGCGCACGTAGGCAAAGCCTTCCTTGAGCTCGCCCAGGATGTTTTTGGGGTGAGGCTGGGCCACGTAGGCCGGGCGCTGCATGGCCAGCAGCGAGCCAATAACGGCCACGAAGCTCAGCGTATTGAGCCCGAAGCAGGCGGTGGCGCCCAGCGTTTCGATGGCCAGCCCGGCCACGGCCGGCCCAATCAGCTTCGAGAGGTTGACCATCGAGGAGTTGAGGGCCAGCGCGTTGGGCAGGTCCTGCTTGTCCTTCACCAGCTCGTGCACCAGCGATTGGCGGGCCGGCACGTCGAAGCCGTTGATGATGCCCAGTACCACGCTCAGCCCCAGGATGCCCCATACCGCATCGGCCTTGCAGAACACCAGCAGCGTAAGCAGGGCGGCCTGCACCATCGAGAGCACCTGCGTGAGCAGCAGCACCCGGTAGCGGTTGTAGCGGTCGGCCACCCCGCCGCCCACCAGCGAAAACGCCGCCGACGGAAACATGGTGGCAAACACGCTCAGCCCGAGCATAAACTTGGAATTGGTCTGGGCGTAGATAACCCAGCTCACGGCCGTTTTCTGCATCCAGGTACCCAGCAGAGAGAGGGCCTGCCCGGTGAAGTAAAGGCGAAAATTGCGGCTTCGCAGCGCGCGAAAGGTGTTTAGCTTCATTCTAGTACTACTATCGTGAACCCAGGCGTAGCCCGGGCGTTATTCGCTGGCAACTAGCTTGGTGAGCACCGGCAGCGCCTGCTGCAAGGCGGCCAGCTCGGCAGCCGAGCACTGCTCGGTGAGCACGGCGTGCAGCCACTCGTCGCGCTCTTGGCGGGCAGTTTGTAGCAGCTGGCGGCCGGCGTCGGAGAGGACGATGTGCACCTTGCGCCCATCGGTGGGCGAGGGTTGGCGTAGCACGTAGCCGCGCTCGGCCAAGTGGCGCAGTATCTGCGACATCGACTGGGTGGTGACTTTCTCCATCTCGGCCAACTCGCTGGGTAGCAGGTGCGGGTGCTGGTCGAGCTGGCGCACCACCGAGCGTTCGGTGAGCGAAAGCTTGTCGCGGGTGGGCGAGTGGGCGCGCAGCTTTTTCACGAGCCGCGTGACTACGGTGCGTAGCTCGGTGGCCAATTGCTGGGTGTCAGTGTCGGGAGCTTGGGCAATCATGTTCGCCAGGTAAACTTGTTAAGTAAGCTTACTATTCATTAACTATACCTCTCTCCTAAAAGTTTAGCCTAGTAGCTACGCATTTATAAAACAGCCCGCCACGCTGCCAGAATGGGCAGCACGACGGGCTGTTTTGTATAGCCAAGTATACCGGCTGGCCCTTTTTACACTACTATATACTATGCCTGGTTCAAGAGCTGGGAGCTAAGCACAGAGCTTTAGTCACCTACCCTACACCGGGCTATTGCACAAGCGCGGCCAAAGTGCCGAGCTACCTGCGCCGGCCGAGCAGCCCCCGGAAGTAGCCTTTCATACCGTGTGGTCCACCAGTAGTGGCAGTGGCGGCTACGGCTTCTTCGGCTTCGCCAGGTACTTGGTGCGGAAAGAGCAGTAGGAAACTATTTTCGGTGAAGTAGCGCGCCAAGTAGTAGGGCAAGCGCGTGAGTTGGCGCAGGTGCGAGGCATGGCCGGGCCGCGACGACACGATGAGAAACAGGTCGTTTTGCTTGACTTCCTTGCTAAAAATCAAGAAATCATCCCAGTTATCGAAGGTATGGTAGAGAACGTTGAGGGCGCTAGCGGCGGCCGGCTGCTCGCGGATGATGCCCAGCGTGGCCGGGGCGGCATACCACACCAGCGGCAGGCCCGCGCCCTGGGCCAGGGTCCGCACCGTGGCCAGCCAGTGCTCGAAGCCCACCTCCAGTTCGGCCTGGGGCGGCACCACGGCCACGAGCCGGGCCAGGGTGTTGAGCGGCTGCCGGGGCTGGTACACGAAGACCTCTTCGGTGGTATTTTCCAATACCTTTTCGACTACCGGGCCGAGGAAATCCTGGGCGGTGTGCGAGCGGTGCAAACCCAGCAGCACGCTGGTGATTTTCTGCTCTTTTACGCTATAAATGATGCCGTTGCTGCGGCTGGCGTCGTAGCGGATGAGGGGTAGCACCTTATTCTCGGTGGCGGCGGCGTGGCGCTGGGCTTGCTCCATCATCTTGCGGCCGGCCGTTTCCTGGGCACCTTCCTCGTCGTCGCTCACGATGTGCAAGGCGTACACGGGCACGGCGCTTTTGCGGGGGCGCAGCAGCAAACTTAGCTCCACCATGTCGTCCACCATGTCGGGGTAGGCCAGGGACACCAGGATTTTCTCGCCGGTTTCGGCGGGGTCGGCGGCGGTTTCCTCGGCCAGGGCCAGCGTGCGGGCCGACTTCTCGACCTGAAACGAGCTGATGGCGCAGCTCACCAAGATGAGGATAATGGTGCCGTTGAGCACATCCTCGTCGAGCAGGCGGATGGGCGCGCCATCGGGCGTTTCGCCGATGATAATATTGTAGCCCACCAGAATAATGGCCAGCGTGGCTGCCGCGTGCGAGCTGCTGAGGCCAAAAATGAGGTCGCCCTCGGTAGGTGTGAGGCGGAAGGCCCGCTGGGTGATTTTGGCGGCGATGTACTTCGTGACGATGGCCACGAACACGATAACGGCGGCCACTTTCAGCGCCCCGGTGCCTTTCACTAAAACGCTGACATCGACCAGCATTCCGACTCCAATCAGGAAGAAGGGAATGAACAGCGCGTTGCCCACGAAGTCGATGCGGTTCATGAGGGGCGAGGAATGGGGCACGAACTGATTGAGCACCAGCCCCGCGAAAAAGGCCCCGATAATGGCCTCCACGCCCGCCGCCTCGGCCAGAAAGGCCGCCAGAAACACCATCGCCAGCACGAAAATGTACTGCGAAACGCTGTCGGTAAACCGCTTGAAAAACCAGCGAATGACAATCGGAAACCCAAAAAACACGATACCCACGAACACCAGCGACGAGCCGCCCAGCCGCAGCCAGAAACTGGCATCGGCGGTGCCGCGCGTCATGCCCGAGATGGCGGCCAGAATGATGAGCGCCAGGATATCGGTAATCATGGTGCCGCCGATGGTGAGCGTCACGGCCCGGTTGCGCGTGACGCCGTAGCGGCTGGCGATGGGGTACGACACCAACGTGTGGGTCGAGAACATGCTGGCCAGCAGCACCGAAGCCATCACGTTGTAGCCCAGCAGGTAGTGGCTGGCCAGCGAGCCGCACAGCAGCGGCAAGGCGAAGGTAGTGAGGCCAAAAACCAGAATTTTATTACGGTTTTTCTTGAACTCGCTCAAGTCGATTTCCAGCCCCGCCAAAAACATGATGTACAGCAGCCCTACCGTACCAAACAGCACGATGCTGCTGTCGCGCTGCAACAGATTGAGGCCATACGGCCCCACCAGCGTGCCGGCCAGGATGAGCCCGATAATGTGCGGCACCTTGATGCGCTGCAACAGAATCGGGGCGAAGAGGATGATAAATAAAACCAGGGAAAAGATGATAACCGGATTCTTCAGCGGCAGCGAAAAATCCAGCGCATTGAGCAACAGCATCAGTAGCATCGCGGCGGATTTTAGCGGGTGAGGAGGGGCTGCGGGGCCCGCGTGAGGGTGAGCGCGTACACGATGCGGCAGTTGTCGGGCCGGTTTATTTCGCGGCGGCCTTCGAGGCGCTGGTCGGCCGCGAGCTGAAGCTGGGCCGTGATGGTGGCGTCGGGCTGGGTTTCGCCCTCCTCTGGCTGGGCCGTGAGTTGCAGCTCGGCGCCCTGCACCTGGCCGGTGTACACGCGCACTACCTTGTTATTGGCCGAGGCTTTTACCAGCACGTTGCCCTGGTCGTAGCTAAATTCCCACTGCTCGTTTTTGCTGTCGCCGATGGCCGAGCCGGGGCAGTCGGTTTCGATGCAGTTCATGCGGGTAACCCAGGTGCCGGCCAGGCTGCGCACCAGCGCCGAGTCGGGCAGCGGCAGGCCGCGCACGCTGTCAGCGGCCTGCTGGGCTTTTTGGTCGGCCTGCTCGCGCAGGGCCAGGGCTTTTTCGCGCAGTAGCAGCGCCTGCTCGCGCTGGGTTAGCTCGGCCTCTTTTTTCCGGAGGCGCTGCTCGTGTTCCTGGTCTTGGCAGCCGGCTAAGAGCAAGCAGCACAGCGGTAGTAGGGCAGTTTTTTTCACGCGGTCCAACAGCTTTAGCGAGGCATTAGGGGCAATGCCTCGCTCCTGGCTGTACGGCGGCCGGGGGGCATTGTTGAGCTGGGCGGCCGTTGGGGCGGGCGGTGGCCCACGTGCTTACCGCTGAATTAGTGGCGTGTTACAGATTTTATGTGGCGTATTAAGTTAATTCGCTGACGCTTTATATTAATTCAATGACGCATTTACGTAACTCAATAACGTCTTACGTTAATGTAATGGCGCGTTTAAATAATTCAATGACGTCTTATGTCAATGTAATGGCGCGTTTGAGTGATTCAATGGCGCATTAGCTGTAGCAAGTGGCTACTTACGCCCCATTGCCGGGCGCTCAGGGCAGTAGCGCCAGCACCTCGGCTAGGCTGGCCACCGTTTCAAACCTCACCCCTACCAGCGCGCTCTCGGGCACCTGCTCGTGTATCCAATTAGCGTAATAGGGCACGTGGATGGCGCGGTAGCCGAGTTGCGCCACGGGCAGCACGTCGGACTTGAGCGAGTTGCCAATCATCACGAAGTTTTCGGGCGTGGCCTGGTAGCGCTTGAAAAGGCGGCGGTAGGTAGGCTCGTCTTTCTCGCTTACGATTTCGACGTGGTCGAACAAATCGCCGAGGCCCGAGCGGGCCAACTTGGCTTCCTGGTCGAAGAGGTCGCCCTTGGTGAGCAGCATCA
This sequence comes from uncultured Hymenobacter sp., assembly GCA_964277755.1. Lineage (GTDB taxonomy): Bacteria > Bacteroidota > Bacteroidia > Cytophagales > Hymenobacteraceae > Hymenobacter. The sequence goes on from CAXYJY010000057.1 coordinate 58,779, forward strand.
GCTGGTGGCCGCGCAGGCGCAGCTCGGGCAGCACCTCGGCCACGCCCGGCAGCAGCTCGATGCGAAAGCGCAGCAAGTCCTTGCCCAAATCGAGCAGCCGCTGAATGTCGGCGCTGCTGATTGCGCCCTCGGTGAGCTGAATGGCGGTTTCGATGAGCGAGAGCGTCAGGGCCTTAGCCCCGTAGCCGTAGAGCGCCAGGTTGCGCCGCTGCACGGCGTAGAGCTGCGGATGCAGCGCGGCGGGCTCGCCGCAGTGCGCCAGAATGTCGAAAAACGTGGCTTCTACCTGGTCGAAGTGCGGCTGGTTGGGCCACAGGGTATCGTCGGCGTCGAAGGCGATGAGCATGGGTTGCTAGTTGTAATAATCGGTATAATCGGTCATGCTGAGCGCAGCGCAGCGGAGTCGAAGCATTTCTACCGCTGAACTAACCCTAACGGTTAAGATTAGTAAAGCTAAAGAGATGCTTCGGCTCCGCTACGCTGCGCTCAGCATGACGGACGACTATAACCAAACTCCATGAAACACCCCATCGACCTCGCCACCTGGAACCGGCGCGAGCATTTCGAGTTTTTCTCCCGCTTCGAAGAGCCCTTCTTCGGCCTCGTGACCAACGTAGACTGCACGCCCGCGCTGGCCGAGGCCCGGCGGCTAGGCCTACCGTTTTTCCTATACTACCTCTACCACACGGTGCAGGCCGTGAACGCGGTCGAAAACCTGCGCTACCGCATCGAAGGCGGGCAGGTGTACGCCTACGACCGCATTCACGCCTCGGCCACCATCGGGCGGCCCGACCATACGTTCAGTTTTTCGTTTATTGAGCAGCAGGATAAGTTGGCCGATTTTGTGCGCGGGGCGCAGGCAGAAATTGCGGCTGTGCAAGCCAGCACCGGGCTACGCCTGAGCCCGGCCACGGCCCGCGTCGATGTCATCCACTTTTCGGCCTTGCCGTGGGTGCGCTTCACAGGGCTTACCCACGCCCGCAGCTTTTCGCACCCCGATAGCGCGCCCAAAATCTCGGTGGGCCAGACTTTCCAGGAAGGCGCGGCCACGCTGATGCCGGTATCGGTGAACCTGCACCACGGCCTGGCCGACGGCTACCACGCGGGGCTGTTTCTGGCAGAACTCGGACGGCGATTGGGGGCGTAAGGTTCACGAGCGGCGAGCCTACGCCGATTCCCGTTAAGTTTGCCTTATGCACTTCCTCCCCTATGTACTTGCCGCCGGTTTCCTCCTACTCGCCGCCCCCGCCGCCCGCGCCCAAACCACTGCTAGCCCTTGGAATGGCAAACAGTGCGCCGTGGTGCTGACCTACGACGACGCCATCGACGTGGACCTCGACAACGCCCTGCCGGCGCTCGACTCGGCGGGGCTACGGGGCACATTTTACCTCATCGGCTCGTCGGCGGTGGTGGCCAAGCGGCTACCCGAGTGGCGGCGGGCCGCCCAGCGCGGCCACGAGCTCGGCAACCACGCCCTGATGCACCCTTGCGACGGCACCCTGCCTGGCCGGGGCTTCGTGACGCCCGACAACGACCTGAGCAAGTATACCGTGCGCCGCGCCGTGGCCGAAATCCGGGCCACCAATACCCTGCTCCAGGCCATTGATGGCAAAACCCGGCGCACCTTCGCCTACCCCTGCGGCGACCGCCAAATTGGGGGCGTGAATTTCTACGACCAATTAAAAAGCGACTTCGTGGCCGCCCGCGGCGTCACGGGCGGCCTGCCCACGGCCGCCCAGGTGCAGCTCGACAACGTGAGCTGCTACTCCATCAACGGGCAGTCGGCCCAGTACATGCTTGACCTGGTGAAGAAAGCCCAGCAGACGCACACGCTGCTGGTGTTTCTGTTTCACGGCGTGGGCGGCGGGCACGCGCTCAATGTGGATTTGGCCGCGCACCGGCAGTTGCTGCGCTATTTGAAAGCGCACGAAAAGGACATCTGGGTGGCCCCGATGGTGGAGGTAGCCGAGCGCGTGCGGGCGGTGCAGGCTGGGGCGGCGACCAAATGAACAGCGTCGGCGCCTAGAGATTCGCATGGCTCTTTTCAACTCATTGTTATCTAGTTTAGTCGGCACACTGCTATGCAACGGGAAGAAATGCTCATTTCCTTCACCACCCTACGACAGCTGGCCAACGCTATACCCGCCTATTTAGCCGAGCGGACGGGAAACGAATCCATTCCTCCGCTACGAGCAGGAGCAGAAAATGAGCTTGGCATTGCAGGGTTGGATACGGAGAGCTTGCTTCTAGAATTTGCGGAAACTTATCAAGTTGACCTGTCCTCTTTCGATTTTACAGAATTTATCGGCAATGAGCCGGTGCTGGACTTTTCAGAATCGCTGCTTGACTGCCTGAAAGGAGTGTACTTGCTGGCTGCCTGGCTTGGGAAGGTCGCGGTAGTGCTCCTCAGCTGGCCCTTCGCTACTGCCTGGGCGCGGCGCATCTGGCAAGAGCCCCTAAAATGGTTTTGGCTTTCGCCCACTCAGCACCCAACGGCCAGAGTACTCACCATCGGCGACTTTGTAGCCTCGGCAGCAGTGGGGCGATTTGTGCTGCGCGAACAGGTGTGTTTTCGGCTGGTACGCTAGCGCCTGCAACAGCACCAAGCCCAACGGCGTCTTTACCAAAAACTGCTAGTATCTCTGAGATATGAAACAACGCTTCTGGTATGGCCTGGGCAGCTTGCTGCTGCTAGCGGGGCCGCTGCACGCGCAAAGTCTGGCCGGGGCCTGGCAAGGCGTGGAAACCGACGCCGGCGACCCACGCTACTATCCGGCCGTGTTGCGCCTGCAAGGCAAGGACACCAATTTGTTTGGCGTGCTTTACCAAGAAGTTGGCAGCCAGCCGAGCACCACGGTTACGTTTCAGATGGAAGGCGCGCGCACCAAAACTCAGTTTCAGCTTCGGCACGTACGCAAGCTCAACGAAACCGGGGGCGACTTCGATAGCTACTGGTGCGCCGGGGCCATTGCCTTCACCTACGACGCGACCCTGGAGAAGCTGACCGGCCGCGCCACCTACCGCCCGGTGGGCGACTGCGACCACGGCACGTTCACTTTCTACCGCGTTAAGCTAAAGTCGGCGGCTAGCGTGAAGGCGGGCGCGCTCAGCACGCTGCGCGTGTCGGGCCGCGACGTGCGCTGGTTTGCCGATGCCGACCTGAAGAAGCCCGTGGCCGAAGGCAGCAGCTACGCCACGCGCTTGAGCAAAACCACCACGTTTTACCTCACCCAGGGCTTTTACCCCAGCGCCGAGAAAATCGTAACGCCCATCACAATTACGGTTACGGGCAAGACCCCGGCTGCTCCGCCGCGCCCCGCGCCTACCCCGCCGCCCGCACCCGCCGACACGGCGAAGGCCGCGCCGCCGGTGGTGGCCGCCCCGCCCGCCGCCCCCGCGCCAGTGGTGCTGCCTACCGTGCTTTTCAAGCAAGGCACGGCCGAGCTGCTGCCCGAAGCCAGCCCGGCCCTCGACCGGCTAGCCGCCGACCTGCGGGCCGCGCCCATCCTGCGCCTGCGCATCGCGGGCCACACCGACCGCCTCGGCGAGCCCGGCAAAAACCAGGTGCTCAGCGAGCAGCGCGCCGAAGCCGTGAAAGCCTACCTCGTGAAAGCCGGCGTGCCCGCCGCCCGCCTCGAAGCTATTGGCTACGGCGACACCCGCCCGCTGCACCCTTCACCCGATGTGCGCAACCGCCGCGTGGAAGTCGAAAAGCTGCCGTAGCGCGGACTTTCAGTCCGCGAGTAGGAAGTTGCTGCTCGGTTGCATCCACTCGCGGACTGAAAGTCCGCTCTACGGCGCACCGGGCGTATTTTTGCGCTCCCTCATGTCCGACGACGACCGCGCTTCTCTCCTCGCCCAGCTCGTGGCCCGCATCGCGGCGCTGCAATTAAGCGGCGACCACTACCACCCGGCTGGCCTGTTCCCGAGCCTGCGCTGGAAAACGGCCCTGGGCTACCGCCGCGAAGACTCCAACGGCTTTTTCACGTCGCTCATCGTGTTTACGCTGCGCGAAATCCGGGCGCAGCTACCGGCCGCCAGCCAGGCCGTGGCTGATGACATTGCGGCTAAGGCACTGGCTATCTACCCGCTGTACCAGAGTAAGAGCGGGCTCGATACGTATAATTTTTACCCGCCGCGGCCGGGGCAGCATTTTCCGCACGGCTACCTGCTGCACCGTAGCCGCCACTTTGCCGCGCCCGACGACCTCGACTCGACCTCGCTCGCCTACTTGGCCTACCCGCGCCCGCCCGCCCAAAACCAGTGGCTCAAGGCCAAGCTACGCGCCCACGCCAACACCGTGAAAGGCTGGGCCAGCACTGGCCCGGTGGCATTTCGCAAGAAGAAGATTTACTCGGCGTGGTTTGGCGAGCGCATGCCGATTGACATGGACGCCAGCACCTTATCTAACGGCCTGCTGTGGGTGGTGCGGTCGGGGCTGCCGCTCGATGAGTTTGATGCCGACAGCCTGGCGTTCATCAACTGGATTATTGCGTCGGGTGAGTACCGCCGCCGCCCGCTCGACGTGTCGGCCTACTACGCCACCGCGCCGCTCATCGCCTACCATGTGGGCCGCCTGCTGGCCGAGGCCGATTTGCCTCAGCTCACCGAGGCGCGCGCCACGCTACGGCGCGAGCTGCCGGGGCTACTGGTTGAGAGTTCTCATTTGATGGATAAGGTGTTGCTAGGCATCACCTTGCTGCGCCTGGGTGCTGACGCACCGCTGCTGCTGGAAGCCAATTGGACTTTGTCTGAGTTGGAGGCGCGCAGCCGGGGCCTGTATTTCTGCATCGCCCCCCTACTCAACTATTACCCCCAAACGCGCTGGCTGGCCGGCTGGAAATTGAGTCAGATTGACTGGGAATGCCCGGCGCACTCGCTCACGCTGCTGGCCGAGTACGTGGCGCTGGGTGGGGTGTAACGCCAAGCTGCTGCTTGGCATTACGCAAACACGTCTTGGCTTAGCGCCCGCGCCCGCTCAAACGCTGCCGCATCCAGCCCCAGCGACTCGCCACGGCTGGCCAGAAAGCCCACCAGATTTTCCGTAGCCAGGTTGCCGGTGAGCGCATCGCCCGCCATCGGGCAGCCGCCGATGCCGCCCAGCGCGCTATCGAAGCGGCGGCAGCCGGCCGCGTAGGCCGCCGCCACGTTGGCCTGCCAGGTGGCGGGCGTGGTGTGCAGGTGCGCCCCGAAAGCTATTTGCGGAAAAGCCGGAATTAACTCCTTGAACAAGGGCGTAATAAGCTCGGGCGTGGCCGACCCCACGGTATCGGACAAAGCCACGATGCGGATGCCCAGCGCGGCCAGCTCGGTTGTGAACTCGGCCACCAGGGCGGGGCTCCACGGGTCGCCGTAGGGGTTGCCGAAGCCCATCGAGAGGTACACGACCAGCGTTTTGCCGTGGCGCTCGCAAAGGGCGTGCATGGCGGCCACATCGGCGCGGGCCTGGGCGGGCGTCTGCTTGGTATTACGGAGCTGGAAGGTCGGGCTCACCGAGAGCGGAAAGCCCAGGTAGCTGATTTCGGGGTAGCTGACGGCCTGCTCGGCCCCGCGCAGGTTGGCCACGATGGCCAGTAGCTTGGTGCGCGCCTGGCTGAGGTCGAGGCCGGCCAGCACTTCGGCCGTGTCGCGCAGTTGCGGAATGGCCTTGGGCGACACAAACGAGCCAAAGTCGAGCACATCGAAGCCCACGACCAGCAGCTGCTGGAGGTAGGCGGTTTTGGTGGCCGTCGGGATGAAGTCAGGCCGCCCCTGCATGGCATCGCGGGGGCACTCGGTGAGGATGATGGGCGAGGTAGGCACGGGTGGGAGAAGTAGGGCGATGAAGCGTCAAAAATACGGTAGGCCAGCCCCGCAGGCGCGGCCGCCCTACGAAACTTGCCCACCAGGGCTAGTGTTGGGCGGCTATGCCTTTTTCGTTATCTACCGCCCCCGGTGCCCGCCGGGTGGGCGGCCTGTTGCTGGGGCTGCTAGCGCTATTCAGCAGTTGCAGCAAAACCCAGACCTTAAGCGCGCTCTTCCAACAAACCACCCCGCACGACGACTACGCCCGCGCCCTCGACCGCGCCGGCCTGCGCACGGCCGCGCTGGGCCAGCGCTGGCAGGCCGCCGCCGAGCAGGCCCTGCGCGACTCGCTGGTGGTGCCGCTGCCGGTGCTCGAAACCGGCTACTTCCGGGCCGAGCAGCCCACTGCCGCCAGCTACCGCTACACCGTGAAGGCTGGCGAGCAGGTCCACATCCGGCTTACGCTGCCACCCGGCACTGCCCCGCCGCAGGTATTCGTTGATGCCTTTGCCCTAAGCCCCGGCCAGCGCCCCGCGGTGCTGAAGTGGGCCGCTACCGACACCGCCACGGCCGGCACCCTCGCCTACAGCTACCGCGCCGACGAGGCCGGCCAGCACCTGGTGCGTGTGCAGGCCGAGCTGCTGGCGGCCGGCCGCTACACCCTGCGCCTGTGGCGTGGCCCCAGCCTCACCACCTTCCCGGTGCAGGGCCGCACCGACCAGGCGGTGGGTAGCTATTGGGGCGCGGCGCGCGATGGCGGGGCGCGCCAGCACGAGGGCGTGGACATCTTCGCGCCACGCGGCACGCCCGCCGTGGCGGCGGTGGCCGGCGTCGTGACCCGCGTGGCCGAAACCGCCATCGGCGGGCGCGTGGTGTGGCTGACGGAAACCGCTACCGGCCAGCACCTGTACTACGCTCACCTCGACCGCCAGCTGGTGCAGCCCGGCCAGTTGGTGCGCCCCGGCGACGTGCTGGGCTTGGTGGGTAATACCGGCAATGCCCGCACCACCGTGCCGCATCTGCACTTCGGCATCTATCAAAGCGGCCGCGGGGCCGTCGACCCCTGGCCCTTTCTGCACCGCGCCGACCCGGTGCCCACCGGCCTACCTACTACCGCCCCCAACTACTTGAGCCAGTGGGTACGGGCACGGGGCACGCGCCCGGCTTCGCTAGCCCTGGCTGGCGCACCGCTCGCCGCTACTACGCCGCTGCGGGTGCTGGGCCAGCAGGCCCAGCGCCTGCGGGTAGAAGCCCCCGACGGGCGGTGCGGCTACGTGGCCACCCGCGCCGTAGCTTCGGCGCAGCCACTGCGCCGCCTGGTACTGCCCGCCGCAGTGGAGGTGCAGGCGCAGCCCACGGCCGGGGCCGCCGCGCTGGCGGCCTGGCCAGCGCGCACGCCGGTGGCGGTGCTGGGCCGGGCCAGCGGCTACGCGCTGCTGCGCGGGCCGGCCGGGCAAGAGGGCTGGGCCAGAATCTAGCCAGGCACTTCGGAGGCAGAATGTGGAGACGCCTCTTTGCGTCTCCCGTTCGGCGAACTCAACAACGCCGAGACGCAAGGATGTGTCTCCACATTCCTACGCAAATTTCTTTCGTTTATGAATTTGAAACTAAACCGCTTGCAGCACATCGGCCTGCCGATAGCCAACCTACAAGCTTCGCAGACTTTTTATGAGAAGCTGGGGTTTGCGGCCGTGATGCGGGCGGGCTTCGACCACGAGGGCGGCCAAGGCCAGGTAGCTATGATGCAGCGCGGCGACATCATCATCGAGCTCTACCAGATGCCCGAACCGGAATTGAGTCGCGTAAAACAGCGCTCAGACGGCCGCATCGACCATATCGCCTTCGATGTTGATGATATTGAAGCAACCTATGCGCTGCTGAAAAGCGAGGGCTTTCACCTCGTGGAAGCCCAGCCGGTATACCTGAATTTTTGGGAGAAAGGCTGCCGCTATTTCAACATGCTGGGGCCGGATGGCGAGCGGCTGGAATTCTGCCAGATACTCTGAAAACCTGCCGGCGACCATAAGAAGCCCAACGGCTGCTGGCCGGGCTTTTCACTCAAAAGCAGTGTAAAAACGAGTCATACTGAACGTAATAAAGTATCTCTATCGCCTTATTACAAATAGTCCAAGGTACGGTAGAGGTGCTTCACTGCGTTCAGCATGACTCGTTGTTTACATGTTTCTGCTATAATTAACTACTGGCTGATGGCTACGGCGCGGCGCAGCTGACGCGAATAAGCCAGGCGCATATCGTTGCCGGCCGCGCCGGGGTAGTCGAAGCCGATAGCGTTAGGGTCGGCGCGCAGACTGTCCCAGGCTTTGGCATCGAGCTCGGCAGGCTGGGGGGCGGTGCCAGGCACGGCCGGGCGCGTGAAGTGGTCTTCGGCAAAAAAGTTGTTCATACGCCGCAGAATAGCAATTTCCTGGTCGCGCACGGTGGCCATCTTGCTGCCCTGCACGCTGCTGCCGGTCAGCAGGGCGCGGGCGGGCATTACCTCGTGGCGCAGCGTATCGCCGGTGGCGCTGAGCACGATAAGATGCACGCGGCTGGTGAGGATGCGCGGCCCGCGCAGTTGCAGCACGAAATTATCTTTGGTCTTAGGGTCCGAGAAAGCGTGGCTGGCCCGCACTGTATTGAGCACGGTGGCCCCACTGACGCGGCGGCCAGTGCTGCTGGGCGGCACATACACGCTGCGCGGGTCTTTGGTGGAAGTGGCTACCTCGCGCTCCGTGTTGATGCAGGAAGTGCCGAGTTGCAGCAGGCTGGCTGCCGCGCAAAGCGTAAGGAGAGAAGCTTTCATAAGGCAAGCGAAAATAAAACGGAGGGGCGGAGCAGCTTCAAAAAGTGACTTAACATACGCAGAATAGCCGCGACCAGATGCTAAAACCAACCGACTTCCAGCCCCACCACCCAGCGGGCGGGCTCGGGCGGGCGCTGGCCAGCGATGGGCCGCAGGGCCTCGCTGAGACGGTAGCGGCCCACCAGCGCCAGCGGGCCGCGCCCCAGCCGCAACCCCATGCCGCCCAGCCAGCGCGCCAGGTAAGGCGGCGCGTGGCGGGTAGCTTCGAGCTCACCCTGGCCGGGGTCTTTGTCGGTAGTGCTGTGGTTGGCGGCCAGGGCCGGGCCACCGTAGGCGAGCAGGTCGAGGTAGGTGCCCACCACGTTGCCGCGCGGGCGCAGGCCGGCGTTGAGGCGCAGGCCCAGTTCGCCTTGCACTTGGTGGTAGGTCAGGGCTTCGGTATCGTGCAGGGCCGTGAAGGGGGCGGCCTTCGGCCCCGCATCCTGAGCCAGGGCGTAGCGCAGATAGGCATAGCGCAGGTCGGTAATGAAAGCCAAGTGGTCGGACACGCGCCTCTTGAGACGGCCGCCCACCTGGGTTTCGGACGAGGCGAAGCCCTGGCGCAATGGCAGCCCTGCCCCGCTGCCGCCCGCCACCAGCCCGTAGCTGGCGTAGAGGTGGCCAAAGTAGCGGCGGTTGGGCCCCGTGCGCGGCGGCAGGGTATCGCGGGCTACATCAGTTTGCAGCAGCACTTGCTGGGCGTGGGCGGCCGGGGCGGCCAGGCACGCGGCGAGCAGCCACTGGTAGTTTTTTTTCATAGAATGGGCTGGAAGCTGCTTCAGTGGGCACGAAGCTAGCGGCAAGCGGCGCGGCTTTCGCCTAAAATTATTTCGCTTCAGCGATTGAAAGCTGTTAGTTAGCCGCGTTTCAAGGCGTTATATAGCAGACCCGCGAGTTAGAGTAAGGGTTGCGTGGCAGCTCCTAAGTGGCCATGCTAAAGCGCGCCCTACTCCGCATACTCACTCGTATACCCCCGAAACGCTACCCGCAGCACGTCGCCGCCCCTCACCAGGCGCCGAGGTACTTGCAGCACGGCGCGCTGGGCCACGGCGCGCACCTCGTAGCGGTGCAGCACGCCCCAGCGGGTGGCCAGGTGCCAGTAGAGGCGCGGCGGGTAGGCGGCGGGCGCGGGCAGCGGCGGGCCGTCGGCGGCGCTGGGCCGCTCCTGGCCCACGGATGGCGCGCTGGTGGGCGCGGCGGCCGGCAGCGCGGGCGGGTTACTGCTGGCATCGGGGCCGAGGGCGGCGAGCCAGTCGGGACTGGCCTCGGTGGGGTCGGTGAGCAGGGGCAGCGGCTGGGCGCTGGGCACGGTGGCCGCCGCCCGTAATACCACCGTCACTACCGAGTCGTGGGCCACGAAGTCGAAAGTGGGCACCACCTGCGAGGCGAGGGTTTTGGCCCGAAGAAAATAGCTGGCCTGCGGCTGCCCGTAGCCGTGAGCGTAGTCGTAATACGGGTATAAATCAGCTGATTGGCGCAGCTGCCGAAACACCTCCATCGCCTTGAGGCTGCGCTGCTGCTGCCAGGCGCAGGCCGCCAGCCCGGCTACCAGCGGGGCCGAAAACGACGTACCTTCCAGCCGCTCGTAGCCCCTGGGCGTGGTAGTGAGCACGATGCCGAAGGCCGACACGTCGGGCTTGAGGCGGCGGTCGGCGCTGGGGCCGGTCGAACTGAAAGCCACGTGCAGGCCGGTGGCGGGGTCGAGGCCACCCACGGCCAGCACCGAGTCGGCATCGGCGGGCGTGCCAATGCGGCCCCAGTCATCGTCGCCGTCGTTGCCGGCGGCGCTCACCACCAGCATTCCCTTGCGGGCCGCCAAGTTGGCCGCCCGCCCAATGAGCGAGTGGCGGCCGTCCATCCACTCCGGAAAGTAGCGCTGCTCGGTGTAGGCCAAGGACGAACTGATGAGGTCGGCCCCTTCGCGGTCGGCCCACTCGGCGGCCTTCAGCCAGGCTTCTTCCTCGCCCAGGCGCTCGCGGCCCAGGCTTTCGGTGCGGGCCAGCAGGTAAGTGGCGTCGGGGGCGAGACCCAGCGCGGGGCCGGCGTGCAGACTATCGGGGCCGGGCAGACGGCCAGCCAGGCAGCCCATCACCTCAGTACCGTGGCTGCCCGAGCGAAACACGTCGGGCCGGTTTTTCAGAAAATCGTAGGTAGCCGCCACCCGCCGCTCGCGCCACAGCGCCCCGAACGCCGGGTGCTCGCGCAGCCCCCGAAAGCCCACGTCGAACACCGCGACGCGCACGCCCCGGCCCGTGAGGCCGGCTCGCACCAGCGCCGGGCGGCCCAGCACGGCCGTTTGCTGGCGGGCCAGCAGGTAGTCGTTGGCGCTGATGTCGAAGCCGCTGTGCGCAGCCCGCGGCACGGGGGCCGGCCGGGCAGCCGGGGCCGGGTGGGCCGGGCTTTCGGGCCAGGGCGCTACCCACGCCACGCCCGGCAGCCGCCGCAGCGCGGCAGCCTGGGCGGCCGTGGCCCGGCAGGCTACGGCATTAAACCAGCGGCTGACCAGCGTGATGGTATCGCAGCCGGCTTGCAGCCGGGCCAGGTAGTCGGGCCGCACGGGCAGGTCGGAGGCCTCGTAGGCGGGCAACCCCTGGCGCTGGCGGCGGGCCCGCGCGGTGGGGCTGAAATAGGCGGCCGGGTCGAAGGTCACGCCGGTTTTATCGGTCAGGCTCACCCAGTAGCGGGCCGGTGCTTCGCCCAAAACCGGGCGTTGGGCCGCTGCCAGGCCGGGTAGGTGCAACAAGGCAAGCAACAGCCCGGCGGCCCACCGGCCCCGGCTGCTTGGTGGTAAGGACATAGCTCAGGAATAGGAAAGCGGCCCGGCGCGGACCAGCGCGGCCCCCGGCGGCGGGCGGCCACCCGGCAAAAGTAGCCCGCCGCGCCCTTGGCCCGGCTACCTCGCAACTGGGGCTGGCCAGGTAGCGTCGCTCAACAACCCCTGCCCCGGCCGGTTCGTTTGTAAGACCCAGCTTCGGCCGGCTGGCCGGGGTTGCTTTTTGCTTTACTGCTTATGCTGAAACTACCTGCCCTCGCCCCGGCCACGCTACTGGCCGCCGCGCTGCTCGCGCTGCCGGGCTGCAACAAGAAAACCATCGCCCTGCTACAACAGCAAAACGCCGACCTCACCAAATCGCGCGACCAATTGCAAGTGGAAAAAGACGCTTTGCAACGCGATAAAACCAGCACCGAGAATACCCTCACCAACCGCCTGCTCACCAAAGACCAGCAGGTGAACCAGCTCAACCAGGCGCTGGGCACTACCGAGCAGGACCTGGCCGGCAAAAATGCCCGCATAGCCGAGATGCAGCGCATTCTGGATGAGAAGGATGCCGCCACCAAAGCCCTGCGCCAAAAGGTGAGCGACGCGCTGCTGGGCTTCAACTCGCAGGACTTGCAGGTAAACGTGAAGAACGGCAAGGTCTACGTGTCGCTGTCCGAGCAGTTGCTTTTCAAATCGGGCTCGACCAAAGTGGACCCCGCCGGGCAAGATGCGCTCATCAAGCTGGCTAATGCCCTGACTGGTAACAAGGACATCAACGTGCTCATCGAAGGCCACACCGACAACGTGCCGATAAAAGGCATGGTCAACGGGGCCAAAGACAATTGGGACCTCAGCGTGCTGCGCGCCACCGAAATTACGCGCCTGCTGGTATCGGCCGGCATCGCGCCCGAGCAGATTACACCCTCCGGCAAAGGGCAGTTCTTGCCCGTAGCCGCCAACGACACGCCCCAGAACAAGGCTCTCAACCGCCGCACCGATATCATCCTGACGCCGAAGCTAGACGAGCTGTTCTCGATTCTAAATACGCAGTAAGACCGCCGATTCAAACGGATTTATCGGATTAAACGGATACGCCCGCTGCGCGGGCTGACTACTTGCACGCAGGAGCGGCTTCGCCAACTCGTAAAAAGGCAAGCCGAAGACTACCCTGCGTTCTCATTGTCAGCCCGCGCAGCGGGCGTATCCGTTTAATCCGATAAATCCGTTTGAATCGGCGGTCTTTCAGAGGGACAGCCGCACCGAGGCCAGCACTTGGCGCGGGCGCGGGGCGTAGTTGTTTTGCACGATGGCGAACTGGCTGACAAAGGCGTACTGATGCTGCCGCGAGTCGACCAGACTACTAGTTTTCAATTCGATGTCGAGCTTGCGGGCCGTAGGCAACGTGTAGCGGTAGGTGGCGTCGGCAAATACGTTTTGCACGCGCGGGGCGGGGCCACGGCTGTCGTAGTAGTCGGCTGCCAGCAGCAGTTGGTGCCGGCCGGCCAGATACAGACCCATGCTGGCGTGGTGCTCTTGCAGCAGCGTGAGTGGCGGCCTCGGCCACGGTACTGCGCAGGGCCGTGAGGGCGGCGCTGTAGTCGAGGCTACCCCAGTCGAAGGCCGACACGCTGGCCTTGAACGTAGCCGTAGCGCTGCGGGCCTGGCTTTGGGTGAGCGTGCCGTTGAGCAACTGCGGTTGCCGCGCCACGTTGGCGCTGAGTTGGGCGCTCAGGTTGGTTTTGAGCGAGCTGATAAACTTGCTGACGCTGCCCGCGAGCGAGTGAGTAGGCGCTTGGTTATACTGCGCCACGGCCACCGTGGTGAGGGCACCATCGGGCTGCACCGTACTGCTATACAGCAGGTTGTTCTCGGTGCATGCCAGGCGGTAGGTGGCGTGGTAAAACCACGAGGTCAGCGGGTTTTTGTAGTACAGGCCCACGTGGGCACTCCAGGCCAGGCTACGGGACAGCGCGGCGCAGCAGGGTGCGGTAGTCGCGCAGCAGGTAGCCGTAGTTGAACTGCGCAATGTCGCCAAAGCGGTTGGCGAGGTCAGTGCCGCCGCTCAGGTACCAGAGCGCGCCCAGGTCGTAGCGCAGCTCGGCGGTGAGGGTACGCAGGCGCTGCGCCTGCGCCAGCGGCACATCTTCAATAGTGAAATTCCAGTAGCTGACGAGCACTTTCAGGGTGGCGTTCCAGATGTCGGCCTTGTAGCTGGCGGCAGGCTGGGCGTAGTACTTGCCGCGCACCCAGGCCAGGTCGTTGCGGCGCAGTGGGTCGGCCAGGGCCAGGGCGGGCCGCAGGTCGAGGCTGGACGTCAGATGCTGCCCTTCCTGACTGAAACCCAACGTAGTGGTGAAGCCCCAGCGCCGGCGCCCGCTGCTGCTGCTGCGGGCTGGTAGTGTAAAACACTAGCGAGCTCACCTGTACCAGCCGTCCCCGGCTGGCCGGCCGCACCAGCCCCAGTTGGTTGGTGAAAGCCAGAAACGGGTTGCGGGCCTGCCGCGCGATGCGCGTGCCGCGCTCAACCTGCCGCACCTTTCCCACCTGCGCGTCCCAGGCCCCGCTAAAGCTGAGCGTGTTCTTGAAGTAATATCTCCTAAAGTTCTGGATAAAAGTCAAATAGACCAGCAGGTTGTTGAGATACGGCTGATTCCGCTTTTGCTCGGTGAGCGTCACGGGCGGCTCCTGCGCTTAGCGTTTTCCCGGTACTGCCTTTTATTAGCTTCTGATGCGCCAATACCATCTTGTCCTAAGTCAGTAAAAGGATTTTCTGTATAGTCCTTTTTTGCTTTAAGAAAAGTTTCTCTTGATGTATCAATCACCCTCCTACCCTTAATTGGAATGAATACATCATTTTTTCACTGCGGATAATTGAATCAACTCGAACGAGTAAAAACAATGTAAGTCATTGGCTTTAAATATCAATCTTGGAAGACCCCAAAATTTATACGGGCCTTCACTAATCGGCATATCGTTTGTATATCATGCCTCATAAATACGCCCGCAATAGTGAACATTGGCCTTACGGCAGTTATAACCCAGCAATATTTTTTATCAGGCAGTATAGCCCAATTTAAACATGTTCAGCTTAAATCAGGTAATTAGCTGGCTGTACTACCGCCGCCCCAGCAAGTCATTATTCTTTTTGGCTTGGGCGCGGGCGCGTTGCTGAGCGGCCGCCTGCCTGGGAGCCGGCCAAGCACGCGGGGCGGCGGGGGTAACTTTGGCCAAAACCCGCGCGCCATGACTGACTTTACGGAGAAATACGTCAATCCCTTCACCGATTATGGTTTCAAGCGGCTGTTTGGCGAGGAGCCGAACAAGGATTTGCTGCTGGATTTTCTCAACGAGCTGCTGCGCGACGAGCAGGGCCCGATTACGGCGCTCACCTACCTCAAAAACGAGAACCTGGGCAGCACCGACCTCGACCGCAAGGCTATTTTCGACATCTACTGCGAAAATGAGCGGGGCGAGAAATTTATCGTGGAATTGCAGAAAACCCGGTAGAACTTCTTCAAGGACCGCACGGTGTACTACGGCACTTTTCCCATTCGGAAGCAGGCGCGGCGGGCCGACTGGAACTTCGAGCTCAAGGCCGTGTACACGGTAGCCATTCTGGATTTTGTGTTTGAGGAGGACAAAGCGCAGGTGGCCAAATACCGCTACGGCGTGAAGCTGACGGACCAGGAAACCCACCGGGTTTTCTACGATAAGCTCACGTTTATGTACCTGGAAATGCCCAAGTTCACCAAAACGGTGGACGAGCTCACAACACGCTTCGAGAAGCGGCTCTACGTCATCCGCAACCTCAACCGCCTCAACCGGGTGCCCGACAAGCTACGCGAGCAGGTGTTTGAGAAGCTGTTTGAAACGGCCGAAATCGCCCGCTTCACCTCCGAGCAGGTGCGCTCCTACGAGGACAGCCTCAAGCACTACCACTACCTCAAAAACTCGCTCGGCGCCGCCCGCGAGGAAGGCCGCGAAGCCGAGCGCGAAGAAATAGCCCGCAAAATGCGCGCCGCCGGCCTTCCCTTGGCCACTATCGCCAGCCTTACGGGGCTGACCGCCGACCAGATTGAGCGGCTAACATAAGTACGCTATTACCAATACCTTACAAACCATAGCGCGCGAGCAGATAAATCAGCGACGCCATGCTGGCGCCGCCCAGCTCCAGCTCGCGGCGGTTGACTTGCTCGAAGGTATCGAGGGCCGAGTGGTGCAGGTCGAAGTAGCGCTGCGAGTCGCCGTCGTAGCCGAAGAGGGCGGTGGGGCGCACGGCACTCACCAGCGGCTCGATGTCGGTGCCGGCGTGGCCGGGCGTGAGCGAGTTGGCGTGGTAGGGGGCCAACAATGGGCCCCAGGTGGCTACTTTTTTGAGGGCGGCGGGGTTGGTTTCGGCCGTGAAGCCGCGAGGCGTAAAGCCGCCGCCGTCGCTCTCGATGGCCGCCAGGTGTGTTTCTTTATTTTGCTTGGCTAGCTCGGCGTATTGCTGGCCGCCGCGGGTGCCGTTTTCCTCGTTCATGAAGAGCACGGCGCGCACCGTGCGCTCGGGGCGCAGGCCGGCGGCGCGCAGCAGGCGCACGGCCTCGATGCTTTGCACCACGCCGGTGCCATCGTCGTGGGCCCCCTCGGCCAGGTCCCACGAGTCGAGGTGGCCGCCTACGGTGATAATCTGGGCGGGGTATTTCGAGCCGCGCACCTCCCCTATCACGTTGTAGCTCACCACGTCGGGTAGGATTTCGCAGCTCATTTCCAGCTCAAACTGCAAGTTAGGGTCGGCCTTCAGCAGCTGGCTGAGCTCGTCGGCAGCCTGAGTGCTGAGGGCCGCGCCGGGCACCTGGGTGGGCGTGTCGCCGTAGGCCGTGGCCCCGGTGTGGGGGTTGTTGTCGCGGGCGCTGGTGAGCGAGCGCACGAGCGCGCCCACCGCGCCGCGCCGGCCGGCCTCGGCGGGGCCGCTGCGGCGCTGGTCGCCGGCACCGCCGTAGGCTGCGCCGGGCTCGATGAGCGCGTCGTTGAAAGGGCGGTTGAAGAACACGAACTTGCCTTTTACCGCCGCGTCGGGCAGGGCTTTGAGCTCGGCCAGGCTCTTGACCTCGACCACGCCGGCGCGCAGCTTGCCACCCGTGCCCACCGAGCCACCGAGGGCGCACACAGCAGCGGGCACGCTGCGGCCCTTGTTGCCGATAATCTGGCCTTTTTCCTTGCTGCCGCGCACCCAGTGCGGCACCCGGCACTCCTGCAAGTACACCTTGTCGAAGCAGTTGGCCTTTTCCATCGTGAGCTTGCCCCACTCCACCGCTTTGGCCGCCTGCGGCGAGCCCGACAGCCGCGGGCCGATTTGCTTACAGAGGTAGCGCAGATTGTCGTAGCTCTGGCCGCGCAGCAGGGCTTCGTCGTAGATTTTGCGTAGGGCGAGCGAGTCAGTTTTGGGGGCAAGTGCGGGGGCCTGGGCGTGGGCCGCGCCGGCCGTAGCCAGGGCTGCGGCAAGCAGCGTAACAAAAAAGCGCATGGGCGTAATGGCGGGTTTCAGCCAAAAATAGCGCGGGCCTCCCTACTTGCCCTCTCGTTTGGTTATTTTGAAGCCCACAGGCCGCGCTCGCGCAGCATCCGGGCCACGGGCGTGCGGGGGCGCAGCAAGGGCAGCAAGTCGGCCCAGGCAATGGTGACGGAAGGCATCCCGTAGGCGTAAGCGCCCAACTCATTGTCACTATAGCTAAATACCAGCCCTTCGGCTGCCAGCCCGACGCCAGTGCGCGGCAGCTCGGTAGTAGCCGTGTCGCCCTCGGCGGGGTGCAGCACCTCGGTGGTACCCAGCTCCATTTCCGTGCGCAGCGCGCTCGTAATAAACTGACGCAGCGCATGGTAGGTACCGGGTCGCAGCAGGTCGGCCAGCGCTAGAACCCGGCCGGTGCGCAGGTCGTAGATGGCAGCGTCCAGAGTGTGGTTGGGGTGCGGGGTACC
The DNA here is from genome assembly GCA_964277755.1 of uncultured Hymenobacter sp. GTDB lineage: Bacteria > Bacteroidota > Bacteroidia > Cytophagales > Hymenobacteraceae > Hymenobacter. The sequence continues at coordinate 76,127 of CAXYJY010000057.1, forward strand.
CTGGTAATACTCTTCGTGGTAGCGGCTGAGGGCCAGCAGCCCGTGGTCGTTGTACGTCACGGCGAGGTTATCGGTGTTGGTGGCGCAGTCGCCGGCTGCGGCCAGGGCGGCCCGCATTTCGGCGCGGCGCGCACGGGACGGGGGGTACTGCAACGCCCGCAGCGCGGGGCGGGCCGCCTCGGGGCCAAGCAGGTGCAGGTACTGGCGGTCGAGCGAAGCGGCGGGCAGTTCGCGTGCCCGCTGGCGGTAGTCGGCAGCCTCCTCATTCTCGTAGGCTTCGGGCTGGCAAGGGGCACCCTGCACATGCTCCTCCAGCAACTCGTAGCGCACGGCCATCAGGTGGCCCTGGCCATCGGTATAGTCCTCCTGTAGGCTAAAGGGCAACTGTTTGCCAGCGGGGCTAACCCAAGTGCCTATGAGCGCGGGACCGGCGGGCTGGGTGGCTTGCCAGCGGCCGGTGGCCTGGCGCGGATGCCCGGCCTCGGCCTCGGCCAGCAGCAGCGGCTGTGCGGGCCGCAAGAACTGCAGGGCTCTTAGCAGCAGTTGGCCGCCGGGATGGCGGTCGTAGCTATATGAGCCTTCGCACATCAGCAAGGTAGATTTTTCGCTCTTAGAAGCTGTTTAAGTTAGTAAGTTTGCTAGATGCAGCAAAAGCGTTATAGCTCAGACTTAACGGAGCGTCAATGGCAGCGTATTGCCCCCCTTTTTGTCGTGCAGCGCACCAGCAAGTGGCCCCTTCGGGCGATTGTGAACGGCATTTTCTACGTGCTCAAGAACGGCTGTGTCTGGCGCGATGTCCCCGCCGACCTGCCGCCGTGGG
>CAXYJY010000058.1:0-5985 GCA_964277755.1 uncultured Hymenobacter sp.
GTCCGCTCGTCGTAACAAAGCTCGTTGCACGACGAGCGGACAGCCGGCGAAAAGCCGGCAGCCCGCCCCTGTACTAGCTGCGCGGGTGAAACTCGGTAATCACCTGCCGCAGATAGTCGCGGTCGAGGTGGGTGTAAATCTCGGTGGTCGTGATGGACACGTGGCCCAGCATCTCCTGCACGGCGCGCAGGTCAGCCCCGCCTTCGAGCAGGTGCGTGGCGAAGGAATGCCGCAGCGTGTGCGGGCTGATGGTCTGGCGCAAGCCCGCCAGGTCGGCCAGCTTCTTGATGGTAGTGAAGACGGTAATGCGCGACAATTGCCGCCCCCGGTGGCTCAAAAATACGATGTCCTCGTAGCCGGGCTGCACGTTGAGGTGCTGGCGCACGCCGCCCAGGTAGAAGTGCAGGTGCTTCACGGCCTCGCGCCCGATGGGCACCAGCCGCTCCTTGTTGCCCTTGCCCAGCACGCGCATAAAGCCCTGGTCGAAGTAAACGTTCGACAGCTTGAGGTCGCACAACTCGCTCACGCGCAGGCCCGACGAGTACAGCACTTCCAGCAGGGCGCGGCTGCGCAGGCCCTCGTTGGTGCTGAGGTCGATGACGCCGAGCAGCCGCTCGATGTCGGGGTACGATAGGGTATCGGGCAGGTGGCGGCCGGGCTTGGGCGACTCCAGCGTGTCGGTGGGGTCGATTTTGAGCAAATCTTCCATGATGAGGAACTCATAGAATGCCTTGAGGCCCGAGAGTGTGCGCGCCTGCGAGGTGCTCGACAGCCCGAGGTCGGTGAGGGCGGCCAGAAAATCGCGCAGCAGGCGCGTGGTTACTTGCAGCGGGCTGGCCTTGAGGTTTTCGAGCTCCAGCCACTGGTGCAGCTTGCGCACGTCGCGCACGTAGGCTTCGACGGAGTTGGGCGAGAGCGATTTTTCGAGGCGCAGGTAGCCGCCGAATTGTTTGATTGCTTGGGGCCAGGTCACGGGGCAGCGGGTAAAGACACCGCAAAGGAACGCCGCCCGGCCGGAACAAGCCAGCAGCGGCCATTCTGGCAGTACTTCTGCCAAAATCGAGCCTCGGAGGGTCGATTTCGGACTTCCGAAGGTCGAAACCAGACCTCTGAGGTCCGAAACCTACCCTCGGAGGATAGGTTTCGGGCTTCCGAAGTTCAAAACCAGACCTTGGAAGTTCCAAATCGACCTTCGGAAGGTAGGTTTCGGAATTCGGAAGACCAAAACCAGACCTCCGAGGGTAGGTTTCGGACTTCCGAGAAGGGGGCGAGCTGCCAGTTACCCGCTCTCATACAATCGGAAAGTAGGGTGCGGGGCTTGCCCCCGCCCGGCGTTGTTCAGCTACTGCTAATTCTGAACAACGCCGGGCGGGGGCAAGCCCCGCACCCTACATTTTCGCGGTCCACTTCGTGAAGAGGACAGTTTAAAAAGCCCCGCTTGACGACGAGCGAAAAGCCGGCAGCCCACCCCGCCTTATTTTGCGGCTTCCTATCCCTTTTCCTCCCAGAAGCTCCGTGCCCCTTCCCTTCTTTTTGCGCGCCCCGCTGCTGGCCGGCCTGGCGGCGCTCGCCGCCCTCCCCGCCCGCGCCCAGACTTTGCCCGCCGCCGCTAAGCTCTGGTACCGGCAGCCCGCCCAGCAGTGGGTTGAGGCCCTGCCGCTGGGCAACGGCCGCCTCGGGGCCATGGTGTACGGCAAGCCCGAGCAGGAACTGATTCAGCTCAACGAGAGCACCTTGTGGAGCGGCGGCCCGGTGAAAACGGGCATCAACCCCGGCTCGGCGGCCGTGCTGCCGCAAGTGCGGCAGGCCCTGCTGCAAGACCAGGACTACGGCCGGGCCGACCGCCTGAGCCACCAGATGCAGGGCTTCTTCTCGGAGTCGTACCTGCCGCTCGGCGATGTGCGCCTGCGCCAGGACCTGGGCGGCCAAACGCCCACCGACTACTACCGCGACCTCGATTTAAGTACTGCTACGGCCACCACCCGCTTCTCGGCCGGGGGCGTGCGCTACGAGCGCACGCTCTTCGCCTCGGCCCCCGACAAGGCGCTGGTCTTGCGCCTCACGAGCAGCCAGCCGGGCAAGCTGAACCTGGATATTTCGGCCCGCTCGCTGCTGCGCTACCAGGTGGTGGCGGCGGCGGGCGAGCTGGTGGTGCGCGGCAAGGCCCCGGCCCACGTGGACCCCAATTACTACAACAAGCCCGGCCGCCAGCCCATCGTGCAGGCCGACACGGCCGGCTGCAACGGCATGCGCTTCGAGTACCGCCTGCGCGCCCGCACCAAGCAGGGCACGGCCGTGGCCGACACGGCCGGCCTGCACGTGCGCGGGGCTACCGAGGTACTGGTTTTTATCGCCGCCGCTACTTCATTTAATGGCTTCGACAAGTGCCCCGACAGCCAGGGCCTCGACGAAGATGCGCTGGCCACCACCGCCCTGCGCGCCGCCAGCGCCCGCAGCTACGAAAGCCTGCTGCGCCGCCACCTGGATGATTACCAGCGCTTATTCAACCGCGCTACCCTCACGCTGACCGCGCCCGTGGCGGCGGGCGGCGGCGCGGCCCTGCCTACTAACGAGCGCCTGCAAGCCTACACGGCTGGCGCGGCCGATGCGGGGCTGGAGGCGCTCTACTTCCAGTTTGGGCGGTATTTGTTGATTTCGGCCTCGCGCCCCGGCGGGCCGCCCGCCAACCTGCAAGGCATCTGGAACAAGGAATTGCGCGCGCCCTGGAGCTCGAACTACACCATCAACATCAACACCCAGATGAACTACTGGCCCGCCGAGGCCACCGGCCTCAGCGAGCTGCACCAGCCGCTGCTCGACTGGCTGCCCGGCCTGGCGCGCACGGGCCGCGCCACGGCCCGCGAGTTTTACGGCACGCGGGGCTGGGTAGCGCACCACAACTCCGATATCTGGGCCATGTCGTATGCGGTGGGCAACCGCGGCGACGGCGACCCCGTGTGGGCCAACTGGTACATGGGCGGCAACTGGCTGTGCCGCCACCTTTGGGAGCACTACCTCTACACCGGCGACCAGGCGTTTTTGCGCCGCGTCTACCCCCTGATGAAATCGGCGGCGCAATTCTCGCTCGACTGGCTGGTCGAAGATGGCAAAGGCCACCTGGTCACGGCCCCCTCCACCACGCCCGAAAACAAGTTTAAAGACGCCAACGGCCGCGAGCAAAGCGTGTCGGTGGGCACCACGATGGACCTTTCCATCATCCGCGACCTGTTTGCCAGCGTGCGGCAGGCTTCGGCCACGCTGGGCGTGGATGCGCCCCTGCGCGACAGCCTGCAAGCGGCCACGGCCCGCCTGCTGCCGCTGCAAATCGGGAGCAAAGGCCAGCTCTTGGAGTGGTCACAGGAATTCACCGAAACCGACCCGCGCCACCGCCACGCCTCGCACCTCTACGGCCTCTACCCCGGTTGGGAAATAACGCCTCACACCAGCCCCGCCCTGCTGGCCGCCGCCCGCAAAAGCCTCGAAATCCGCGGCGACGAAGGCACCGGCTGGAGCAAAGGCTGGAAAATAAACTGGTGGGCCCGCCTGCTCGATGGCGACCACGCCCACCGCCTCGTGCGCCAGTTGCTGGCCTACGTGCCGCCCACCACGGGCTGGGGCGGGGCCGGCGGCACCTACCCCAACCTCTTCGACGCCCACCCGCCCTTCCAGATTGACGGCAACTTTGCCGGCACCGCCGGCATGGCCGAAATGCTGGTGCAAAGCCACGATGGCGCGCTGCACCTGCTGCCCGCCCTGCCCGGCGCCTGGCCCAGCGGCACTGCCACCGGCCTGCGCGCCCGCGGCGGCTTTGAGGTAGTGGCCCTGCGCTGGGAGCAGGGCCGCCTCGCCGGCCTCACCATCCGCTCGACCTTGGGCGGCAACCTGCGCCTGCGGCTACCCGCGGGCTTGAAGCCAGCCAGCGGCCCCGCCCTCACGCCCGCCACCGGCCGCAATGCGAATGCGTTTTATCAACAAAGCGCGTATTTCGGAGGGCAGTCGGGCGGCGCGCCGAGCGCGGCAGCCGATTATGACTTGGCTACGAAAGCGGGCAAAGAGTACACCTGGAAATGGTAGTAGCAAGGTGAATCGTTGGTCATGCAGAGCGCAGCGAAGCATCTCGCGTGGCGCAGTAATTTCTTGCGTTCGCAGACGCAGACACGCGAGATGCTTCGCTGCGCTCTGCATGACCAACGTTTTTTAAGCCCATTAAAAAGCAGTCTACCTCCTAAACTCCCATGAACATCCTTCTCCTCAACGGCCCCAACCTCAACCTGCTCGGCCGCCGCGAACCGCACATTTACGGCACGCGCTCGTTCGAAGACTTTCTACCCGAGCTGCAAGCTGATTTCCCCGACCTCACGCTCACGTCCTTCCAAAGCAACCACGAGGGCGCGCTGCTCGACCGCCTGCACGCCGCCGCCGGCTGGGGCGAAACGGGCATGGAAAGCGCAAGCCAGGCCGTGGTGCTCAACGCGGGCGGCCTCACCCACACCAGCGTGGCCCTGGGCGATGCCGTGGCTGCCGTGGCCGGCGCGGGGTTACCCGTTATCGAGGTACATCTCAGCAATTTGGCGGGGCGCGAGGAGTTTCGGCACGTCAGCTACATCGCCAAGCACTGCGTGGGCAGCATCGCGGGCTTCGGGCTGGAAAGCTACCGGCTGGCGCTGCACTACCTGCTGCGGCAGAAGCCGCGGCCGGTGGGCTTCGGGCGGCGGTAGCGCGTAGGGTAAGCTTTAGCTTGCCTTTTTAGCGGCTTTTCGGGTCGTTTGAAAAAGGCAAGCTAAAGCTTACCCTACACCCTTCTCTACCTTTGCCCTTATGGCAACCCTTCCGACTTATACGTTCAATCCCGGCCCCGCCGCCGTGTACCCCGAGCTGCGCCAGTACCTGGCCGATGCCTTTGAGGAGGGCTGGCTGTCGGCCCCGCACCGGGGCGAGCGCTTCGCGGCGCTCGTGCGCTACACCCTGGAGCAGGCCCGCGCCAAGCTCAACATCCCGCAAGACTATACCATTTTGTTCACGTCGTCGGCCACCGAGTGCTGGGAAATCCTGGCCCAGAGCCTCACGCCGCGCCGCTCGTTTCACCTCTACAACGGGTCGTTTGGGCAGAAGTGGTTTGACTACGCCCGCGCCCTGCGGCCCGGCTGCACCGGCCTGCGCTTCGACATCAACGACGTGCCCGACCCGGCCACGCTGCCCTTCGACCCCGAGGAAACCGACCTCGTGTGCCTGACGCAAAACGAAACCAGCACCGCCACCCAGCTGCGCGACTCGTTTATTCTGAACGTGTTCAACCGCGTCGGCCCGGCGTTGCTGGCCGTCGATGCTACCTCGTCTATCGGCGGGGTGCAGCTCAAGTTCATCAAGGCCGACGTGTGGTACGGCTCGGTGCAGAAGTGCTTGGGCCTGCCCGCCGGCCTGGGGCTGCTGGTGCTCTCGCCCCGCGCCGTGGCCCGCGCCCGCGAGGTGGGCGACAAATCGCACTACAACAGCCTACTCAGCATGATTTCCAACATGCTGAACCACCAGACTACCCACACGCCCAACGTGTTGGGCATCTACCTGCTCAGCCGCGTGCTGAGCATGCGCGAGCCCATCAAGACCATCGCGCCCCACCTCGCCGAGCGCGCCCAGAAACTCTACGACTACTTCGGGCAGGTGCAGCCGCTGGGCCTGCGCCCGCTCATCGACAACGCGGACGCCCGCTCCACTACCGTTATCGGGGTGCAGGGCCCGCCCGCCCTCATCGAGGAGGTCAAGCGCCGCGCCCGCGACGAGGCCGGCCTGCACCTGGGCTCGGGCTACGGCGACCACAAGGCCACGAGCTTCCGCATCGCCAACTTCCCGGCCGTACCCGACGCCGCATTTGAGGCGCTGGTGCAGTTTTTTGAAAAGCTTCGCAATGAGGAGGTAGCGGCGAAGTAGGCGCCTCCGCACGCGGGGAACCTCACCCCCGGCCCCTCTCCCGAGGAGAGGGGAGCCGAC
>CAXYJY010000059.1:0-51118 GCA_964277755.1 uncultured Hymenobacter sp.
CATTGCGTGGGCGGGCAATAACCGACGCCTAGCCAAAGACTACGAACGCAAGACACAACACGCCAACGCCTGGCTCTACATCGCTAATATTCGCCGACTTGCTCGCTTAACTTAAACAGCTTCTTAGAGCACCAGCTCGGCTAGCCGGGTGGCTTGTCCGCGGCGTGAGTATCGGGCCACGCCTGAATTCAGGGGCAGGTCGAGGGCAGGATTTTGCCGCCAACGGCGCGCTAGGGCCAGCAAGGCGCTTAGCATCAGCTCATAGTCGTCATAGGGCAGGGCCTGGCCGGCGCCCGCCTCGCGCAGAATGTGGTCGGCGTCGGAGCCGGCCGGGCCCACGCATAATACTGGCTTGCGGGCGGCGAGGTACTCAAAAACTTTGCCCGGCAAAATGCCCCGGTTCAGGGCCACATCAGGAATGGCCATCAGCAACGCGCTACTGGTCATAAGGTAAGCCACCGACTGTTGGTGCGGCACGAAGGGCAAAAACTCGGTAGCCTCGCTCAGCCCGGCCGCCGCTACCTGCGCCCGCACGCCCGCATCGACCTGCCCCACGAAGCGCAGTCGCCACGGCACCTGCGGGTAGCGCTGCTGCATTTCGGCAATGGCCTTTAGTAAGTTATCGATGCGGTAACGCGCCGAAATGGTGCCCGCGTGCGTGATACGCAGGCAGTCGGTGGGCGGGGCCGAAGGCTGCTGAAAATCGGGCTCGTCGTAGCCGTTGGGCAGCACTACTATCTTGCCTTTGGCAAGGTCGGGCAGCTTGCGCCGAAACAGGCGCTCGGTTTCGGGGCTGGTGACGAGCACGGCGTCGGCGCGGGTCAACACCTGGCGCTCGTAGCGGGCGTCGAGCCAGGCGGCGGGCGGCGTGCGGTGCAGGTCTTTGGTGTAGTAAATGTCCGTCCAGGGGTCGCGCAGGTCGGCGAGCCAGCGCAGGCCGTGCTTCTTTTGAATCGCCAGGCCAATGAGCTGGGTGGAGTGCGGCGGCGACGACGTGAGCACGGCGTCGAACTTTTCGCCGGCCGCCAGCAGCTTTTCTACCGCCGCCAGGGCGTAGCGGTTCCAGCCCCGGCGCGGGTCGGGCAAAAAGAAATTGCCCCGCACGAAGCGCATGGCCTGCTGCACGGCGCTGGGCTTGCCCTCGTTGGCAAAGCCGCCGTGCGGCACGGCGCGGCCGGTCAGCTTTTGGTACGACTCGAAGGGCTCCAACGTGGCCGTGCGGATGACACGCACGCCGGGCGGCACCTCGCGCAGCAGGCTTTCGTCGCGCACGGGGTAGCTGGCCTGGTCTGGGTCTACCGTTATCACGGTGGGCTCTACGCCCAGCTCAGGCAGGTATTTCACCCATTTCAGGCAGCGCTGCACACCAGCCCCGCCCGAGGGTGGCCAGTAGTAAGTGATAACAAGCAGGCGGAGCGGGGCGGATGGGGGCACGTTGGATAGCTGATTTTTGTTGGCAAAATTAGGGGTAGCTCGTGTCTGCGCTGGTTGTACCTTTGAAAACTGAAACTACTCCGGTTAATGACGCCTTCCTGCTTCGTAGATATGCTAGGCCAGTACTTGGCCAAATTTCGAGAAATTGCGCAGCAATTGCTTGAAGCGCAGCAGCTGTCCCAGCCTACCGAAGCTATCGAAGCGTCGTTGCAAAGCCACCTGGTGGCCTATATGTGGACCGTTCGCAACCGGGCGCTGCTACTGCTGGCGGCGGCCAATTCCATCACCGACGAGCAGCGGGCCACGCAGTTGCTCACGCGCCTCGCGGTGGTAGAAACGCTTGTGGGGTTACGCTGCGGCAAGCTGCTGGAGGTGCCTGCCGAGCCAATTACCGAGCCAGGCTCACTCCACGCGCTGTTGCAGCGCTTGGTTTCGGCCGAAAGCCGCCTGTTTCATCTGTTCGGAGTGGCCTCGCTCAACTAACCCCGTACTTTGCTTGCTAAAACCAAGCCTAGCCAGCCCGCGCAGCGGGCGCATCTGTTAAATCCTAAGAATCCGTTTTAATCTGCGGTTTATGTTCGATAACCTCTCCTCCAAGCTCGATAAAGCTATTAAGACCCTCAAAGGGCAGGGCTCCATTTCCGAAATCAACGTAGCCGCCACCATCAAGGAAATCCGGCGGGCTTTGGTTGATGCCGACGTTAACTACAAGGTTGCCAAAGAGGTAACCGACAAGATTAAGGAAGAGGCCATGGGCCGCGACGTGCTCACGACGGTGTCGCCGGGCCAGCTCATGGTCAAAATCGTGTACGACGAGCTGACCCTGCTCATGGGCGGCGAAAAGAAGGACATCACCATCAAGGGCGACCCGGCCGTGGTGCTGCTCTCGGGCCTGCAAGGCTCGGGCAAAACGACCTTCGCCGGCAAGCTGGCCAGCTTTATTAAGAAGCAGAACCGCAACGTGTTGCTGGTAGCCTGCGACGTGTACCGCCCCGCCGCTATCGACCAGCTCAAGGTGCTGGGCGAGCAAATCGGGGTAGAAGTATACTCGGAGCCCGAGAACAAAAACCCGGTCGAGATTTCGCAGAACGCCATCGCCTTCGCCAAGAAAAACAATAAGAAGGTCGTCATCATCGATACCGCCGGCCGCCTGGCCGTGGATGAGCAGATGATGCGCGAAATCGAAGCCGTGAAACGCGCCATCAACCCCAGCGAAACGCTGTTTGTGGTGGACTCGATGACCGGCCAGGACGCCGTGAATACGGCCAAGACCTTCAACGACCGCCTCAATTTCGACGGTGTGGTGCTCACCAAGCTCGACGGCGACAGCCGCGGCGGGGCAGCCCTCTCGATTCGGGCGGTGGTGGAGAAGCCCATCAAATTCATCTCGACGGGCGAGAAAATGGAGGCGCTCGACCTCTTCTACCCCGACCGCATGGCCCAGCGCATCCTGGGCATGGGCGATGTGATTTCGCTGGTCGAGCGCGCGCAGCAGCAGTTCGACGAGGACGAGGCCAAGCGCATCAACGCCAAGATTCGCAAAAACCAGTTCGACTTCAATGATTTCCTGGGCCAGCTGGAGCAAATCAAAAAGATGGGCAACCTGAAAGACCTGGTAGGCATGATACCCGGCGCGTCGAAGATGATGAAGGACGTGGAGATTGACGACGACGCCTTCAAGCCCGTGGAAAGCATTATCCGCTCGATGACCAAGCAGGAGCGCGCCCAGCCCGACATTATCAACGGCTCGCGCCGCCGCCGCCTCGCGGCGGGCTCGGGCACTGACATTCAGCAGGTAAACGCGCTGATGAAGCAATTTGAGGACATGCGCAAAATGATGCGCACCATGAACAAGATGAGCCAGACCAAAGGCGGCATGGCCCAGATGGCCAAGATGATGGGCGGCATGAAGGGCGGCGGAATGCCCGGCATGGGCCGCCGCTAGGCGTTAATTCACAGGCAATTCTCATGGAAGCTATCACCGACATCTCGCAGCTCGACCTGAGCAAGTCGTACACCTACGCCGACTACCTGAGTTGGAAATTTACCGACCTGGTGGAGCTGGTGCGCGGGCATGTCGTTCGCAAAATGTCGGGGCCAGTGACTGCACATCAGCGGTGCTCCATGAATTTTAGCCGCCTGATAGACAGTTTCCTGGTCGGTAAAACCTGCCAGGTATTTGCTGCTCCCTTTGATGTACGGCTCTGGCGCAGCACGGGCAACGGCGACGACCAGATACGCACGGTGGTGCAGCCTGACTTATGCGTTATTTGTGACCCAGCCAAGATTGACCGGCGTGGCTGCCTGGGGGCACCCGATTGGATTATTGAAATTATCTCGCCCCGCACGGCGGTGTACGATACCAAAACCAAGTTTGAACTCTACGCCGAGAATGGCGTGGCGGAGTATTGGATTGTATTTCCCGGCGAGCAGAGTATAACCACGTTTGTGTTGCATAATGGCGAATACCAGCCTACTGGCGTATACGACGAGGTAGGCCCGATACGCAGCCACACGCTACCCGAGTTGCAACTGGAATGGGCCAACGTATTTCAAGGTGTGGTATAGCTCGCTAGCTTTGCCTAAAACAAGAAACCCCAGCCGCTTGAGCGGCTGGGGTTTCTTGTTTTACGGTGCTACGGACTATAAGGCCCCCGCCTCGGCGTGCTGCCCTTGCAGCCAGTCGCGTAGGGCGGGCGGGGCCAGCACGGCCACCTCGGGGCCGTAGCTGAGCAGTTCCATGCGCAGGTCGTGAGTGTCGAAGATGGTGAGGGCGAGCACAATTTCGTCGGCGCTTTGCCGCACCAGCCGCTGGGAGGCGTGCAGTGGGTAACTAAGCGCGTAGCGCCCCTGCTCGGGCCGGAAGCGCAGCACTACCTCCTGGGGCGCCGCCGCCGCCTCGGGCCGGATGATGCCGAAGGCGTGCGCGTAGTAGGTAGCCGCATCGAAGCCGGGCGGCGGGGCAAACGCCTGCTCCGACACCACGAGGCCGCTGATGCGGTCGAGGCCGAAGCAGGTGAGCTGCCCGCGCCGCCGGCCCACGGCCATCGCGCCCAGCACGTACCAGCGCCCCCGAAACTCCTTGAGCAGCAGTGGCTCTACGGTGCGCTGCCCCGGCGCGTCGTCCCAAAACTTCTGGTACGTGAAATCGACTACGCGCCGGGCCTGCACCGCCCGCAGCAACGGCCGCAGGTGCTCGAGGCCCAGCGGCCGCCGCGTTTCGGGCTGCACAAACGGGGCCAGCACCGCCGGCAGCCGCAGAAACGCCTGTAGCTCGACGGCCGCCAGCAGCTGCGGCCAGCCGGGCGGCAGCTGTTCGGTTTCGGCGATGTAGTAGCCCTGCCCCCGGCGGCTCTTGATGCTGATGCCGAACAGGTCGACCACCTCGCGCACGTCGCGCTGAAACGTGCGCAGCTCGTAGCCGCCGCCGTAGTCGCCCAGGCTGGGGTGCTCGAGCAGGTAGCGCCGCAGCTCGGCAAACGGCAAGGCCCGCCCTCGCACCGCTTGCAGCCGCTGCACCAAGTGAAACTGGCGAAGGAGGTGAAGGTGAGCGGGCATTGGGTGGAGTAACGGTTAAATATTAGCTAAACTCCACATAGCTTGTGCAGCTGCTACAATATGTTTATGGCGGTTTTCGATAGCTGTTTTGTCCCAGATTATAAGACGTGTGTTAGCATCAACTGGGTCTGTGGCTAAGAAGTCTTCTATAAATTGCTGCTGTTTGAGTTGGCCAGCGCGTTTATAAAAGGCCAACTTCTCAGCAAAAGGACGATTGCTCGCACGACTGTTTTGCCGCTGCGACAGGAGCATGAGATTGCCCAGCCTATTGAGCCACTCTCCCGATTCAATTCCTTCTGTTGGCTCGATTGAGTTATGATAGTCACCATATCCATTTTGCCAGTTTGGGTTGTCAGTACTAGCCTCGCGAGGATTCTGTGGGGCAATATGCTCGATGCTTTCCTGCGAAAGCACTTGTGCGTAAGGCATAGCGAAGGGGTTATCATTTTCGCTCAGAAAACGCTCGTATTTCCAGAGGAGATAGTTGTCAACTGGATTGGTGTAGAAATAGCCATTCAATACATTTAGCATCTCTCGGTCATTCCAGTATGAATACCAATTCCAAGATTCGCGTAGTCGTTGAACAAAAGTATCAATCCGTTCATTCAGTATACTGTCACTAAGCGGTAGTTGGTTGTTTCCGAAGAAGCAATCATTGAAGCGGTCGTGAATAATTGCTCTGCCTCCACGTAATTTATAGCGAAAGGTGATATTTTCTAGAAAACGAAATAAGCGTTCCTTAACAGGCTTGGTTATTCCATCGCGATAAGCTCGTAATAGCAATGGATAGGCTAATGCCATGTTGTTGAGAGTGCGTAGGTCTTTAGCGAATTCGTAGGAATCATTCTCAATTTCCTCTACGTGTTCAAAAGCACATGCCAACTTTTCAACAAAGTTCTTGACCCATGCGCTACGTTGTTCTGGTGGTACCTTTTGACCAACTACTTTTTTAATACTGTCTACTACCGGCTCGCCACCATAAGGATTCGGTAGTGTAGAGCGCCAGAAATATGTTAGTACTTCATCTTCTGATAGGTCTGTTTTGGTTAGTCGGTGGTAAATACGGGCAAAATCTGCCTCTAACTCTGGTAACAGACTCTCTGGATTTTCTTCTCCTTTGCCAAATAAAAGTATTTGAAGCATAAAATATGACTTTATCGTTTCCAGCGCCGTAAGGGGTTTCCCTCGGTCATTCTGAAACGCAAAGAGTTGAGCAGCTCTCTTTTTATCAGGCACTATCAGATGCGTGACTGTAGCATTGGCTACCAATCTGCCCCAATTTAATAATTCGTCTGTGCTAGCATTATGCATAGCTTGTTCAAATGCGAGATACGCCTTTCTTAGCAAACTTTGAGACTTAGTTTCTAGGTTTTCTTCAGGCCGTAGTAACTCAGCATCTCTTCCCCTTAAAAGATTCTGAAAGAAGTGGTCGTCATAATTAACTGTTGTAAATTTGGGTTGATAGTTTGTGGCAGCGCTTCTTAGAAACAAATTATGCCATGTTTGGCCTTCAAGAGTAAAATTACTTTTCTGATTGTGCGTAATCAGCCGACGGCATAGTACACTGAAAAATAATATACATGTCGTAAGGCGCTGTTGTCCATCTACAACGAGTAACTCACTCTTCTTTCCATTCTCGGGATGCTCAAACAAGTAATGCCCTAGATAGTAGCTATTCTGAGCTTCGCGTAGGTCAGTCAAAAATTGGTCAATTTGTGTTTTCTCCCAAGAATAAGCTCGCTGATATTCTGGAATCCTAAACGTGCGTTCGGTTGGCTCGAATAAAGAAGCGAAAGTTTGTGACTGATTGGTGGCTTGGTAGTCTTCCATAGTATTTTGGTGAAAAGAGAAAAAAACATTGCAAGCTAATCAATATCCCAGCAGCAGCCAGAGCTGCACGGCAGCTTGCGGCAGCACCGCCTCGCCGCCGTGCCAGAAGGTGATTTCCAGGTCGGGGCCGAGGGTGGCTTGCAGGGTTTCCACGATTTCGGAGAGCTCGTCCATTTCCAGCTCGGCGGCGGGGTGGCTGGCCAGGGCGAGCAGCGCCACCACCGGCGGCCCGGCGGGAGGCGGGCCGAGGTGCGCCCGCTGGCAGGCGGCCACAGCGGCGGGCACCAGGCGGGTGGCCCGGCCGGGGCCGGCATCGGTGGCGCAGCCGAGGCCGAAGCTGCGCGCCCGCCGCAGGGTAGCGCGGATGTCTTCGAGGTCGAGGGCCAGGTCGGCGGGGCGGCGGTAGGCTACCTGGCCCAGCGCCGCCGCGAGCGCCGCCACGGCCAGCGGCCGGGCCGCCGCGTAGGCAGCCGTGTGAGGCGGAAACGTGTAGTCTTCCCACTCGTGGAGCAGGACATCGGCCAGCAGGGGCGGGGAGAAGGCGGGGGCGCGCATGGCAAAGCAAGAGGAACGGGCCAAAGGTGGCAGCCCACCGCGCTAAACCGTGTCGTTTTGGCGTCCGTAGCGTATTTAATAATATAAAAGCCCTAGCCCGGCGCCCGCCTGCCCGTTACTTTGCAAGTGAAAGCCGGTACTACCCCAAACCAAAGCTTAGTGCTACGTTTGCCCACCTGACGTAGCGCCAAGCTGGAGCTTAGCGCTACAGACCCGCCAAGCGCCGCCCCAAGCCAGAACTTGGCTGTATAGCCAGCCCGGCGCAGCCGGGCGTATCCGTTAAATCCTAGAAATCCGTTTGAATCTGCGGTCATGAAATTATTTAAATCTGCCGACCTTATCCGCAAAAGCAAGTACATCAGCCGCGATTTGAGCTGGCTGCGCTTCAACTACCGGGTGCTCGACCAGGCCAAGGACACCAGCCGCTCGCTGTTCGATAGGCTGCGGTTTATGAGCATCACGAGCTCGAACCTCGACGAGTTTTTCATGATTCGGGTGGGCTCGCTCTACAACTACCTCGACTACGGCAAGGAACGCATCGACTACTCGGGGCTGCGTGAGCTGCCGTTTCGGCGCAAGCTGCTCGACTTCGCGCATCGCTTCGTCAACGACCAGTCGCTGATGTACTTGAACGAGCTGAAGCCGCAGTTTGAGAAGCAAGGCTTCAGCATCCGGCGCATGCCCGAGCTGACGGAGGTAGAGCTGAAAAAGGTGGAAGGCTACTTCAAAAACACGGTTTTCCCACTGCTCACGCCGATGGTGTACGACTCGTACCACGGCTTCCCGCTTATCATGAACCAGGTGCTGACCTTCGGCGTCGTGACGCGGGGCCTGAGCACGGCCGAAGTCGGCAGCATGGCTCCCGCCTCGGTGCCCGACGTGGAGAAAGGGCAGGAGCGCCTCACCTTCGTGCAGATTCCGCAAAACCTGACGCGCTTCTTCGAAATCACGCGCAAAGACCGGGTGGTGTTCGTGCCCATCGAGGAAATCGTGCGCGAAAACCTGCACAAGCTGTTCCGCAACGTAGAGATAGTATCGGCTGATTTGCTGCGCATTACACGCAACGGCGACTTTACGCTGGAAGAATCGGAAGATATCGACACCAACTTTATCAAAGAAATTCAGGCGGGCCTGAAAACCCGCAAACGCGGCCGGGTGGTGCGCGTAGAGGTCGAGCCCGACGCCTCGCCCTACCTCATGAACATCCTGCGCGAGCGCTGGAACATCGACAATGGCAACATCTTCGTAATTCCGGGGCTGCTTGATTTAAAGGGACTTAATCAGATTCTGCGCTACCCCTCCTTCCGGGGCAAGGGGGCCAAGCAGCCCTCGCCGGTGGCCCCGCTGAGTTTGCCCGACGGGGCCGACGAGAACCTGTTTGAGTACCTCAAGCACCACGACGTGCTGCTGCACCACCCTTATAACAGTATCGAGCCGGTGGTGCGCCTGCTGGAGCGCGCCGCCGAAGACCCGCAGGTGCTGGGCATTAAGCAGACCATCTATCGCCTGGCCGAAGACTCGCGCGTGACCGCCGCGCTGCTCAAGGCCGCCGAAAACGGCAAGCACGTCTCGGTGCTGTTTGAGGTGAAGGCGCGCTTCGATGAGGAGCGCAACATCCGGGAGGGCGCGCGGCTCGAAAAGGCCGGTTGCTTTGTTATCTACGGTGTGGGTAAGTATAAGACTCACACCAAGATGATGATGATTATCCGCAAGGAAGCGGAGAAGGTGACGCGCTACGTGCACATTGGCTCGGGCAACTACAACGAGCAAACCTCGCGCCTCTACACCGACCTGAGTATGCTAACCACCAACGATACGTATGGCCACGACGTGTCGGAGTTCTTCAACGTAATCACCGGCCACTCGCAGCCCGACGACTACGAGTACCTCATCACCGCGCCCAAGGACATGCGGCAGCAGCTCATCCACCTGGTGCGCGAAGAGGCCAAAAACGCCAAAAAAGGCTTGCCCAGCGGCATCGTGATGAAAATGAACTCGCTGGAAGACCGGGAGTTGATTGATGAATTTTACAAGGCCAGCAAGGCGGGCGTGCCCATCCGGTGCATCGTGCGGGGCATTTGCTGCCTGCGGCCGGGCCGGCCGGGGTTGAGCGAGAATATCGAGGTGCGCAGCATCGTGGGCGAGTACCTGGAGCACGCCCGCCTGTTCTACTTCCACCACAATGGCGAGGCGCGCCTCTACGCCGGCTCGGCCGACGCGATGGTGCGTTCGTTTGACCGCCGCATCGAGGCTATCTTCCTGATTCAGAATCCGCAGCTGCGGCGCGAAGCCATCCACATCTTGCAGCTCAACCTGCTTGATAACCAGAACAGCTACGTGATGCGCGAGGATGGTGCCTACATCCGGCAGCAGCCCGCCGCCGGTGAGGCGGCCGTGAACATCCACCGCGACTTCTACCGCCGCCCCGACGAGGCGCAACTCGCCAATGCCACGCCCGAGGGCCTGCTGGCCCTGCTGCACGAGCAGGCCGCCCAGCGCCAGCGCCTGGCCGCCGCCGAGGCCTCGGCGGCAACTGCGGTTATCGCGCCCGCACTGGTTGAAGACGGGGCCGATTCCTTCGGGCAGGGCGACGTGATTATGGATGAGGAAATAGCGCAGGAAAACGACATCGCCGCTACCGTAGTCGACTAAACGGCCGTAGCGCCCGCGCCCGAAAAAGCCCCTCCCGCATTGCAAGAAAGCAACGCGGGAGGGGCTTTTTCGGGCGCGGGCGCTACGGCTACTCGACCGCCACGCTACGGCGGCGCAGCCGGAAGAAGCCCGCCAGCGAAGGCCCGTCGAGGATTTGCAGCGAGGTGCGCATGACGAAGATTAGCATAAAGCTTTCGGCGACGAACATGGTGCACAGCACGCCCTGCAAGCCAAACGGCCGGCTGGTGAAGGTGATGCCCAGCAGCAGAATAGCTAGGCTGCACAGGTTGTAGATGGCAAACTTGCGGGTGTTGTTGGTGGCGTTTTGCACCATGCCGAAGATGCTCCACAGCGCGCTGATGGAGGTAACGATGGCAAACGGGTAGAAAAACGCGCTGTTGAATTCCAGCTTGTGCTTGGTCCAGAACAAATAGATGGGCTTGCCGATGAGCCACATCGAAACGTTGAAGCTGAGCACGATAAGCGCTACCGCCTGCACGGCCCGGATAAAGATATTCTGAAACTTGGCCGAATCGTTTTGGCCGAAGGCCGTCGTCATTTCGGGCCAGATAGAGGAGTTTACCACGGCCACTACCTGCTTAATCACGTTCATAAACGTGCGGGTGGTGGTCAGAATCACGACCGCGCCGGGGTTGAGCAGGTAGCCGACCAGAATAACGGTGCCTTGGATGGAAAAGGCCTGCGTGATGGGAAACGACAAAAAGGACAGCGCCACCGGCGTCTGGGCCTTGATGATGTCCATCGAGAAGTGCCGGGTGCCGTGCTTAATCCAGGGGCTGCGGGTGCGCACCAGTATCCAGTTGGTGAGCGTAGTCAGAATGCCGGTGATGGTGAGCGTGATAACCAGCGTGAGCGGGGCGGCGTGGTAGGCAAAGAGCAGCACGGCCACCAGCACCAGCTCGACCAGCCGGCCAATGTTGCCCACCAACAGGCCCGCCACGTAGTTGCCGTCGCAGCGGAGCGCCGCCATCAGCAGCACGTTTTGCTGCGAAAGCAGGATAGTAAACAAAAACAGGGCAATGATGAGCTTGGCATCCTGGTCAGCTATCAGGTGCAGGTTCAGGCTGGTGCTGACGGGCAGCACGGCCAGCCCGATGCCGGCCACTACGAGAAACAGAAGGGAAAAGGCACTAATGACCAGCCAGTTATTCTGGAAGACTTTCAGCGCGTAGTCGTGGTCGTTGCGGGCCACGGCGATGTTCATCTCGTTGGCAGCCACCGTGCCAAAGCCAAAGTCGCCCGCCATAGCAATCACCGACGGCGCCGCGCTCAGTATCAGCCACTCGCCGTAGAGGGGCGGGCCCCAGACCTTGATGTACAAGGGCACCAGCGCCAACTGGTTGAGGATGTTTAGAATCTGGCCCAGCGAAGCTGCTCCCGATGCCTTAAAGATGTTTTTAAACGAAGCATTCATCAGCAAAACTGGAACTGGCAGGAAAAGCCCGGGCAGGCAAGCGCCGGCCGCGAATGGGCGGCCGGCGGCCTGGGTTTCTCACCTGATAATTTAAGCTCAAAAGTACGCGCGCCCCACTAGGCGGTAGGTGAAGCCCAGCGGGCCAGGCGGCACGCTAGCGCGGCTTATTGCGCAGCAGCTCGTCGGTTTTCAAGACGATAAAGTACTCGTAGATAGCCTGAAGCGTGGCGTACGTGAACCCCGCGTAGCCATCCAGGAAGGCGCGCCGGCCCACTACCATGTACAGCCACTTGATGAGGGGGCGGCCGGGTAGCTTGTAAAACAGGCCCTTCTGGTGGTAGCGCCGGTGGCTGAAGTCTTTATGAAACAGCGCGTCGCGCAAGCTAAAGTCGATGTTCTGCTGGTGCTCTTCCAGCCAGCGCTGGGCCTCCATCGTGGAGTACTGGTTGTGCTTGGCGACCCAGTGCGTGATGCCCTTGGAAAAGGGGTAGTGGTTGAACAGCACTTTCGAGTCGGCGATGTCGCCGTCCACGAGCAGCACCTCGTTGATTTCGCGGTGGTAGTGGGCTTTGCCCTGCCGCACCAGCCGAATGTAGAACGGCGAAATCTGCGCGTGCTTGAGCCAGGTGTCGTAGAGGTAGTCGCGGCGGCGCAGGCGCAGGGCACTCACGGTGGCGGGTGCCTGGTTTATCTCGGCCAGCAGCTGCACCTCGGCCCCGGCCGGTATCTGCTCATCGGCGTCCAGAATCAATATCCACGGGTTTTTGTAGGCTACCTCGCGCAGGCCGGCGTTGCGCTGCGAGGCGTAGCCATCGAAGCGCCGCTGCGTGACGTGAGCCCCGGCTGCCCGGGCCAGCTCCACGGTTTTATCGGTGCTAAACGAGTCGAACACGTGAACATCGTCCGACCATTTTACCGACGCCAGGCAGGAAGGTAAGTCTTGTTCCTCGTTCTTGGTAAGAATTAAAACCGATATCATAGAAGTAAGAAAGTGGGCCGCCGTGCGGGCTCCCGGAAGGAAATGAACGAATCAGCGGCCGCCTACTGCCACCGCGTAAAGCCTGGGAGCCAGTTTTTTGAGGTAGATGCCCGCCACGGTAGCCAGCACCATAAACAGCCAGGGCGACAGCAGGTAGGAGAGCAGGTAGCCCGGCGAGTTTTTGCCGGTAGCTACTACCAGCAGCTTGCGCACCACGTTCAGCGCGGGCTCGTGAAACAAGTAAACGAAGAAGGTGAAATTACACGCGGCATCCAGCCAGGCGTGCCGCCGCAGCGAAAACCCGGCGGGCACCAGGGCATCGTAGGCCAGCCAGATAGCGCTGACCCCCAGTAGAATAATCGGAATCCGGGCTGGCTTCCAGAGCGCTAGCTCGGGCGTGAGCAGCTGGGCGGCCGACACTAGCAGAAACACGCCCAGCAGGGTGAGCCCCAGCCGGGGATGCGCCACGGCCACCGGGTATTTGGTGAGGGCGCCGCCCAGGCTAAACCAGAACAAGGCGACGACCGGCAGGTAGGGCAGCTCGGCAAAGGCCGCCACGAAAGCCAGCAGCACCCACCCCCAGCCCAGGTACCGCAGCAGCACGTACAACAGCGGCGAAAACAACACCACGAGAAGCAGGTCGCGCACAAACCACAGGTGAAAGGCCAGCGGCGAGCCGTTGCCCGCGTCGTAGAAAATAGCGGCCAGCACCCGGGGCCAGCTCTGGTGCAGGGTAGGCAAAATGCTGCCGTTGATGAATTTGCTGAGCGCCGGAATGCTGTTAATAACGACCAGAAAGGCCACGTAGAAGAGCGCCGTAATTACGTACGGAATCAGTAGCGTGTGCAGGCGCTTCTGAATTTTTTCGGGGATGGAGGCCAGGCCCTGGGGCGTTTTAAGAAAGAACAGGTACCCCGACATCGCGTAGAAAAGCGGCACGGCGCAGCGGCCCAGCAGCGTAGAAACCACCTCCTGCACGTAGTGGTTGGCCGCCATGCCGGCTATCTCATTTTCGTGAAAGCCGGAATGAATATATAATACTAATAGAATGGCTACGGCTGAAAGGAGCTTTAGCTTTTCGCTTAGATGCTGTGTCATAGGTCCGTACTCCCGCTGCGCGTGGGTGGGATAGGTGGGGGAGGGGCTGGCTGAGTGGTGAAAGAAAGGCCCGGCCGGCGGCTAGGCTTTGCTGAATTGCTCGCGGGGTTTGAGCGGCCGGCAGGGGTGCCCGGCGCAAACGGTCCAGGCGGGCATGCTTTTGGTCACGACCGAGCGGGCCCCGATAATGCACCCTTCTTCGATGGTAACGCCGGGGTGAATGAATGCCTCGGCCGTAATCCAGACATGGTCGCCGATAACGATGGGGCTGGTAACCAGCGGAAAGCCGGGGTGCGTGTAGTCGTGCGTGCCCGTAACCAGGTGCGAGCCCTGCGAGATAACGGCACGCTTGCCCACGATGATTTTGCCTTGTGAATACAGCGTTACACCGTCGGCAATGCCGCATTCGTCGGCCAGCTCCAGGTTCCAGGGGGCCCATATCTTAACCCCGGGGTACACGTGCACGCCCTTGCCTACCTTGGCCCCGAAGCAGCGGAGCACCCACGCGCGCCAGCCATGCAGCGGCCGGGGCGAAAACCGGAAAACCAGCAGCGACGCCACCCCCCACAACAAGCGGCTCAGGCGGTTGCGCAGCGAAAAAGAAGGGCCTACGAAGGTATCTTCATTGTGCATAGGTAAAGCAAAAACTAAAGCAGAAAAAAGCAGCGTAAAGCAGCCCGAATAGATTAAGCGGCGGCGGGCAGGCAGTGGTGGTGAACGTAGTCGGCCCATTTTTGCAGGGTCCAGAGCGAGGCCAGCTGCTGGCTGGTCGCGCGCATGGCGGCCAACTGCTCGTCGGTGGCGGCGGCCACCAGGCGCATCGCGCGCAGCAGCGAAGCCTCGTCGGGATTCACGATGTAGCCATTCTGGCCATCGCGCACATAGTAGGTGGTAGCGCCCACCTGGTGCGAGGCGATAACGGCCAGGCCGGCCGTCGTGGCCTCGTGCACCACCAGGCCCCAGGGCTCAAACGAGCTGGGCAGCACCAGGCAGATAGCCTGCGCCAGGTATGCCGGCAGCTGCTGCGGCTGGGCAAAGCCCAGCAGGCGCACGCCGGGCTGGCTGGCGCAGTAGCTTTCCAACTCGCCCTTGCCGCAGATGAGCAGGCCCCAGGGCTCGGCGGTAGTGGCGCGGTAGGCCGCGTAGGCGCTCAGCAATGCCTGCACCCCCTTGTAGGCCACCAGGCGGCCGACAAAGATGAAGTTCTTGTCCGGGCTGGCCGGCAAGCCTTCGAAGCGGTCGGTATTGGCGCAGTTGTAGCCCATGTAGGGATTGGGGTAGCCGAGCCGCCGCGCGAAGGCCGCCTGCCGGTCGCCCGATACAAAGAAGTTATCGATGCAGGGTTTCAAATAGATAGCCGACGTAAACACGCCCAGCCACTGCTTGGGCGTGCTCAGCCACTGCCGGTCGAACACCGACACGACGTAGGTGCCCTGCTGGCGGCACCTGCGGCTGATACGCATGTACAAGGCGTGGTTCCAAGAGGCCATGATGATGGTATCGGGCCGCAGGTCAAAGCAAAACTGCGCGATTTCCTCGCCGTTGTCGGCCGTCTGCACAAAGCTTCGGCGGCAGAAGGACACGTCCAAGTCTTCGTAAGGAGCCAGCGCTTCCGCCGCCTGGTACACCAGGTAGAGTTCCAGGTCGGGCTTTCGCGCCAACTGCCGCAGGCAGGCTACCGAGTAGTCGGCCAGCGGCGACCATAGCAAGAGAACTTTCTTAGGCATAAACTAGCGCTGATGCGGGATAGGTAAGCGCGAAATATACCTGATATACCTTTAGCCAGCTAGAATTGTACCTGGCAAAGGTAGCTGCCCGAACTACCGGCTAAGCCTTGCGAAGCAGAAAAGTAACTAGGGAAGAGCGGGTTATTGCTTGGCGGCCACGGGCTGCCGGGCGGCAATCAGCTCGGCTACCTGGGCCACCAGCTTGCCGGCGGCCTTGTCCCAGCTGCCGAGGCGGCGCGCCGTGGCCGTAGCCTCTACCGACATGCGGGCCAGCAGGGCCGGGTCGTCGGCCATTTGCTTGAGGCGGTCGTAGAGCGCCTCCGTGTCGCAGGGCGCCACGATAAAGCCTTCCACACCATCCGTGATAAGGTCGGCCCCGCCGGTGTTGGTAGTGATGAGCAAAGGCAGGCCAAACGAGAGAGCCTCGCCCTGCACTAGCGCTAGGCCTTCTTCGAGGCTCGGCAGGATAAAGCAGCTGGCCTGGCGGTACTGGTTTTTGAGGTCTTCGCCCTTGAGCACGCCCGTAAACTTCACTTCGGCCGGAATCGTCGTTTTTTCAAGCCCCGTCACCACGGTGTGTGGGCCCACGATGATGAATTCCTTGTTGGGGTGGTCGAGGCGGTTGAAGGCGTCGATGGCGTAGCGCAGGCCCTTGCGGTAGCTAATCTGGCCTACGTAGAGCACCCGGAACGGCGCGCCCGTCTTGTACTTGTCGGCAGAAGTCGTTTCGACCTCAATCGGCGGGAAGCCGAAATTAACTTTCAGCAGCTTGTCGGCCGGAAAGCCTTTCTCGATAAACGAATTGACCACGAAGTCGGACGGGCAGAGAATATAATCGGCCTCCTTATAAGCCAGCAAGCGCTGGTCGAAGTCGATTTCGTCGTCGTAGGAGCGGTTGAGTCCCAGGCGCTCAAACTCGGGCAGGAGAATTTCCTTGGCGTATTCGGCGTGGCTGTTCACTTCCTCCATGATGCACAGCGTGCGGCTGCCTTCGCGGTGCAGGCGCTTGGTGGTGTTGAAACCCTGGGTGCGGTAGTACACGAAGGCATCAGACTCGCGGGCGTACTTGTAGGACGCGGCATCGAGGCGGGCGCTGGCCAGGCTGTGTAGTACCCGCTGGATGGGCATCGGAAACTTCATCATCAGCGTGCCCACAAACAGGGTCTGGAAGAAGTCGTGGCGCTTGAGCTTGTCGCCCACGTTGATAAGCTTGGCGCGCGGGCTGAGCCGGCTGAAGCCCGAAACGAAGGCGTAGAGCGCCTTCACGTTGTAGAGCGCCTGCGCGTAAGCGTAGTTGCTTGAGCGAACGGGACCGGTATAGGTTATCTTCATAATAAACTCTGGTTTAGCGGAGAAGCTTACACGATGCGCAGCTTTTTGAGTATGAATAGTAGTCCTAGCAGCAGAATGAGCGGGTAGGTGAAGCCGATGAGCGCGAAAAAGGCGCGGTAGCCCCAGAAAGACAGAAACACCCCGATGCCCAGCACGCCCACCGACAGCACTTGGCGCTGCCCGGCGTAGTACACCATGCCATCGAGGCTCAGCATGAAGAGGGCGTAGGTCACCGCGTACACAAACACGCCCCACATGCCGCCGGCCTGGTAGGCCTCGCCCACGATGGAGTAGGTGAGGCTGGTAGTGCCCATGAAGAGCGGCCCGTCGAGCACAAACGAAAACTGGTGCGAGAGGTCGGTAGCCCCGTTCAGCACGGGCTTGCCCGGCCAGATGGCGCGGGGAATGGGGTTGACCAGCACCGCGAAGAAGTCGTTGAAGCCCTCGTAGTGGTAGCGGTCGGGGTAGCCCTGCACCATCAGGCAAAACAGGTACATGTTGTTGTCGCGGTGCGACTCGCTGGGGTCGAAGGTGGTAGCCGAGGCCAGGCCACGGTCGTGGGCCGCCTTTTCGGGGTCGGCGAGCACTTCGAGCAGGTTGCCGCGAAAGCGCACCTGCATCTCCATTACCCCGATGATGAAAAACAGCAGCAGGCCGGCAATGGTCCAGAATTTGACGCCCTTGTCCCAGTTATAGTAAAACAAAAAGAACAGCACCGGCGCGGCCACGAACATCATGGTCGAGCGGCTGCCCCCCAGGAAGAACACGAAAATAACCACCATGCCCGATGCCATGGCCAGGATGGGCAGCGGGCGCAGCTTGTTGCGGGCCGAGGTGAGGGTAATAGCGCCGAACAGCGGCGTGAGCTGCCACAACCAGTTGAAGGGCAGCATAAACGAACTGGAGTTGCCGGTCGAGTCCTGCACCAGCAGGCCGCCCCCCGAGCCGCCCGTCGAGCGCCCGGCCGTCAGGGCCGTCCACAGAATGTCGAACGACTCGTAGTAGTAATAAAAAGCCAGCAGCGGCACGGTAAACGCCAGAATGGCCGCTACTCCGTAGAAGGTGGCCGACAAGTTAATCTTGGCCAGAAACGCGAAGCTGCGAATCGAAAACGCTGTGAGGGGTCGCCAAAGCAGCACGTACACCAAGTTGGCAAAAACCTGGAAGGCGGCGGCCCAGAACAAGGCCTCCATCTTGTGCATGGGCCGGCTGTACACGTAGGCATCGTGGCCGGGCAGCACCACCTCCAGGTACAAAAACCAGATGGGAGCCAGGTTGAAGATGCTAACGCAGCTGAACAAGATGAAAAAGCGCTTCTTGAACAGGGCGTACAAAATGGGCACGAGGCAGCCCGCGCAGGCCACTACCCCGCACAGCACCGAGAAGTCGTGCGAGTCGGCCAGCAACTGCGAGCCGCCCAAACACAGCACGGCCACCCAAAACTGGCAGAAGGCACAAATCCAGGCCACCCGGCGCAGGTCGGCCAGCCCGCCGGGGTTGGCGGCGTCGGTCGACGTAGGCACCGAGAGAGCGGAAGGGAGCGTGAGCTGCTGCATAGGAAAGGGCCGGGTATTTACAGGAAATGCCCGACTACCAGAAGGTTAAGCTTCGACTTGTTGCTTGTTCTTGGCCTGGGCTTTATCGTGCCCGTAGCCGTAGTAGCTGCTCACGTTGGCGCGGCTATCGTTGAGCACCAGCATCAGGCTGTTGAATTTCTTGTTGGCGTAGAGGCTCTCGATGGCCTTCACGTGCTCGCGCTGCGAGTAGTTGTAGCGCACCACGCAGATGGTCGAGTTGGCGAGCGGCGCGAGGCTGAACGCATCGGCCACGAGCCCGATGGGCGGCGTATCGATGAAGATGTGGTCGAACTGCTCGGCCAGCTCGTGCAGCAAAAACGCCAGCTTGGGCGAAGCCAGCAGCTCGGCCGGGTTGGGCGGCACCGAGCCCGCGCTGATGACAAACAGGCCGGGCGTGCTCGCCGAGGTTTGTAGAATGTCGCTGATGGCCAGCCGGTCCGACACCAGGTAGTCGGTGATGCCGGGCTCGTTGCGCAGCGACAGCTCATGCGCCAGCGAGGGCTTGCGCAGGTCGAGGTCCAGCAGCACTACTTTCTTGCCCATCACCACCAGGCTGTTGCTCAGGTTAATGGAAATGAACGACTTGCCCTCGCCCGGTACGGTAGAGGTAATCATCGTGACTTTGTTTTCGCGGCCCGCCGTGGCAAAGTTCAGGTTGGCGCGCACCAGCCCAAACATCTCGGCCAGCGCGCTGCGGTTGTCGCGCGCCACTACCACCGTGTTGCCGCCGCGCTTACGCGCGATTTCCCCCAGGATGGGCGTAGTCGTCAGCTCTTCTACCTCAGCCTTGGTTTCTACCTTGTTGTTCAGCTGCCCTTTGGCATACAGCAGCGACAGCGGCAAGCCCATGCCCAGCAGCAGGCCCAGCAGGTAGGTCATTTTGCGGTTGGGGCTCACGGGCTGGTCGCTCACGGTAGCCGGGTCGATAACGCGGGAGTTGGATACGGTGGCCGACAGCGCCAGCGCCGCTTCTTCGCGCTTCTGCATCAGGTACAAGTAGATGTTCTGGCGCAGCGAGCGCTCGCGCTCTTTGGCTTGCAGGGTGCGCTGCACCACGGGCGCGCTGTTAATCTTGGCCCGCACCTGGCCCGACGAGTTTTGCAGGTTGCGGCTCGTGATAACGAGGCCGTTCTTGATGTTGCGTAGGTTTTCCAGAATCTTGGTGCGCAGCGTGGCCAGCTGTTCGTTGGTGCTGAGCACGAGCGGGTTGTTTTCCTGGTTGGTGCGCAGCAGGCGCTCGCGCTCCACCTGGATGCCGTTGAACTGATTAATCAGCCCCAGCAGCGTTTGGTCCTGAATGCCCAGCGTGCTGGGCACCAAGCGATACTGATTGGCCTGCGAATTGAGGTAGTTTTCGATGGATTGCAGCACCTGAATCTGGTTGGCCCAGTCGGCCAGCTTGGTTTGCAAGGCGCTCGCCTGCTCCACGTTGCTGGAAACCTGCACGCCCACGTCGGCAATATCCTGCGACTGCTTGTAGCTCTGCACGGCATCTTCCACGCCCGTCAGCTCGGTGCCCAGCGACTTGATGCGGCGGTCCAGAAACGCCAGCTTGCTGGCCGACGCCTCGTTTTTGTCTTCTACTGCTTCCTTGTTGTACACTTGCAGCAGCTTGTTCATGATGTCGCGGCCTTTGGCCGGCACCGGGCTGATGAGCGAGAGGTTGAGCACGCTGGCATCTTTGTTGGCCGACGATACCGTGAGCAACTGGCTGAAATCTTCGGCTACCTCCTGCGGGTTAGAGAGCACGATGACGTAGCCCTGCGGGTAGGCCGCCACCTGCGCCGAGTAGTAGAGCGTGGGCACCAGCACCAGCGTGCCGTAGGGGCGCGCCACCTGCTGCCCCAGGCGAAAGGGCCCCACCGTAGTGCTGCCCTCTTGCAGGGTAAAGGTGCTGTCGGCCTTCGGCAGTAGCCGCACCTGCATCTTGTAAGCTGTGGGCTGCAAGGTGCTGAGCGGCGACACGGCCACCGGCAAGTCTTTGTCGTAGAGCTCGGTGCGGGGCTTATCAGGCTGCTGGTAGTAGCTAGCATAGAGGGCCAGCTCGTTTACCACGCGCAGCATCAGGCTGCGCGAGCGCAGCAGCTGCGTCTCGTTGTCAACGCTTTGCTTAGGTTTAAGCAGCTCTTCCGATGAGGTATTGGTCAGGCCCGAGAGGGTGGGGGCCTGGCCCTCTTCCCGAATCAGAATAGAGCTCGTGATGCTATACTTCGGAATGGCGACGTACCGCAGGTACAGGTAGGCTCCCGTGAGGCCGACCACGGCCCCCAGCACAATGAAATACCAGTATCTTATATAGTTGCGCATACCAGCGTAGGGTTTATAATGAAAGCTAAGTTTGAAGACGCTAGCGGATAGCCGCTAGCGCCGCAGCAGCAGGCTGCTGATAACGATGGCCACCACCGAGGCGATGGACACATAAATGGGCAGGTTGACGGCGCGGGTGCTGGCTTGCAGGCTGCGGGCCCGGTCGGGGGCCACGTACACCACGTCGTTTTGCTGGAGGTAGAAGTAGGGTGACGAGAACACGTCTTTGTTGGTGAGGTCGAGCTGCTGAATCTGGCGCTTGCCGCCTTTTTCCCGAATCACCAGCACCTTTTCGCGCTGGCCATAGGCCGTCATGTCGCCGGCCATGCCCAGGGCTTCGAGTAACGTAATATGCTCGTTGGTAACGGTAAAGGTCGAAGGTTTTGTTACCTCGCCCAGCACCGTCACCCGGAAATTGAGGTAGCTGATGTTGACCGTCGGCGACTTTACCGTGTTCTTGGCCAGCTCGCTGGTGAGCTTGGCAATGGCGGCTTCGCGGGTGAGGCCGCCCAGCGCGACCTGTCCCAATACCGGAAACTTTATGTTGCCCCGGTCATCTACCAGGTAGCCTTCGCTGGCTTTGCGGGTGAGCTCATTGGCCGGCAGCGGGTTGCCGCTCGGCAGCAAAATACCCGTGTTGAGGAGCACATTCGATTCGGGGCTGGCGCTATTAACCGTAATGCTCAGCAGGTCGCCGGGCTGAATAACCGGGTCGATACGGTTGGTAATAGATTGCTCGTTGGTAGCCGTAGAATTAAGATTACTGAAGTAAACCAAATTGCGATTACTGGCGCACGAAGCCAGCAAAACGAGCGAGGCTAGGTAAAGAAAACTAGAACGCAGCGCTCTATTCATACATTAAAAATTTTCAGGTTTATTTCCGCAATGATAAGCAGTATTTACAGAAAAAGCCCGTAAAAACTACGAAAAAGGCCTGTTTTGGGGGCTTTATAGGAAGCGGAAACGGGCAGTTAGCCCATTCGCAATTGTGAACATTCCAATGAGGTCAAGGGCACCTGCAAAGGATGCTTCGGTACGGGAAAGGATTTTTTAATGAATCACGATTTAATAACGCCCTAAGCTGATTTTTTAGCTGCTCAGTAAACACTCATGTGGTCTGACTACGCAGTTATTACGAGTAAGCGAGCATTATCCAGCCTAGAAAGCAATGCTTTTCGAGGTTATTATTTAGCGTATAAATCCTAAATTTTATTAATTAAAGATAATTACTCAAATCGCTGCGCAAATTTAATGCCAGCGCCGCGAAAAGCAGCGCGCCCATTAACAGTACTACTGGCTGGCCCAACGCAAACCAGGCGGCAGGCTAGGGCTCTAGCCCCCGGCCTGCCGCCTGGTTTGCGCGAGCGCACCCGCTGGCTATTCGCGAGCGCACCCGCTGGCTATTTGTCTATCCGAAAGCCCAGCCCAAACTGCACCAGCGTGTTCTCCTCCGACATCTGGTACGACACCGAAAAGGCCATCGTCTCGACCACTGGGGCCAGGTAGATGCCGCCGCCGTAGCCCGCGTGCCAGCCGCCCGGCGAAGCGCCCTGATAGTACACCCGGCCCTGGTCGTAGAAGCCAAATACGCCGTAGTAAAAAGGCAGGAAGTGGTTTTTGCTCTGGCCCAGCGCTAGGCGCAGCTCCGTATTATAGTACAGGTTGGCATCGCCGGTGAAACGGTTGCGGTAGTAGCCGCGCAGGTTTTCGGCCAAACCCAGGCTGGTGAGCTTATAGAACGGGATGTGCGCCGAGTTACCGTAGTTTTTGGCCCCGCCGGCGCGTACGGCCAGCGTAACCGGGATGCCCAGCCGGGCTGTGCCCAGGTACTCGGCCGAGCCCTGCGTGAGGCCGTAAAACTCCTGGTAGCCCGCCAACTGCCGGTACGAGCTGTGGCGCACTACCAGGCGCATCCCGCGCTGGGCATAGGCGCGGCGGTTGCGTAGGTCTAGGTCAAGCAGCGCGTTCAGGCCTACCAGGCGCTGGAAGTCGGCGTTCGGGCGCGGGTTGTCCTGGCCGGGCTGCTGCTGGCGCAAATCCTGGCCGAGCTGGCTACTGGCGGCGTAGTCGGCGGTGTAATACTCGTAGGAAGGGCCAACCCGAACTACGCTGCGCTGGAAGAACGTGCGCTCGCCAAACGCATTGAACGTGATGCCTTTGTAGCGGGCGCGGTAGTAGCGGGCATCGTACAAGTCTTCGCTTTTTTGCGAGTTGTTGCCGATGCCGAAGAAGTTGTAAAACGGAAAATAGCTGCCGTAATTCACCTCGCCGCCCACGTCGACGCGGCCAATGGCGTGGCGGTGGCGCGTGGTGGCCGACAGCTGAAACTGCCCGCCCGTGGAGGTTTGCAGGGCAAAATCGTAGCGGTGGCTGTAGTCGGGCTTGCGGAAGCCCTGCCGCACGAAGCCCAGGCCCAGCGACAGCCCCACCCCGTCGTTGCGGTTGTAGAACAGGCCCAGGCGCGGCGCGTAGCTGTTGAATTCAAACGCCTCACGGTCATACAAATTCACGGTGCGGCTGGCGCTGCGGCGGTCGTCGGTTTCGGGGCCGGCGGCCAGGGTGGTGCCGGGCGTGTCGTACACCTTGGTGAGGCGGCGCAGGCCGGCGGCGCGGCTGTCGTCGGCGATGTCATCCTTGCCCGCGCCCCCAATCACGCGCACCACGATGCTGCCCCGGCCACCCTGCCCGGTCAGTTGAAAAACGTCTTGTCCATCAAGCCCATAGAGGCAGATTTCCTTGGTTTCGGCGGGCTCGAAGGTGCGGTCGAATAAAGCCGGGCCGCTGGGCTCGGCCGTGTCGCCTTTGCGGGCAAACTCCCGCACGCGCACCCGGCCGCCCGCCAGGCGCTCGACCTTGAAAATCTCGGCTTTATTAGAGCCCACCACGTCGACGCGCCGGGCCAGCAGCCGGTAGTAGCGGTCCACGGCGCGGGGCAGCGCCTGAATGCGCGCCTTGAGCTTGCGGTTAATGTCCTGGCCCGAAAGCGGTTGCACCTCGGCGGGCAGCGTGGCGGTGGCCTCGTCAATCACGGCCGGTGTGAGTTGCTGCTGCAAGTAGGTGGCGGCGTTTTGCCAGTCCTGCCGGGTCAGGCTTTGCAGCAGAAACCTATCTAGGTGGCGCGCCGGCCAATTCAGGCTTTTCATATCCTGAAACTGGGTTTGAAAGCCCTCGATGCTCGGCACGGCCCACTCGCGGTTGGCGAGGTACGTCAGCAGGCCGTTCCAAAGGGTAAACGACTGGTCGCGGTCGCGCGGAATGGGCTTGTAGATGGTGCCCTGGCCTTTGCCCTGGTCGTAGCCGGCCCATTTCCAGTTGTCTTCGTGCTTGCCAAAATCGGCCACCAGCATGTCGAACACGCGGGCGCGGGCCAGGTTCTGGGCATCCACGCGGTTGGCGTGGTCTTTATAGAGCTTGCGGAAGAAGCTGTACGAGCGCGTCACCTCGTCGGCCCGGCCGAAGCCCGGCAGGTTGGGTTTCGGGTCGCCGGGCCGGTCTTCGAGGGTGCCGAGCAGGTTGGCGTAGTCCTGGCGGTAGGGGCCGAGCTGGTCGTTATCAGGCAGCCGAAACAGGCGCGGCCGGGCGTGCAGAATATCGGTGTGGTCGAGCAGCGCGCTGATGGGCAGCGCCGAATACGGGTTGGCCGTGGCCGTAATGTCCTTGAGAATAGGGGCCACGAACGAGTTGCGTAACTCGGGCGGCAGGATGGTCGTCACGTCCTTGTCCACCGACCGAAACACGTACTCCGCCGAGTCGGCCGCGATGAGCTTGAGCGAGGTCGTCTGCCGCCCGCCGCCCCGCCCGAAGGGCCGCAGACCGCCCTTTTCGGTCTTCAAATCAAGCGTTTTGACCTTGACCGGCTGAAGCCACGACGTGCGGTAGAGTGGCCCGATAAAAAACCGATTGGCTGGCCCGGCCTTGTATTCCGGCCCCGGCACTACTACCGTAGCCGCCTGAAATGGCGCGTCGGGCCGGCGCTCGGCCGGGGTCTTGGCCGCGCCGGGGCAGCTGACGATGAAGGCATTGGCGGGAATACGCGAGGTAGTATCCGTGTCGCAGGGCGAGCGGAAGAGTGTGCCCGCGTATGCTTCGCGCGCCGGCTGGTCGCCTTCGGTAAAGGCGTAGAAGTGGCTTTTTACCGTGCCATCGACAAAGTATTCGAGGGTGGCGTAGCCATCTTCCTTTTTATTATAAAGCGCCGTGTTGCTGGCCCCTACGTGCTGGCTTTGGGCAAAGCTGCCGGCCACGAGGTGGTAGTTGCCCTGCAAAGGCGTGAGTTGGAGCGAGAAGTCGTGCGCCGCCGCGTACACCGCGCCGGGGTGGCTTTGCAGGGTGTTCAGCAGCTCTTTGCGCAGGGCCTGGTAGCCGGGGCTGGCCAGGTCGCGGGGGGTGCCCACGTTCTGGCGGTAGGCGGCGTAGAAGGTGCCCAGCACGGGCGGGCTCAGGTGGCGGCTCAGGGGCTCGTGGCCGCCGTACATGCCGTTGGTTACCACGGGGTGGTGGCCTAGCAGCAGCACGTTTTTGCCCTTGGTATCGTCAAGAATATCCTGCAATTGCTCCCGAAACTCCTCCTTGGTCAGCGTTTTGCAGTCGGTATCGGGCGCTTCGGGGCGGTCGTAGGGGTGCGTAAACCAGGGCGTGTTCAGGGCCACCAGCCGCACCAGCGGGGCCACGTCCACTACTTCGGGGCCGGGGCAGCCGTTGGTGGGCACAAAGGCATTCTGGCCGGGTAGCTGCTGCTCGATGTACTTCTCCAGCCGGCGCACGGCCTTCAAGCCGTCGCGGCCCGAGTTGGTCCAGTCCTTATCGCCGGGCAAGAAGTAGATTTTGCCCAGCGGCAAGTCCTTCACCAAGGCAATGAGCGCGTCGGCCCGGCCTTTTGCAACTTGCGAGAGCGCGGTGTCTTTCTTGGCCGCCAGCCCTTCATTGGCCACGATATCACCCAGATGCACCACCGTAAACGGCGTAGTCTGGCGGGTTAGCGCCTGGCGCAAAGCTTGCAGGCGGGCGGCGGGTAGCTCGCCCTGGGCAGTGTTGCCCAGCAAAAAAACGGTGTGCGCGGGCGGCGCGGTTTGGGCAGAAAGAGAGGTGGTAGCCAGCCCCAGAAGGGCCAGCGGGGCGAGGAAGCGTAGTGCCATACGGAGGGGGTTAATGCGGCACTTACGCGAAAAGCCGGGGCTGGGGTATGGCGGTGTACCGTGGACCCTGCGGGTCCGCGCGTATTAACGGCTGGCTGCACTACCCACTCGCGGCCCCGCAGGGTCCACGGTACACCGCGCTACTGCCCGGCCAGCTCGCGCAGCACCTGCGGCACGCCCACGCTGGCGGCTTCCACCACGTAGCGCACGCCGCGCCGGCCCGTTACCTCAGGCTGGTGCGGGTCGATGACGTACACCGGGCAGCCGGCCGGGGCGTAGTGTAGCAGCCCAGCGGCCGGGTACACTTGCAGCGAGGTGCCTACTACCAGCAGCACGTCGGCCGTGGCCGCGATTTGGGCGGCCTCCTCAATGGCCGGCACCATCTCGCCAAACCACACGATGTGCGGGCGCAGCTGCGAGCCGTCGGGGGCGAGGTCGCCCACGTGGATGTCACCGTCGCAGTAGTACACGGTAGCCTCGTCGGCCACCGAGCGCATCTCGTTCAGCATGCCGTGCAGGTGCAATACGTGGGTCGAGCCGGCGCGCTCGTGCAGGTCGTCCACGTTTTGGGTGATGATGCTGACCTGCCAGCCCGGCGCTTCCTCGAAGCCGGCCAGGGCCAGGTGGGCGGCGTTAGGGGCCACGGTATTGGCCTGGGCGCGGCGCTTATTATAAAAATCGAGCACTAGCGCCGGATTGCGGGCAAAGCCCTCGGGCGAGGCTACGTCTTCGATGCGGTGCTCTTCCCAGAGCCCGTTGGTGTCGCGGAAGGTGCGGATGCCGCTCTCGGCCGATACGCCGGCCCCGGTGAGCACTACTAAGTGAGGCATAAAAACGAGGAAAAGAAGCTACACCAGCGGCCCGTTTTCCACATCGGGCACGGGCAGCTGGCTAGGGTGTTCGCTGGGGCTGATTTCATCAAAATACTGCTCAAACAGCGCTTGCAGCAGGCCGTCTTTCAGGCCAATGTCGGGCACTATCATGCTGTGGATGCCCGCCCACTCCATGGCCGACAGGTAGATGTGGCCGGCGGGCACGATAACATCGGCGCGGTCGGGGTTGAGCATGGCCACGTTTACGCGCTCGCTCATGCTGAGCTTGCCCAGGCGCTCGAGCAGGGCCTGAATGCTGCGGCGAGTAATGGGCTTGTTGGGCGAGGCCGCCGACATGCTGTAGAGCTTACCGATGTTGCCGCCCGTGCCAATGGCCCGCGTCACGTGGTAGCGGCGCGCGTTTTCGCGCACCCAGGCTTCCATGCGCTGCCACAGGCCGTTCATCTCCTCTACGGTGCGGCCGCTTTCTTCCTGCTGCATGCGGCGGATAGAGCCAATCTCAAACGACTGCGCCGCCACCTTGTGCCGGTCGTAGTAAATATTAAACTCGGTGCTGCCGCCGCCCACGTCCACGTGCAGGTAATGGCGGTTGTCTTCGAGCAGGTGCTCAATTACGCGGTTGATGTACGCCGCCTCGTCCTGCCCGTCGATTATCTGCACGTTCAACCCCAGCTCCTGCCGGATGCGCTCGGCGATGGCCGCCCCGTTGCGGGCCGTGCGCATGGCCGAGGTGGCGCACAGCAGGTGGTGCGACACCTCGTGTACTTCCATCAGCAGCTTGAGGGCGTGCAGAAACTT
Organism: uncultured Hymenobacter sp.; assembly: GCA_964277755.1. Classification (GTDB taxonomy): domain Bacteria; phylum Bacteroidota; class Bacteroidia; order Cytophagales; family Hymenobacteraceae; genus Hymenobacter. Next base: position 27,251 of record CAXYJY010000059.1, read on the forward strand.
CACGAACTTATCGGCCTTGGCGGGCGGAATCTCGCCGGTGGCAAATACGTCTTCGCCCAGCCGCAATGGATAGCGCACGTACTCGATGCGCTTGAGCCGGTAGCGGCCATTGTAAAAAAGCACGGCCGAAATCTGGCAGCGCACGGCGTTGGAGCCAATATCGATAGCGGCTAGTTTGGTAAGCTGATACTCCATGCCGCAAAGGTAGCCGCGCGGCCGGGTGCCCAACCCAGGAAAAAATCGACTGCCGCTGCCAGGATGGGGATAGGTTCAGAAACCTCATCGGCCCCCGTCTCACGCGGCCAGCTGGGTATTAACGAATAGTTATGGCTTGAACAAAACCAAGGTGAATTTGCCAAAAAAATTGTAAAATATAGCTATTTCAGGAAAAAATTGGCTTGTTCTATTTTTTTAATGCGTCGGCACCTGTAATATTGATGTTTGAATACGCTGCCCTTCCCATAAGTTGCCAAAACCCGCTGTCTATGTCTAACACGTTATCCGCACTATCCGGCCACAACGGCGTCGCTACTACGCTTGAGCTTACGGACGCCCGCTCGGTAGCTCACATTCCCCAAAGCAAGCGCTTCTTCGACATGGCGTTTGCGCTGCTGGTAGCCTTGGCGCTTCTCAGCTGGTTGATACCCATCATCGCCGTGCTCATCAAGCTGGAGTCGCGCGGCCCGGTTTTCTTCAAGCAGCTGCGCACTGGCAAAGACGGCAAATCCTTCTACTGCTTTAAGTTCCGGAGCATGCGCGTCAACGCCGACTCCGAAACCAAGCAAGCCAGCCGCGGCGATGCCCGCATCACGCGGGTAGGGGCCTACCTGCGCAAAAGCAGCCTCGACGAGCTGCCGCAATTTATCAACGTGCTGCGCGGCGAAATGTCCATCGTGGGGCCGCGCCCCCACATGCTGGCCCACACCGAAGAGTATTCGCGGGTTATCCACAACTTCATGGACCGCCACCGCGGCATGCCCGGCATCACGGGCCTGGCGCAGGTATCGGGCCACCGGGGCGAAACCCGGGAGTTGAGCGCCATGACCAAGCGCGTAAACGCCGACATCTACTACCTGCAAAATCAGACCTTCTGGCTCGACGTGAAAATCGTGCTGCTGACCGTGCGCCAAGCCCTGAGCAAAAACGAGCACGTTTTCTAGGGCTGAGTCCAGCTGCAAAAAGCAGACTACCTCTAGACAAGAAAAGCGTCCGGCTGTGCAGCCGGACGCTTTTCTTGTCTAGAGGTAGTTCTTCCAGCCAATGGGTAGCAACCAGCTACGTTGGCTAGTCGCTGAGTACTTCCTGCTCAAACGTGCGCATCACGTTGTCGATGGCCAGGTACTGCTCGGCGTAGGCACGGGCATTGCGGGTGATGGCCACCATGTCGCTCGTGAGGGCGGTTTGCAGGCCAGCATTGAGGGCCGTTTGGTTTTCGGCCTGCACCAGCAGGCCGATGTCGTACTTCTTCACCAGCTTGTGCAGGGTCGAGTCGGGATTGGCCGTGACGATGGCCAGGCCGCCCACCGATAGGATATTGGTCAGCTTGGACGGCATCACCAAATCGCTGGTATTGGCTTTTTGGATAACCAGATGCACGTCGGCCATGTTGAGCAGCGCGTTGAGGCGCTCGACGGGCTGCAGGGGCAAGAACACCACGTTGTGCAGCTGCAGGCTATCGGCCAGGGCGCGCAGGTTTTTTTCGTAGGGCCCCGACCCGCAGATGACAAACTTCACGTCGGGCTGCTGGGCAAAGTGCTGGGCGGCGTACAAGATGGCTTCCAGCCCCTGCTTTTCGCCGATGGCCCCCGAATAAAGCACTACCCGGTCGGTGCCTGCCAGCCCGAAGGCGACCTTGAGCGCGGCGCGGTCGGGCAGGGGATGAATGAGGTTGACATCGGCCCAGTTGGGAAACAGCGTCACGTGCTTCTGCGCCTTTTGCGCGATGCGGTCGACCATGCCTTCCGAAATACTACTGATGGTATTGGCGTGGTCGAAAATGTATTTCTCCACCCGAAACATCCAGTTGATGACGCGCGCCGACCGAATCATGTGCAGGTCGCGCGCCGCCTCAATCTGCATATCCTGAATGTGGTAAATCAGTTTGGCTTTCCAGATTTTTTGCCCGATAACCCCTAGCAAGCCAAATTGAAAGGAAGGAGCCACCACGATAACGTAGTCGAACTTCCGCGTCACGAGCAGCTGCGTCAGCTTGGCGAAGGCCGTCACCGAAAACGACATATCCAGCAAGATGCGCTTGAGCCCCGAGGGCGACCGCGGAATGAACATGGGCGCCCGGTGCACGGTGAGGCTACCCGCGCCCGACACGGGCAGGTGTTCGGTGAGGTACCACGAGCTTTTAGCCGTGTAGGGCGGCTGCACCTGCCAGTAGGGGTAGTAGGGGTAAGCCGTCAGCACGCTACAGTCGTAGCCTTGGTTGGCCAGCCACGGCATCATCTCGCCGCTGTATTTGCCGATACCCGTGGGTTCAGGATAAAAGTTATAGCCAATAAGTAAAATCCGCTTCTTCATGTCTTGGATAACCCCGCCAGCATATTACCTGAACCGTGCCGACATTTATATAAATGTCCGGCAATATACAATGCCACTTGGCGAGTCGATGCCTATCTTGCCAGGGCTTTATACTTCAGGTTAATTAATTGAGCTGATAACCAGCGCTACTTGCGTAAAAATGAAAGTTTTATTACTTGGGAGTTCCAACTCCCGGAATGCCGGGGGATTGTTCAACACCGTCTGCTCACTAGGCCATAGCCTGGCGGCACAAGGCACCGAGGTGCATTACCTGCTCCACGACGACGAGCACTCGCCCGAAGACCGCGCCCGCTATGCCCCGCTGCCGCTGCACACCTATACGGCCAAGGGCCCCAGCAACCTGGCCTACTCGCCCGACCTCGCGGCGCAGCTACGCGCCATTAAGCCGGATATCGTTCATACACAGGGGATATGGATGTACTTTTCGTATGTCAATAATCAGTACTGCGCGCAAACGCACACCCCCTACATTATCTCGCCTCACGGGATGCTGGACCCGTGGCAGCTGCGCCAATCTTTTAGCAAAGATTTAAAGAAAAAGTTGGTTCGCCTACTTTATGAGGACGCGCACCTGCGCCGGGCGGCCTGCATTCACGCCCTTTGCGAGTCTGAGTACGAGGCTATCAGGGCGTTCGGTCTGAAAAACCCAGTAGCAATAATTCCGAACGGCGTGGTGCTGCCCGCCGCCGCCGCGCCCACCGCGCTGCCCAAGCCCAGCGCCCAGGGGCAGCGCAAAACCCTGCTTTACCTAAGCCGGCTGCACCACAAAAAGGGCTTGGCCGAGCTGCTGCGCGGCTGGGCGCTAACCGAGCCCGCGCGGCACGACTGGCAGCTGACCATCGCGGGCACGACGCCCGACGAGGCCTACCTGCAATCATTGGTGAGTTTGACGCAGGAGCTCGGCGTGGTCGACTCGGTGCAGTTTGTGGGCGGGCAGTTTGGCAACGCCAAAGACAGCCGCTACCGCCAGGCCGATGCCTTTATCCTGCCCTCGTTTAGCGAGGGGCTGCCCATGGCCGTGCTCGAAGCCTGGTCGTACGAGCTGCCGGTGGTGATGACCTCGTTCTGCAACATTCCCGAGGGCTTTGCCCACCAGGCGGCGCTGCCCATCGAGCCCACGCCCGCCAGCATCGCGGCAGGCATCCGGGAGCTCATTGCTCGCCCCGAGGCCGAGCGCCAGCGCATGGGGCAGCGTGGCTACCAGCTCGTTAGCCAGAGCTTTACCTGGGAAAAGGTAGCCCGCGATACTACCGAGCTTTACCAGTGGGTGAAAGGGCAGGCCCCGCAGCCGGCGTTCGTGCGCACCACCTAGCACCCGGCCCATCAGCGGCAGCCCGCCGCCAGGCACCCGCCCTGCGCATAAAAATACCCCCTAAAAGAGCCGCCAGCTGCCTTACTTACAAGCAGCTGGCGGCTCTTTTAGGAGGTAGTTGCTTTAGTGACTTAACTTTTAGTAAATTGCGCGGCCTACTGCCGCGCCGAGCGACTAGGTCGCTGGTGGCAGCATCCAAGCTGCCGCGCTGGCGAGCGATAGCCCACTGGGGCTTAGCGCTTGAAAACGCTCTGTTCTGCACTCGCTGCTCCCACCGGCGTGCCTTCTCACCCACCCATTGCTGTCGTTCGAATAAGCTCACTGGCAGCAGTAGGCTCCATTTTGAATAAAAAAAAGACGGGTTTGGGCCTGGCTGCCAATTAACTGTAATTTAACCTGCTTTATTTCTACGTATTAATACGTAATTAGTCTTTTGCCTTTGCACTCATTTTACAAAATACATGGATTATTCGAAGAAGGGTTTTTTGCGGCAGTGTGCTAAAGTAAATTTGCTTTCCGATAGTATTTGTACTTTTTATTTGTCGTGTGTTGCTATGATTAGTGGTTTTATAATGAGTTATTGCCAGAAACTAACCAGCGACGCGCTGGCGCGGGGGCAGCGGGCATTAGCAGGCTTGGCGATGCTGGCCGGGGTAGTAGGCCACTTGCCGCAGGCGGCCGCCCAAAGCAGCTACCCATCCTTCACGGCCTACAGCATGCCTTCGCCGGCCCCGGCCCCGCCAGGCGATGCCTTTGCCCCAACCATGAGCGGCACGGCCGCCGCCAACACGCCGGTAGGGGCCGAGTGGACCCGCACCGCCGGCCCCGACGAAACGGTGCTGCTCACGGGCAGCCGCCTCTCCAAATACAACGACAACAGCCGGGGCAAGGACACTCGCTTTAAGCTGTACGACGGCACGCCCACGCTGAAGGAAGCCAGCGTGCAGCGCGTCGATACCAACAAAACGGTGTTTACGCTGCCGGCATCGGCCGCGCAGTGGGGCATGTACTTGGTGTGGCCGGGCAACGAAAGTGGCTACGGCCAGCCCATTGCGCTAAACCAAACCGATGCCTGGTGGGTAGGGCCGCAAAAAGCCACCCGGGGCAGCACCGTGTCGGTGTACGGCCGCAACCTGGCGCACGACAATGATACGCTGAGCTCCTACGTGTATATAAAGCCAACTGGCGGGGCCGGGCAGTGGGCCACCGTGAAGCGGGTGAACCCCTACCGGGTGATATTTACGGTGCCCACCAATCTGGGCAATGGCGACTACGAAGTGTGGACCCACAACGGCCACGGGCAGCAGTACGGCTGGAGCGGGCCGCTGAAGCTGACCGTGTACGGCGGGATGCAGCTGAACGGCCCCGTGCTGAACGTGTACAACTACGGCGTGACCGGCAACGGCCGCACCGACGATACCCAGGGCCTCAAGCGCGCCCTGGCCGCCGCCAAGCTGGTGCCGGGGTCTACCCTGTACTTTCCGAACGGCACGTTCATGATTAGCGAGCGCTTGGAAGTCAGCAGCAACACGCGCTGGCAGGGGCAGGGCTTTGGCTCGCGGGTGGTGTGCAGCCCCAATTTTTCGGCCAACACCGACGCGATGCTGTTTTGCAAAGGTACCAACGTGGAAATCCGCGATATGGCTTTCGATGGCAACCACAACTACCGGGGCACGCACAACGACCCTATCTACCTGCGGGGAAGTAAGGAGCTGTGGATGACCAATGTGCAGTTCTCCTTTCAGGACTATAACATTCTGGAATTGCAGGACTGCCTCGGCGTGTACGTGACGGCCTGTGAGTTTATCGGCAAGACCAGCTACCTGGGCAACGGCTCGCAGCTGTTTTTCAACAACTGCCGCTTTCGCCTGACTAACGACGCGGAAATGGCCCTCGACTCGTGGGGCGGCGATGGCATCAGCCTCACGTATTCGACCTGCCAGGACTACAACCCCTCGAACCCGGCCGACAGCACGGGCTGGGGTAAAGGGCGCTTCTACGCCGGGCGCGGCAACTTTGGTAGCGCCCGCGGTACCTACATCGGCAACAATGCCTCGATAGACCTGGCCGTGCGCCCCATCGGGGCCGACCAGAACTCGGGCGAGCAGTTTATGTGGGAGGGCTACTTCACCGACTGGACGGGCATCATCGTGTCGTCGACGCCCACCACGACCACGCTGTCGAATTTCTCGCAGCCCTTTGCCAGCAGCCACTACGCCATCATCACGCGGGGCACGGGGGTAGGGCAGTCGCGGCGGGTAGTGGACTACAACGGCCCGACCATCACGCTGGAAACGCCCTGGAACGTGCCGCCCGATAACACCAGCGTTATCGCGCTGGCCAATACCAACGACCGGACCGTGATGTACGGCAACAGCCTGGACGGCAAGGCGTATTCCGTAACCACGCCTATTCACAATGCTTCGGCCGGCATCGAGCCCTACGGCGCTACCACCAACTTTATCGCGGCCAACAACACGCTGCACGACCTGCGCATCGGCATCACCAACTGGTCGACGCAGAATGGAACGGAGCCCGACCCCAACTTCTTCGGCCTCTTCACCAACAACAAGGTTGATAACTGCCGCTGGGGCATCCTGAACGGCTGCTACATGCCCGCGCCCCGCAACTCGAACCTGTTTGGCGCTACCTACCGCAACAACCAAACGACCAACATCAACCAGTCGGCCATCGTCAACATCATCATGGCCAATAACCGCCGCCAGGTACTGAGCAGCTTCGTGTACGAGCACAATACCTTCCAGGCGTCGCTCAAAGGCTTCTCTACCGGCGGCGACCTCGGCCTGCCCAACGGCTTCCCTTCGCAGGGCCAGGGCATTGCCGACCAGTTTTTCTACAAAAACGCGTTTTCCTCGCCCACGCCCGTGAGCTTCGGCCTCAAGGGCACGGCGGGCAGCTTTATGCGCGAAAATACCGCGAACGGCTTTACGCAGGCCTACTCGGCCGCCGTGCTGCAAGGCGAAACGGAAGCGCCCTTCCACGTGCTGGAGCTGGCGGGTGCGGTAGGCGCGGCGCCCCTCACCACCTCGCTCACGCTCTGGAACTCGGGCATGGGCCCGCTGAGCTGGACGGCCAGCAGCGACGCGGCCTGGCTGACGCTGCCCACCGCCAGCGGCACCATTGCCGACGAGCGCGCCAGCGGTACCCTGGCCCTGAAGGCGACCATTGGCGGCCTGGCGGCTGGCAGCTACAGCGCTACCATCACGGTAACGGCCAACGGCAACGTGCGCAAATACCTGGTGCTGCTGCAAATGAGCGGCACGAGTACCAACCCCAGCACCGGCACTGGGGCGGCCAACGGCACGGTTGTGGCCATTACCTCGCCGGTCGCTACCAGCGGCGACGTGCCCGGCGCGCCCACCATCAGCATCAGCGCGGCGGTGCAACTGGCATCCGGCGCGCCGGCCGTTCGCCTGGTCGAGTTTTTTGTGGATGGCATGAAAGTGGGCGAAGCCACTGCCAGCCCCTACCAGTGCAAGTGGAACGCCCCGCAGGCGGGCCCGCACACCCTGACCGCCCAGGTAACTACCACCGATAGCCAGCTGACCATGTCGGCCCCGGTCGACGTAACCGTTAGCCGCCGCGTGGCGCAAAAGGCCGGCCAAGCCAGAACGGGCTCGTTCCTCTCGCAGCTGGCGCAGTAGGCCCGGCCACCTCAAAAAAGGCTCCGGAAGCTACCCTGGTGGTAGCTTCCGGAGCCTTTTTGGTGCCCCGCCCCCGGCGGGCGGGGCTAGGCGCTCAGCGATTCGTATTGCCGCTCCGCAAAGCTGCGCAGGCGCTGAAAGGCCGCGTCGACCTCCTGCGCGTCTTCGCTGAGCAGGTTGCCATATACCACGCGGTCAGTGGCGCGCAGGGCGCGGCGCACGTCGTCGTCGTTGTTGAAATGCTCGACCAGCTCTTTGGTAGTCAGCGAGCTGAGGTTGGTGTCTTCGAGGCTGGATAGGTAGTTTTTCCAGAGCACTACCACCCGCTCGGCCACCGGGGCCGAGCGCGAAAGCGCGAAGCGCTCGGCGTGGCGGGCAAACTGAGCCAGAAAATACACGTGGTTTTTGCGGCGCTTGTAGAGGCTGTAGCGCCGCCGCCAGCGCTGGCCAAACAGCGCCGCCACGCCCGCCGCCAGCAGCAGCAGCCCGGCCAGCCCCGCCACCCAGAAGGGGTAGTTGAAGGCCGGCTCCAGCGGCAGTTGGCTCAAGTCCTGGCGCAGGGTGGGCGGCGCGGCGGCCCCGGCGGGCAGCGCCGGGGCCGTGCGCCGCAGCTGCACCTGGGCCACGGGCGGCAGCAGGCGCAACGTGTCGGTGTGGCGCAGCACCAGCACCGGCAGCTGCAGCCGCTGCGTAGCCGCCAGCGAAAACGTGCGCAGGTGGTACGTCGTGCGGTCGAGGCTGCGGCCGTTGCTGGTGCGGGTGGGCTGCCAGGTGCGGCCTACGTACTCAAACGGCGCAAACGCGGCCAGCGAATCGGGAAAGACTACCTCCTCGTCGGGCGCGTGCTCGTAGCGCAGCTCATAGTCGAGGGGCTGGCCCACGGCCACCGCCGCGCGCGAAAAGCGGCCGGTGGGGCCTTGCGCGCCTGCGGCGGCAATGTTGGTCAGGAGTAGCAACGCCAGCAGGCAACTGTTTTCCGCAGGGTTTCGCCGGGGTAAGGCGCAGGGTCGCGCAGGGTTTTTCCGCACGTCAAAAATCCCCCCGAAGCTGTCTGCCAACTCAACACGCATAACTCAAAACTCAGAACTCAATTAGTGTCCGCGCCGCTGAAACAAGCCCACGAGCTGCGGCACAAAATCGGCGTCGGTGCGCAAGGCCAGAAAGCCTACTTTCTGGCGGCGGCACAGCGCTTGCAGCGCTTGCTGGCGCGCCTCGGTCTGGCCGGCGTAGCTGGCCCGGAAACTCGGGGCCGAGGTATCGACCCAGCGCACCACACCCGTTTCGGCGTCGCGCAGCGGCACGATGCCCAGCGCCGGAAACGCCGTTTCGTGCGGGGCCAGCAGCTGCACCACCACCAGGTCGTGCTGGCGGGCCAGCATGGCGAGCTCACGCTCGTAATTTTCGTCGATAAAATCAGAGATAAGCACAACTAGGCTGCGTCGGCGCAACAGGCTCATAGTTAGTTTAATGCCAGCCGCCAGACCCGTGTGCCGCGAAGCCGGGGCCAGCGCAAACAGCCGCTGAATGAGCGCGTAGGCCGGGCGCAGCCCCTTGGCGGGCGGCAGGTACAGCTCCTTTTGGTCGGAAAAGGCGAGTAGGCCCAGGGCTGAGTCCTGGCGGGCGGCCGAGAGGGCCAGTAGCCCGGCCACGTCGCGGCCCACGTCGAGTTTGCGCTGGCCGGCCGCCGCGTGGCCCACGCGCTGGGAGGCACTTACATCGAGAGCCACCAGCACCTGCTGCTCGCGCTCTTCCTTGTAGGTCTTGACGAAGATGCCGTGCCCTTTGCTGCTTACGGCCCAGTCGATAGCCCGCACCTCGTCGCCGTACTGGTAGAGGCGCACGTCGTCAAACTCCAGCCCCGTGCCCCGGAATACCGACCGGAAGTTGCCTTGCAACTGTGACTCCACGGCGTGGCGCATCCGGATTTCGAGGTGCCGCAGGCGGCGCACCAGCCCCGCGAGGCTGGCTGGAAACGAGGTAGCAGAAGCGTCGGGGGCGGGCATGGCAAAGGCGAAGCTACGGCGCGAGGGTTATTTTTGGGAGAAATACGCTCGCCCGGGCTTTTTACGTTGCCCGGTTAGGCTAGCGCCCCAATCCCTCTCCCGGTGAAAGATACTCGTACTGCTACTGGCTGGCCGCTATTGGCAGCCAGCTTGCTGCTGGCCGCGCTCGGCGGGTGCAGCACCCCCGAAGCTGTGCCCGCGCCGGCGCAGCTGCTGCCCCGCGAAAAGATGGTGAGCCTGCTGGTGCAGCTGCACCTGCTCGAAGCTCAGATTGAGGCCAGCCGCCTCTCGACCGATTCGGCGCGGGCGCTGTTTCAAAGCAAAAGGAAAGAGCTGCTGTGGAAAAACAACGTGTCGGAAGATGACTCGCTGGTGCAGCACAGCTATCGCTACTACGCGCTCCACAACAAGGATATGAACGAGATTTACAAGGAAGTTATCGACTCGCTGCAGGCCCGGCAGACGAAGCTAAACGGCGGCAAGCCCGCCGAGGGTGCGCATCCGTGGTAGGGCTATGCGGATAATGGATAGTATGAAGAAAGCCGCCTTATGCCGATTTTCTTCATACTATCGGCTACCCAAATGGCTTCTCAAAAAACCCGGCTGCCGTTGGGCACGGGCGCGGCCAGGGCCGTGAGTACGATGTGGCCCTCGGCATCGGGCACGCCTAGCACCAGCACCTCTGAGCGAAATGGCCCAATCTGGCGTGGTGGAAAGTTGACTACCGCCAGTACCTGCCGGCCTACCAGCGTGGCAGGCGTGTAATGGTGCGTAAGCTGGGCGCTCGATTTTCGCAAGCCGATTGCCGGTCCAAAATCCAGTAGCAACTGGTAGGCTGGCTTGCGGGCCTCGGGAAAATCCCGCGCTTCGAGAATAGTGGCGGCGCGGATGTCCACGCGCTCGAACTCGGACCAGGTGAGGGAAGGCGACATATATATAAGGTATAACCCAAACGAAACGGCCCTACTTGTGCAGGCGCACCCACTGCACGGCCAGCAGCGTCTTGGCATCCTGCAAGGGTTCGGCAAAGAGGGCTTCGCGGGTGAAAGCTACAATTTCGATTTGCTCGTGCTCGGTGGCCAGCCCGCCGCCCGCGCCGGTTTGGCGGCTCACCTCAGCGTAGTACACCGCGATGGTTTCGCCGCTCACGCCCGGCGACGACCACATGGTAACAATGGGCGTGAGGCTATCAACCTCGTAGCCCAGCTCCTCGTGAATCTCGCGCCGGATGCTGGCGTCGGGCGTGTCGTCGTGGTCTATCATGCCGGCTGCGATTTCGAGCAGGTCGGCCTCGGGGCCGATGCGGAACTGGCGCGTAAGCAGGTACTGTTGCTTCACTGTATCGAAGACCAGCGCCGCCACGGCGTGGCCGGGGTCGAAGCGTTCGCGCTTGAGCTCGTCGCCCTGCGCCGTTTCTACGGTGAGCTCGTTGAGTTTGAAATGCCCGTCGAAGACGCGGCGGCGATTCGTTATTTTCATAAGCTTGCAAAATTAGGCGGTACCTTTGCCGCCACGGGCAGTCTGGTTGCGGACCGGCTGCCGGCCGCTTATACGGCCAGTCGGCCGGCGGCGTCGCAGTAGTAGCGAGGAGCGCGGGCTGTTTTATCCCAAAAAAATATTTCCTACCGGGGCACTCCGCTGGCCCCGCCCCGAGCCGCCGCCAGTCGGGCGGGCGGCTCCCCACACCCCTATGACGTTTAACGACCTCAATTTAGTTGAGCCCATCCTGCGCGCCCTCGGCGAGGAAGGCTACACCACGCCCACGCCCATTCAGCAGCAGGCCATCCCGCAGGTGCTCGAAGGCCACGACCTGCTCGGCGTAGCCCAGACCGGCACCGGCAAGACGGCAGCCTTCTCGGTGCCCATCCTCCAGATACTGCACCAAACCGCCCAGGCCCAGAAAGGCGGCCAGGGTCCGCGCGGTCGCATCCGCTGCCTCGTGCTCACACCCACCCGCGAGCTCGCCATCCAGATTGGCGAAAGCTTCCGGGCCTACGGCCGCCACCTGCCGCAGCTGCGCTCAACGGTTATTTTTGGTGGGGTAGGCCAAAACCCGCAGGTGCAGGCCTTGCAGCGCGGCGTCGAAATCCTGGTGGCCACGCCCGGCCGCCTGCTCGACCTCATGGGCCAGGGCTACGTGAATCTCCAGCACCTCGAAGTATTCGTGCTCGACGAGGCCGACCGCATGCTCGACATGGGCTTCATCCACGACATCAAGCGCATCCTGCCCAAGCTGCCGGCCAGCCGCCAGAGTTTGTTTTTCTCGGCTACCATGCCGCAGGCCATCAAAGACCTGTCGGCCTCCATTCTGCGCCCCAACCCCGTGCAGGTAGCCGTCACGCCCGTGTCGAGCACCGCCGACACGGTGACGCAGTCGGTGTTCCTGGTCGATAAGAACGACAAGCCCGCCCTACTCCGCCACGTGCTCAGCGACCCCGCCATCAAGCGCGTGCTCGTGTTCACGCGCACCAAGCACGGCGCCAACAAAGTAACCGAGACGCTGGAGAAAGCCAAGATTACGGCCGAAGCTATCCACGGTAATAAAAGCCAGAACCACCGCCAGCGCGCCCTCAGCAACTTCAAGGCTGGCACCACTCGCGTGCTCGTGGCCACCGACATTGCCGCCCGCGGCATCGACGTCGATGAGCTGACCCACGTTATCAACTACGAAGTGCCCAACGAGCCCGAAACCTACGTGCACCGCATCGGCCGCACAGGCCGGGCAGGGGCGTTTGGCACGGCGTTTACATTTGTAGAAGGCGAGGAGCGGGCCTATTTGCAGGATATTCAGCGCCTCATCCGCAAGCAAATAGATGTAGCCGGCGACCATCCCTTCACCACGGCCAACGTGGCTCCGGTGTCGTTGCACGGCAGCGAGCGCATCATCCGGCCCAAGGGTCCGGCTGGCCGCCCGCCCCGCGAGGGCCGCGGCGGTAGCGGCCACACCAACGGCCGAGGCGGAGCCCCGCGCTCGGCCACCGGCAACAGCAGCGGTGGCCGCAACGAGCAGCGTAGCGGTGGCCGGCCGCAGGCGGCTGGCGAGCGTTCGTCGGCTGGTGGCGGTGACCGTCGCTCCTCGGGTGGCCGGTCGTGGTCGGGCGGTCGGGGCGGCTCGCAGGGCGGCGGTGGCCGTCGCTCCGAGTAAATCTGTTTAGAGGTCGCGGGGGGGCTTTTAGCCCCGGCGTAGGGCACTAGTCCGATTTTTAAGGCGTTCCGGTTTTGCGGGCTCAGCTAAGAGCTTGCAAAACCGGAACGCTTTTTTTAGCTTAGTGGAAACAAAAAACGGCCGGCTTGCCTTCTAGCAGCACTCCTTTTGTCAGCCCATTAGCTTGTTTTTGGATATGACTTCCCGCGTTTCCCTTCCACTTATCCAGGCGCTGCGCGACACCGCCCGCCGCCTGGCTACCGAAGCCCCGTACCAGTGGGGCCACATGGGCAGCTGCAACTGCGGCCACCTCGCCCAAACCATCACGCACCTCACCAAGGCCGAAATCCATACCCAGGCCATGCAGCGCTACGGCGACTGGGAGCGCCAGCTCGTGGACTATTGCCCCACTAGCGGCCTACCCTTCGACCAAACCATCGATGAGATGATGGCGCTCGGCTTTTCCCGCGAAGACCTCACGGCCCTCGAAAAGCTTGGCGACCCCGCCGTGCGGGTCGCCATTCCCTTTGAGCGCCGCAACGCCCTGCGCCATAACCAGCGCGACGACGTAGTGCTGTACCTGCGCACCTGGGCCGACCTGCTCGAGCAGCGCCTGCTGGCCACCCTACCGCTGCCAGCCTTCCCTGGGGCAGTAGACGCCGAAGCGACACCCGCGCTGGTATAGGTCGTTTTCTTGCCCGAAGCAAAAACGTCAAGCCCCGACTACAATTCTGTAGTCGGGGCTTGACGTTTTTTAGCGTAGTTGGCTAGCTGAGCTGCCCTTCTAAGGTTAGTAGTTGACGTTGCTGCGTTGGGCCTCGCGGTAGCCTTCGGCACGGTGCGCGCGCTTGTAGGCGGCATCGGCGCTGGGGTCTTTCTCCGCATCGGGGGCAACCGAGCAGGCAGCGGTGAGGAACAGGGCCGCGCTGGCGGCCAGCAGCAAAGAGTAGGTGCGCAGACGTTTCATGCCGCGAAGGTAAGCCGCAACCGCCAATGGTTTTGTACCCTGGCCCGCGTTTTTCTTCGGACTGGCCCCAACTACCGAAGCGGCCGGGCCAGTAGTTTGCTTGCCCAAAGCCAGCCACCAGGCCAGAGGCAGCTACCCAAAACCGGGCCAACTCCCACCCCAAAAACCATTGCTCGGGCGTATCAGTACTATTAGCAAGTGCCAGTTTGGTTAGCTACGAAATTAGCAGCTACATTCGCTCCAGGAAGGCCGCAAATAGCTTACGGCTACGAAAGATATTGGCCGGTGCCCAATGGTACTTGCGCAAGGCTGTAGTATGACAGCCTTTTTAGCAGATGGCAGTAATTTTCAGCTAAGCGCAGCCACCACTTATGTTGGTGCTATGCTTGGATAAAAAAAATAGGACGGCTGTTATTTTATTGCGTTTGTATGGCTTGAATTAAATTCTCTATTTAGTGAGGTTAATCATTGATTGCTAGTAATTTGTGGTGATATAAAATCTCGAAATACTACCTGTTATAATCGGCAATTATTCGTAGCATTTTTTATAGATAGAGTATGCTGTAGTGTAAATCAGGCCGGCTTATTAAAGGAGGGCTTCAGTTAACGCAAAATAGTTTTGTACTACCACAAAAAATAAGACTAACGCGGGTAGGCATCGTAATTCGCTCGTTGATTATGAATAAAAAGGCCTTGGCTATTCGGAAAGGTAGCGGCCAACTCTGCTAGCAGCTAAAAATAATTAGGTTGGCTGCTTATTTTAGTTTTGCCAGCCGAGTGAAGGGGCCGGGTAAAGCCGTTAGATTTGTAAATACCCGGATTTGGCAAAAGGTAGCTTACCGATGAATAACAGGCGGTGAAGCGCAGCGCTTGAACGAGCTGACACGTTTGCCAAAGCGCTACCACTTGCCGCCTGCACGCCACAAAAGCTGTGTAGCCCAGGGGCGGTAAGAGCAGCCCCAGCTACTACTCGCCGCTGATTTTGCAAAGCAAAGCACTCAGGTTAGGTGCGTCAATTAGGAAGCTTTCCTAGTAGCCCTCGGGCACATAGTCGCTGAAAGAGCCATCGCGGTAGAAAATGACGATGCGGCGGATGGCTTTGCCCGGCTCACCTAAAAAGGAAAGCGCCGCCGCTGGGTTGGGAACCGGGGCTGCTACCTCCGTAGCGGTGGCTTCTGCGGCGGGTAGCTCTGGCGCGGGTACCCTGCTAGCGGTAGCTGGTGGCTCAATAACTGCCGCTGGTGAGGCTGGCGAAACAGCCGAACTAGCAGGCGCAGGCGGCGCAAAAAGAGTTGGCTGGTATGTCGGGGCCGGGTCGGCCGGTGCTACACTGGCAAAAGCATACGGAGTAGGTGTGACGGCTGCCGCAAAAGCTCCGGCCGGAGTTGGGGCAGCCGCTACTGCGGCTGCTGCGGGAGGCGGCAGGGTGGGGGGCACTACCGAAGTAGCTGCGCCAATCACCGTTGCTTCGGGCGAAACGGTAGCAGCAGCTGCCACCGGCGCTCCGGTAGGCCGAAACCTGGGCGGTAGGGGGCGTGGTGAGGGCGCAGGCACATTCACTGGCTGGGTGGTGCTCGCAGCAGTAGGCCTAAAGCTCTGTGAATGAGGTAGCACCGTAGCTACGGGCGGTTCGGTAACAGCCGCCGCAGTATTCGCAACTGGAGCGAGCGGCACGGGCGGCAGAATGGGAATAGCCACCGTAGCAGGTACCTGCGTTGCTACCGGAGCGGCAGCAACGGCCGGCGAGGGCGCTACATCGGCCTGCATGGGGCCGGTGCCCTTCAGCAGCCAAGCCAGCGATACATCGGGGAAAGCATCCAGGATTTTCTGGACCACCTCCAGGCTCGGCTTGTTACGCTCGCTGAGAATATGACTCATCACCGGGCGGCCTACCCCGATGAGGTCGGCAAACTGAGTAGGGCTGAGCTGCCGGGCGTCTAACAGTTCACGAATACGATTTACCATAGCCAATTAATTGCTATCACAAATGTACTAGATATTGTCTGTACGTAAGCTATGTTTAGTAATGTATTCGCAAGAGCAGATGTGATACGCATAAACTAGTTCATGATACATCTGTTATAAGCCATAGTGCCCCTTGTTTTATACAATTGTATGTGAAGGATAAGGGGCTTTGTTGATGCCGTTTCTTGTACAATTGTGTATCTGTAAACAGTATTGAGTGCTTCAAGTGGTCCAAGTAGCAACGCTAATTATCAGGCCATTTTACACCTTACCTTGGCTAAAGTATAGCCGCGAAAAAGCCTGAAGTTCGCTCCCTGTCTTCACAGGTTACGAACTTCAGGCTTAGAGAAGAAGTGAAGAAAAGATTGGTAAATTTGGTAGTGCAGCGCCCTGCTCGCTGCTAATTGAGCTTAGCCGAAGTACTCTTTGGCCAGCGCTTTGTCGTGCCCATAAATGTCATTGCGGAAGTGGACGTGTCCGTTGGCGTCGGCCCAGGCTGTGAGATAGACCAGGTACACAGGCAACTTTTCCTTGAGGGTAATATATTTTTCGCGACGCTGCGCGATGGTGTCCTGAATGGTCGTTCGGTCCCACTGCGGGTAGTCGCGCAGCAGGTAAGTGGCCAGCTCAATGGGCTTCTCTACGCGCACGCAGCCGTGGCTGAAATTGCGGGCCGTTTGCGAAAACAGCGCGTCGTGCGGCGTGTCGTGGAGGTAAATGTCGTTGGAGTTGGGGAAAATGAATTTCACCTCGCCCAGGTCGTTTTTGGGGCCGGGCCGGCGTCGCAACGTGTATTTGAAAGTAGCCGGCGTCACGTTGGCCCAGTCCACGGTAGTGGGGTCGATAACTTTTGCTTTGCGGCCGTAGCCTTTCACCACTTCCATGTCGAGGCGGTCGAGGTAGTGCGGGTTGGCGGCCAGCTTGGGCCGCAGCTCCTTGTCGATGATACTAAACGGCACGTTCCAGTAGGGCGACAGCACCACGTACTCCATCTTGTCGGAAAAGACGGGCGTCGCGTTGAGCGTCTTGCCCACGATAACGCGCATGGTCAGGGCCTGCTTGCCGTCTTCGTACACGTAGAGGCGGTACTCAGGAATGTTTACCAGCAGGTAGTTCGGTTCGAACTTTTTGGGCAGCCAGCGCCAGCGCTCCATATTCAGAATAACCTGGTTGATGCGGGCGCTCAGGGGTACGTTGAGTTGGCGCAGCGTCTCGCCGCTCACGAGGCCCGTGGGCGGCAGGCCGGCGTCGCGCTGAAAGTTTTTGACGGCCGCCACCAGTTCGGGACCGTAAACTTCGGCGGTGGTCGGCGCAGGCTCTTTATTAACTACTGGCAGGGCCTGGCCGGGCGCGGTGGCCGGGGCGGCGGGGCCGGCGGTTTCGTTGCCGAGCAGGCGTTGGCGCAGCAGGCCCACTACCGGCGAGGCTTGGCCGGGCTTGAGGCTGGTGGTGGCGGGCAGGGTAGGCCAGCCGCCGGCTTCCTGGCGGGCGCGCAGCAAAGCTAGGGCTTTTTTGAGGTTGTCGTACTCGGGGTGCAGCGGCGCAAAATCGTAATACGGGTAGGTGCTTTCGCGCTCGCGCAGAATGGTGAGCAGCGCTCGGTCGAGCTTGATTTTATTACGCTTTACTTTCCAGGCGTCGTTCTTGGTATCGCGCGGATTGGCCACGCCCCGGTAGTAATCTGAGGCCCAGCTGAAGTAAGTGCCCGACAGCGTGACGTCAATTTGACGCTCCAATTGGGCACGGCGCGCCGTATCCTGGACGGTCTTGAATTCCGCCAGTAGTTTAGTTAACTCCTTGTCCTGATACTTACTAGGATTCAGGCCATCATCCTTTGCTTTAGCAATCACGCCCAGCATGGTTTCGGCCTGCGGCACGAGTTGATGGTCCCTAAACCAGGCCAGCCGGAAGTCGCGCTCGCGGTAAAACTTGCGCGCCCAACGCTCCTGCGCCTTGAAAATGGCGTTGGCCTGCATGGCCCGGATGACGTACATGCTGTCGAGGCGCGGGGCGGGGCCAGCCACGGCAATGGGCTGCTTGATTTGGCCGGCGGTGGCCGTGCCAGTCTGGTCGCCGCTGCCGCCGCACGAGGCCAGCAGCGCTGGTAGGCTGAGCAGGCCCAGCCAGAACGCAACTACTAAAAAATGAAAACGGAGCTTAACAGGCATTGAGTCAAAAAGGAAAACGAACCGCTAACTCGTCGTGAGCAAACGCGGAATGTAGCGTTTACTGAGCGGCCGGATGCCGGGTTGCCGACGAGGCGGCAAGCCAGTCTGCAAAGTACGCGCCAGCGACGCAAAAATGATGGCCCGGTCGCGGCTGTCTGTTGGATTAATTTTCGTCGCGCTTGGATAGGGCGAAGGGCTGGGGCTAGCGGATGGCGAAAGCAAGCGCATTGGATGCGCTTTGAAGACGGTGATTTTGGGGCCGCCGAACTGGCGGGTAGGTTAAATTTTGAGGAAAAATGCCGGCTTTTTCGGCGTTGCCGAACCAGCTTTTATGAGGCTTTCGTAGCGGCATTTTGGTGGTGTAGGGCGAGTGAGCAGGCCTCACCTCGCTTGGTGAAAGTAGTCCGGCGCGGGTTGAGCGACGGCTAAAAAGCCTACCATGTTCATCCTTATTTGGCTAGCGCCTAACTCGCAAAACGTCGTTCGCAGGCGGCGGTTTAGTGGAATGCTAGCCTCCCCGAAGCGCCGCCGCACCGTAGTAAGCTGTAAGTTTTCGCCCTCTTTTTTCCTGACCATGACCCCTCCTTTTGCGCCCACCCGCTCGGCCGCCGCTGCCGCGCCCGGCTCCGACCCGCACAGCTACGCCAGCCAGAGCGCCCGCCGGGTGCGGCATTTGCGCCTGCAGTTGGCCGTTGATTTTGCCAGCCGCACGCTGGCCGGCACCGCTACCTGGCTGCTGGCCGAGGCAACGGCCGGCTCCGCCCCTGGCGCTACTGCCGAGTTTATTTTAGACACCCGCGACCTGCAAATCGGGCGCGTCAGCCTTGGCGAAACGGCCGACGGCCCGGCCGCCGCCTACCACCTCGACCCCGTCGACCCAGTGCTAGGGCAGGGCCTACGCATCGGCGTGCCGGCCAGCACGGCGGCCGTATGCATTGCCTACCGCACGGTGCCCGAGGCGGCGGCTTTACAGTGGCTGAGCCCGGCGCAAACGGCCGGCGTGCACCCGTTTTTGTTTACCCAGTCGCAGGCCATTCTGGCGCGCACCTGGCTGCCGTGCCAGGATTCGCCGGGCATCCGCTTCACCTATGAGGCGACGGTGGAAGTGCTCGGGGCCGAGCGTGGCCAGCTGCTGACGCTGATGAGCGCCGAGAACCCGCAGGCCACCGCGCCCGACGGTTGCTACCAGTTTCGGATGGCGCAGCCCATCCCGGCCTACCTGCTGGCGCTGGCCGTGGGCCGGCTCGACTTCGCGCCGCTGAGCGGGCGCACCGGCATCTATGCCGAGCCGGCCACCTTGCCGCAGGCAAGGTACGAGTTCGCCGACCTCGAACAAATGGCAATCGCCGCTGAACAATTATATGGCAAGTATCAGTGGGGGCGCTATGATTTACTTGTGTTGCCAACATCGTTTCCATTTGGTGGTATGGAAAATCCGCGAATAACTTTTGTGACAACAACAATTCTGTCAGGTGACCGCAGCCTGAATAGTCTGGTAGCACACGAGCTGGCCCACTCGTGGAGCGGTAATTTGGTTACAAATGCAACATGGAATGACTTCTGGCTCAACGAGGGCTTTACGGTCTACTTCGAGCGCCGTATCATGGAGCGCTTATACGGAAGTAGTTACGCGGATATGCTGCAAGTGCTGGGCGAAGCTGACCTGCGCGAAACAATTGTAGAACTAGGCGAAAAGAGCCCGGATGCGCACCTGCGGCTGCATTTGGCCGGCCGCGACCCCGATGAAGGCCTCAATGACATTGCCTACGAGAAAGGCTGCCTGCTGCTGCTGACGCTGGAGCTCTTGGTAGGCCGCCCCCGGCTCGATGCCTTTATTAAGGAGTACTTCGCCCGGTTCAGTTTTCAGAGCATGACTACCGATAGGTTCATTGCTTACTTGACCGAGCAACTGCTCGACCCCACGCCCGGCTTGGCCGAGCGCCTGCATCTGGCCGCCTGGATTGACGGCCCCGGCCTGCCGGCCAACGCGCCCGTGGCCCACTCGGCGCGCTTTGATGCTGTGGATGCCGCCCTGGCCCAACTCGCGGCCGGCACCGCGCCCGCCGATTTACAACCGACAACTACGGAGTGGAGCAGCCACGAGTGGGTGCATTTTCTGCAAGGGCTACCAGCTACGCTGACCGCCGCCGACCTGGGCGCGCACGACATGGCTTTTCACTTCACGGCTTCTGGCAATGCCGAGATTTTGGCGGCGTGGTTTCCGCTGGCGCTGCGGGCAGGCTACGGGGCGGCCGATGCGGCGCTTGAGAACTTCTTGCGGCACGTGGGGCGGCGCAAGTTTCTGGTGCCGCTGTACCGGGCGCTGCTCGCCACGCCCGGCGGCCGGGCGCGAGCGCAACGTATATATAAGGAAGCGCGGCCCAACTACCACTCGGTGGCAACGGGCACGATTGATGCGTTGCTGAAGTAGGTGTACCGTGGACCCTGCGGGTCCGCGCGTCGGTACGTTTGGTTGAGTAAAGATGCGCTCCTTTGCGTTGCTTTGCAAAGTCATTTGGCGGCCCGGCCGGTTGTACTTACGCGCGGACCCGCAGGGTCCACGGTACACCTCTTTTCAGAATTCCCGCACTACTTCCCAATTTGCTCGTCCGTAATTTTGCGAGCGTAACCAGCTAGTTATTGTAAGTTGAAAAATCTGATTCCTCGCGGCAAGCTCATCGCAGTTGGCGGCAACGAAGACAAGGGTACTTATCCGACTTCGCGCAGCAAGCGCAAATACTACCTGAATTTTTTTGAGCTTGGTATCCTCAAGCGCGTGGTGAGCGAGTCGGGCAAAATGGACCCGCGCATCGAAGTCATCACCACGGCCTCGATGATTCCGCAAGAGGTAGGCCCGATTTACACGGCCTCGTTTGCCATGCTCAATTGCCACAACGTGGGCATCATGGACATTCGCACGCCCGAAGACGCCCGGCAGCCCGAGTACTTGGAGCGCCTGCTCGCGGCCGACGTCATTATGATGTCGGGCGGCAACCAGCAGCGCCTGCGCGAGATGTTTGCCGAAACCGACTTCCTCGATACCCTGCTGCGCCGCTACCACACCGAGCCCAACTTCGTGATTGCCGGCACCAGCGCCGGGGCCATGGCCATGTCGCAGCACATGATACGCGGCGGCTCGGTGCCCGACGCCCTGCTGAAAGGCGCCGTGAAAATGGGCACCGGCCTGCATCTGCTGCCCAGCGCCATCATCGACTCGCACTTCGTGAAGCGCGGGCGCTTTGGCCGGCTCATCGAGGCGGTGGCGCTTTATCCCAAGCTCATCGGCATTGGGCTGGGCGAGGACACGGGCGTGCTCATCACCGAAGGCCGACTGGTCGAAACCATCGGCTCGAATCTGGTCATCATCCTGGACGGCTTCGACATCGCGCACAACAACGCCGCCGCTGCCAAAAAGGGCACCACGCTCTCGGTCGAAAACGTGCGGATGCATGTGCTCGCCAAGGGCAACGTGTACTGCATCAATGAGCGGAAATTCTACGTCAGCAAAGAGGCGATGGGCGTGGCGGTAAGCTAAGGTTGGCTAGCTGTCGTGCAACAACGGTAGTCGTATAAAACCGGCTGTCATGCTGACGAAGGAAGCATCCTGTCAGGGTAGCGCGGCTCGTTTGGGTAATTACTCCTGACGAGCCCGACCCTGATAAGATGCTTCCTTCTTCAGCATGACAGCCGGTTTTTATACCGTATTAATATAGGTACCCAAAGCAGCCGCTCAACCTACCGGCTCAGCAGCATGGCCCGGCAGTCCATAAACCGCTCGATGAGACGCTCGGGCTGCTGCTCGTCAAACTCGCCGAAGCCGAGTACGAACGCCGGGCTGGGCTGCACAAACTGAATAGCTTTGTTCACGGCGTCGAGGTAGGTTCCGAAGCGGCTTTTGTCGCCCTCGGCGGCGGCCAGCTCGGCATCCCAGCGCAACGGGGCCGGGCCTTTGCGCACCAAAAACGGCAGCACAAACGGGATGTAGTGGCTGAAAACCGGGTTTTCGTCGCTGGTCAGCCGGGTATCGGGCCACACGTGAAACTCGCTGAACGAGGCGGGCGGGGCCACCACGTAGCGGGCCTGCTCGTCGGCCATCGCCTCGAAGAGCGCGGCGCGGTTGGGCTGGGCGTAGAGCTGCGCGTAGGCCGCGTACCACACCGTCACGCCCGCCTGGTTTACCAACTGGTAGGGGTGAAACGAGCTGGCGAGGCCCACCCCGCCGTGCTCGCCAATGACGAGGTTATAAAGCTGGCCAAACTGCGCTAGGTCAGTCGATTGCTGGTAGGGATTGTTGGTGAGGCCGTAGAGGTAAAAGCTGGCAAAGTCGGCGAGCGACGGCAGGGCGGCGGGGTTGGGCGTGGAATCGGGCACGGGGGTAAAGGTTGGGGCGTAAGCAAAACGACTGTCATGCTGAGCGCAGCGAAGCATCTCACGTGGTGCAGTAATTTCTACCCGCGAAGTACGGAAAAGTCATCTGTCATTGCGAGCACAGCGAAGCAATCGCATCAGGACGGGCCGTTCGGGTTCCGTTTAGGTGCGATTGCTTCGCTGCGCTCGCAATGACAGCCGCCGGCCAAATCCACGGCCATACTCGTGCTATATTTCGGCCCTCCGCCCCGCGCTTTCGCTTATGCTGCTGACTATCACGACCACCCACCAGCCCGCCACCGACCTGGGCTACTTGCTGCACAAAAACCCCGCCCGCCTGCAAACCGTGGAAGTGAGCGGCGGCCAGGCCCACGTATTCTACCCCGAGGCCACGGCCGAGCGCTGCACCGCCGCCCTGCTGCTCGACCTCGACCCCGTGGGTTTGGTGCGCGGCCGGGGCGAGCGCGGCGGCGAAGGCTTCGCGCTGGAGCAGTACGTGAACGACCGCCCCTACGTGGCCTCGTCGTTCCTGAGCGTGGCTTTGAGCAAGGCCTTCAGCACGGCCATGAACGGCACTTGCAAAGACCGCCCCGCGCTGCCCGCCGAGGCCCTACCGCTGGCCGTGACCGTGGCCGTGGTGTCGGCCCCCGGCCCCGACTGGCCCCGCCGCCTCTTCGAGCCGCTGGGCTACCAGGTCGAAACCGAGGCCTATGCCCTCGACCCCACCCAGCCCGAGTGGGGTGATAGCCAGTACTATACTCTGCACCTGCGCCACGATGGCCTGCGTCTGCAAGACGTGCTCACGCACCTCTACGTGCTGCTGCCGGTGCTAGACAACAACAAGCACTACTACATCGACCAGAACGAGGCCGAGAAGCTGCTGCACCGCGGCGGCGACTGGCTGCCGCGCCACCCCGAGCGCGGCTTCATCACGCGGCGCTACCTGCGCTACCGCGCGCTGTATGTGAACCCCACGCTGGCGCGGCTGCTGGATGGGGAAGACGATACGGACGAAAGTACCGTGGACCCTGCGGGTCCGCGAGTAGATGCGACTGAAACCACCCCGGCCGAAGTAGAAACCCCGCCCGCTACCGAACCGGACGATGCAACGCGCGGACTCGCAGAGTCCACGGTACAGCCCAAAACCTCCCTTCACGACCAGCGCCTCCAGCAAGTCGCCCACGAAATCTATCAACTCGCCCCCAAGCGTGTGCTCGACCTGGGCTGCGGCGAGGGCAAACTGCTGCGCCTGCTCATGCGGCAGGCCAAAATCGAGTACATCCTGGGCATGGACGTATCGCACCAGGCGCTGACCCGCGCCGCCCAACGCCTGCACCTCGACGAGATGCCCCCGCGCCAGCGCGCCCGTATCGACCTCATTCAAGGCTCGTTGCTGTATAAGGATGAGCGCCTGACCGGCTTCGACGCGGCGGCGCTGGTCGAAGTAATCGAGCACCTCGACCCCGGCCGCCTCGCCGCCCTGGAGGCGGTGGTATTTGGGCAGGCGCGGCCGGCGCACGTGTTCGTCACGACCCCCAATGCCGACTACAACCAGCTCTACGGCAGCCTCTCGGCCGGCACCTTCCGCCACGCCGACCACCGCTTCGAGTGGAGCCGGGCCGAGTTTGGGGCCTGGGCCGCCGCCGTGGCCGCGCGCCACGGGTACCAGGTGCGCCTAGTGGCGATGGGCGAGGAGGTGGAAGGCGTGGGCGGGCCGTCGCAGAT
>CAXYJY010000060.1:0-19894 GCA_964277755.1 uncultured Hymenobacter sp.
AATGCGCTCATACGAACGCGAACTACAAAGTTCGCGCAACTGCCTTGCCCATGCCTTCCCTGTTCGACACCCCCACCACCGCCCCCTTGGCCGAGCGCCGCCGCCCGCGCCGCCTGCCCGACTACGCCGGCCAGACGCACCTGCTCGGCCCCGAGGGCGTGCTGCGCCGCTACCTGGTCGCCGGCCGCCTGCCCTCGCTCATCCTGTGGGGGCCGCCGGGCGTGGGCAAAACCACCCTGGCGCTCTTACTGGCCGAAGAATTGAAGCGGCCCTTCGCCATGCTCTCGGCCATCAGCGCGGGCGTGAAGGACGTGCGCGAGGTGATTGAGAAAGCCCGGAAGCAGACCGGCACCATCCTCTTTATCGACGAAATCCACCGCTTCTCGAAGGCGCAGCAGGATGCCTTGCTGGGGGCCGTGGAGCAGGGCGTGGTTACGCTCATCGGGGCCACTACCGAGAACCCGTCGTTTGAGGTGATTCCGGCTTTGCTCTCGCGCTGCCAGGTCTACACCTTGCAGGCGCTCAGCGCCGACACGCTGCGCGACATCGTGCGCCGGGCGCTGGCCGAGGATGAGATTCTGAAGCAGATTCCCGTCGATGTCCTCGAAGACCATGCCCTGTTGGCCCTCAGCGGGGGCGACGCCCGCAAGCTACTCGGCCTGCTGGAGCTGGTGGTGGAAGGCACCGCCCCCGACCCCGCCACCGGCCGCGTGCAGCTCACCGACGCGGCCGTGCAGCGCACCGCCCAGCGCCCCATCGCGCGCTACGACAAGGGCGGCGAGATGCACTACGACGTGATTTCGGCTTTCATCAAGAGCATTCGCGGCTCGGACCCCAACGCCGCGCTCTACTACCTGGCCGTGATGCTGGAAGGCGGCGAAGACGTCAAGTTCATCGCCCGCCGCTTGCTCATCCTGGCCAGCGAGGACATCGGCAACGCCAACCCTAATGCCCTGCTGCTGGCCACGAGCTGCTTTCAGGCCTGCACCTTCATCGGCCTGCCCGAGTCCGATTTGATTCTCAGCCAGACCGTGATTTACCTGGCCACTTCGCCCAAGAGCAACGCCGCCTACTCGGCCATCAGGGCGGCGCAGGCGCAGGTGTGGCAGCAGGGCGTGCACCCCGTGCCGGTGCCCTTGCGCAACGCGCCCACCAAGCTCATGAAGGAGCTGGGCTACGGCGACGCTTACCAGTACTCGCACAACGCGGCGGGCAACTTTGCCTACCAGGAGTTCTTGCCCGAGGCCCTGGCCGGCACCCGCTATTATGACCCCGGCGACAACCCCGCCGAAGCCAAGATAAGGGAGCGCCTGCGCAACTGGTGGCAGGAGAAGTACGGCTACTGACCGCAGATTCAAACGGATTTTTAGGATGTAACGGATACGCCCGCTGCGCGGGCTGGCTAGGCTGGTGCGGGTGCTTGGCCCGGGCGGTGCCTAGCGTTGCACGTATGCAAAATGCCGTTGCACGTTTACAAAACCATTTTGTAGACGTGCAACGGCGTTTTGCAAACGTCCAAAACCGTTTTGTAGACGTGCAACGGCGTTTTGTACGTCTACAAAACGTCGTCCAATGTCTTTGATGCGCCTTTAGAAGCTTCTGAAACCGTTTCCAATGTTTAGGACGGCGTTCCCTAAACGTTGGAAACGGTTTCCAAGACCTTGAAAATGCCACCCCAGGCATGGGGCGTGGCGTTGGCGGGCGCGGGGCGGCTGGTTGGGGCTAGGGTGGGCAGTGCAAAAGCCGCCCCCGGCGCACTACCTTTAGCCCGGTTAAAAAAACTCGCCTGTATGCGTCAATTCTTCAAGTTTGTGCTGGCTACCGTGGTGGGGCTGGTGGTGTTTTCGGTGCTGGGGTTTGTGGTGCTGGTGGGGGCCGTGGCGGCCATTGGGGCCAGCAAGCCCGACAAGTCGGTGGCCGCTAACTCGGTGCTGGAGCTCAAGCTCGACAAGCCCATTTCGGAGCGCAAGCAGAGCGCCGACCTGCTGGGCGGCCAAAGCAGCCTCGGGCTGGTGGGCCTCAAGGAAGTAATCAAACGGGCCAAGACCGACGACGACATCAAGGGCATCCTGCTGAACCTGGAGCTGGTGCAGGGCGGCATGGCCTCGCTCGAAGAAGTGCGCGACGCGCTGCTCGACTTCAAGAAGTCGGGCAAGTTCGTGGTGGCCTACCACGACATCGCGTCCGAGAAAAGCTACTACCTCTCGTCGGTGGCCGATGAGATTTACTTGCACCCGCAGGGCACGTTGGAGTTCAACGGGCTGAGCTCGGAGGTGATGTTCTACAAGCGCTTGTTCGACAAGGCAGGCATTCAGCCTTATATCTTCCGGGTGGGCTCCTTTAAGAGCGCCGTCGAGCCGTTTTTCCGCGAAAGCTTTTCCGACTCGGCCCGCTACCAGACCGTGTCGTACCTCAACTCGCTCAACAACCACATGCTGGGGCAGGTGGCGGCCAGCCGCCACATTGCCGCGCCGCGCCTCAAGGTTATTTCCGACTCGATGCTGGTGCACAATGCTAAGGACGCCCTGCGCCTGAAGCTGGTGACCAGGCTCGGCTACTTCGACGAGGTGCAGGACTACCTGCGCGGCAAGCTGGGGTTGGCCAAAGACAAAAAGCCGGGCCTCATCTCCATCAGCGACTACCAGGACGCCGACAAGGCCGACGAAAAAGAGGGCAGCACCAGCGGCAACCGCATCGCCGTCATCTACGCCGAGGGCGACATCGTGACGGGCCGCGGCTCGGACGATAACATCGGCAGCGACAAGTTTGCCGAGGCCATCCGCCAGGCCCGGCTCGATGACAAGGTGAAGGCCGTGGTGCTGCGCATCAACTCGCCGGGCGGCTCGTCGCTGGCGTCGGACATCATCTACCGCGAGGTCGTGCTGACCAAGAAAGTGAAGCCCATCATCGCCAGCATGAGCGACGTGGCGGCCTCGGGCGGCTACTACATCGCCATGGCCTGCGATACCATCGTGGCCCACCCCAACAGCATCACGGGCAGCATCGGCGTCTTCGGCGTGCTGCCGAATATCCAGCCACTGCTGGCCGACAAGCTCGGCGTAACCGTGGACCGCGTGAACACCGGCAAGTTCTCCGACCTGCCTACCATCACCCGCGCCCTCACCGACTACGAGAAGCAGCAATTGCAGCTGGAGGTGAATGAGATTTACGCCGACTTCACCACCAAGGCCGCCCAGGGCCGCCACATGCCCGTGGAGCGCCTGCGCCGCGTGGCCTCGGGCCGCGTGTGGAGCGGCACCGAAGGTAAGCAAATCGGCCTCGTGGACGTGCTGGGCTCGTATGAGGACGCGCTGAAAATCGCCGCCGCCCGCGCCCACCTCAAGGCCGACGACTACCGCGTGCAGCGCCTGCCGCGCACCAAGTCGAGCGTCGAGAAGTTCATCAGCCGCTTTATCGACACCGACGACGACGACCAGGCCGCCGCCGAGGCCCGCGTGCTGCAAGCCAAGCTGGGCCCGCTCTACCCCGCCTACCGCCAGTACCAGCAGCTAATGCAGATGAAAGGCGTGCAGGCAAGGTTGCCGTATGAGCTGGAGATAAAGTAAGTGTTGTAGTTGGTGGGCTCGCCGGGCGCGGACCTCACCCCCTAGCCCCCTCTCCAAAAAAGAGGGGGGACTAGTTTTAGTCTAGTCTTTAGCTTTAGACCAGAGGCTAGAACTAGAAGCTAGTTCCCCCTCTTTTTTGGAGAGGGGGCTAGGGGGTGAGGTTCACGGGCGGGCCGGCAAAACCCTTTCCTAATGCGAAATACCCTGAAACACCCGGCGCTGCTCGCCACCCTGGCCGCGGCCAGCCTCACGCACACGGCCGCCCAGGCCCAGGCCCTCTACCAGCCCCGCGACATCAAGCGGGCCTTTGCCAAGGGCACCCGCGCCGCCGACGGCCGCCCCGGCCCCAACTACTGGCAAAACCGCGCCCGCTACGACATCACGGTGCAGGCCGCGCCGCCCGCCCGCGACATCAAGGGGCGCGAAACCATCACGTACTTCAACAACAGCCCCGACACGCTGAAGGTGCTGGCGCTGCGCATCATCCAGAACATTCACAAGCCGGGGGCCGCGCGCGAGGGCGATGCCTCGCCCGACTACCTGACTACGGGCGTGGTGATTGACAGCTTCGCGGTAGGCGGGCAGCTCAAGCAGCTGCCCGCCGCCCTGGGCACCGCGCCGGCCGTGCGCCTGCCGCGCCCGCTGGCCCCCCACGATTCGGTGCGGCTGCAAGTGGCCTGGCACTTCCCCATCTCGAAAGAGAGTGGACGCGAGGGCATGATAGACCCTACGACCTACTTCCTGGCCTATTTCTACCCCCGCGTGGCCGTGTACGACGACTACGCCGGCTGGGACCGCCTGCCCTTCCTCGACAGCAAGGAGTTCTACAACGACTTCAACGACTACACGCTGCGCGTACAAGCGCCCGCCAACTACATCGTGTGGGCCACTGGCACGCTCCAAAACCCCCGGCAGGTGTTGCAGCCGGCTGCGGCCAAGAAGCTGGAGAAGTCGATGACCAGCGACGAGTTGCTGCACATCGCCACGGCCGCCGACCTGGCGAAGAAGAACATCACGGCGCAAAAGCCGCTCAACACCTGGGTGTGGAAAGCCAGCGATATTTCGGACGTCACCTTTGGGCTGAGCGACCACTACGTGTGGGACGCGGCCAGCGTGGTGGTAGACCCCGCCACCAAGCGCCGGGCCAGCGTGCAGGCCGCCTTTGCCGATACGACCAGGGACTTCCACTCATCGGTGAAGTTTGGGCAGAACGCGCTGGGCTGGTTTTCGCGCAACTGGCCGGGCGTGCCCTACCCGTATCCCAAGATGACGGCCTTCCAGGGCTTCGCCGACATGGAGTACCCGATGATGGTGAACGACAGCCCGCAGGGCGACCTGAAATTCGCGCAGCTGGTGCAGGACCACGAAATCGCGCACACGTACTTCCCCTTCTACATGGGCATCAACGAGAGCCGCTACGCCTTCATGGACGAGGGCTGGGCCACTACGTTTGAGCTGCTCATCGGGCGGGCCGAGAACGGCGCGGCGGCGGCCGACGACTTCTACCGCAAGTTCCGGGTAGTCGGCTACATCAACGACCCCAGCACGGCCGAAGACCTGCCCATCATCACGCCCAGCAGCGAGCTGCGGGCCGGCTACGGCAACAACTCCTACGGCAAGGCCTCGCTGAGCTATTTGGCCCTGAAGGATATGCTGGGCGACGAGCTATTCAAGAAATGCCTGCACGAGTACATGGCGCGCTGGCACAGCAAGCACCCCATCCCGTGGGACTACTTCAACACCATGACCAACGTGGCGGGGCAGGACCTGACGTGGTTTTTCCAGAACTGGTTTTTTACCAACAACTACATCGACCTGGCGCTGACCAGCGCCGAGAAGACGCCCCAGGGCACCGTGATAACGGTGAAAAACGTGGGCGGCTTCGCCGTGCCCGTCGACCTCAAAATCGACTACGCCGACGGCAGCACCGAAACCCTGCACCGCACGCCCGAGGTGTGGAAGGCCGACCAGCAGCGCGCCACCCTCACGGTGCCGGCCGGCAAGGTGGTGCGGGCGGTAGCGTTTGACCACGGCATTTATTTGGATGCCGATAAGAAGAACGACCGGCTGACGGTGCAGTAGTATCAGTAGAAAAAGAATCTGTCATTGCGAGCGCAGCGAAGCAATCGCACCAGAGCGGCTCGTCCTGGTGCGATTGCTTCGCTGCGCTCGCAATGACAAAATGACCCTCGCTTTATGCAAGACCTCCTCGCCGCCGTCGCCTACATCCAGGCCTACGCCCCCAACTTTCAACCCACCACCGGCATCATCCTCGGCACGGGCCTGGGCGCGCTGGCCAAGGAAGTGGCCGTGCAGTACGAAATCAGCTACGCTGACATTCCGCACTTCCCGGTGAGCACGGTGGAAAGCCACGCGGGCCGGCTGCTGCTGGGCACGCTGGGCGGCGTGGCGGTGGCGGTGCTGCAAGGCCGCTTCCACTTTTACGAAGGCTACTCGATGGCGCAGGTGGCCATGCCCGTGCGGGTGCTGAAGCTGCTGGGCATCGGGCAGCTGTTCATCAGCAACGCGGCGGGCGGGCTGAACCCGGAGTTCGGCATTTCGGACTTGATGCTCATCGACGACCATATCAACCTGCTGCCCGGCAACCCGCTCATCGGCCCCAACGACGCCCAGCTCGGCCCGCGCTTCCCCGATATGTACGCCGCTTATGACCCCGCCCTACTAACCCGCGCCCGCGCCGCTGCCGTGGCCCTGGGCCAGAATGCTACCACCCAGCGCGGCGTATACGCGGCCGTGCCCGGCCCCATGCTCGAAACCCCCGCCGAATACCGCTACCTGCGCACCATCGGGGCCGATGCCGTGGGCATGAGCACCGTGCCCGAAGTAATCGCGGCCCGGCACCTGGGCTTGCCGGTGCTGGCCGTGTCGGTCATCACCGACCTCTGCTACCCCGGCCAGCTCAAGCCCGTGCAGCTACCCGAGATACTGGCGGCCGCCGCGGCGGCCGAGCCGCGACTGACGGCCCTGATGAAGGCTGTGCTGGCGGGGTAGTAGCGCGGACTTTTAGTCCGCGAGTACCAAGCTTATTATTTCGCGGACTAAAAGTCCGCGTTACGGCGGGCGTTGCCAAAGAAGCCAGTACCTTGCGCCGCCCACCGCTTCCACTCCCTCCCCATGCCCAGCCCGTTGGCCGAACGCCCCACCCCGCCGCCCGTGGCCACGCCCGAAAGGCGGCCCCAAAGCGGCCTGGGCTGGCTGCTGTGGCTAGTGGGGCTGCTTATAATAGTGCGCTGGGCGGCCTTCGAGCCCTATCTCGTGCCCTCGGCCAGCATGGAGCATTCGCTGCTGGTGGGCGACTATATTCTGGTGAGTAAGCTAGCCTACGGCCCCCGCACGCCCCAAACGCCGCTGCAAGTGCCACTCCTGTTTCAGCGGGTGCCGGGGCTGGGCTGGCCCAGCTACTCGGCGCGGGTGCAGTTGCCCACCTACCGGCTGCCCGGCCTGGGTGCGGTGCGCCGCAACGACGTGCTGGTGTTTCACGGGCCCCACGAGCAGCAGCACCCCGCCGACCTGCGCACGCACTACCTCAAGCGCTGCGTGGCGCTGCCCGGCGACACCTTTGCGCTGCGCCAGGGCCGGGTGTTTATTAATGGCCAGCCCGCGCCCGTGGCCGGCGCGCCCCAAGCCAGCTACTTCGCCGAGGTAGCCAACCCCAGCCCCGAGCTAGGGCAAGCGCTGCACGCCCGGCACGTCACGGATTACACCCAGCCCGGTGGCCTGCCGCTGCCGGCGCTCGACCCCGAAACGGGCCGGCTGGGTTACGCCCTCAATTGCCCGGCCGCCGTGGCCGACTTGCTGCGCCGGCTGCCCTACGTGCAGGCGTTGCGGCCCACTAGTCCGCGCGTGGCGGCGTTGTTTCCCGACGTGGCCGATTTCCGGGTGTCGGGCATTCGGAGCGCGGTACCGCGCCGCTGGCAGCTCGATGAGTACGGCCCGCTGCCCGTGCCCCGGCAGGGGCAGGTAGTGGCGCTGAGCCCGGCCAACGCGGCTATCTACTACAAGATAATCGCGCAGTACGAGCACAACCCGGAAGTGACCTGGCGCAACGGCATGGTGTACCAGCATGGCCAGCCGCTCACGCAGTATACTATTAAGCAGAACTACTACTTCGTGCTGGGCGACAACCGCCACGACTCGGAAGACTCACGTTTCTGGGGCTTCGTGCCCGAAGACCACCTCGTGGGCAAGGCCGTGCGCATCTGGCTTTCGCTCGACCCGTATGCCGACTGGCGGCATAAGTTTCGCTGGGAGCGCATGGGGAAAGCCGTTGAGTAGCACCGTGCTCCAGCCTGGTGATGCGCTCGCCTCTAGCCGGTGGCTTCACGCCTGGTCTACTATAATGCAACTATATTCGGGCGTGCTCAAACTGCTCTTCCGGTAATCTCGTAGCTGGGTTGCTTCGCCTGGTGGCTGGCGGCGCGGCTGGCGGGCGTAGTGCCCGGCGCGGCAACTGCGCTTTCCTGCCAACAATCAGCGCGCGGCCCCTCGTCGCCCCGCTTTGCCTTACCAGCTGACCCCACCCGTTTTTCTATGCAAAAAAAGCTTTACCCTGCGCTGCTGCTGGCTTTCGGGCTGGCCGTGGCGGCCATCGTCTTCTTCAAAAAGCAAGGCCCGCCCGCCCTGCCCGAGCCCAAAAACCGCATCGGTACTCTTGCTATGGGCGGCGAGTGGCTGAACACCAAAGCCGCCATGGAAGGCCTGCTGGCCAAGCTGCGCGCCGACCCCAATGACCAGAAAAGCCGCCTGCTGCTGGCCGAGGCCTACATGCAGGAAGGCCGCGTAACCGGCAACCACCCCTACTACGATGCCGCCGCTATGCAACTGCTGCAAGAGGTGCTAAAGGCCGACCCCGAAAGCTTTGAGGCGCTGTGCTGCCAGGCATCTTTGAGCCTCACGCAGCACCACTTTTCGCAGGGCCTCGCGCTGGCCGAAAAGGCCCAGGCACTCAACCCCAACAGCGGCTATGTGTATGGCCTGCTGACTGATGCCAACGTGGAGCTGGGCCACTACGACCAGGCCGTGAAGATGGCCGACAAGATGAACCAGGTGCGCCCCGACCTTACGGCCTACGCCCGCGTGAGCTATCTGCGCGAGATTCACGGCGACGTGCCGGGCGCCATTCAGGCGATGGATATGGCCGTGAAAGCCGGCTTTGCGGGCCTCGAGCAAACCGAGTGGAGCCGCGTGGCCCTGGGCCACCTCTACGAGGTGAGCGGCCACCTCGACCAGGCCCAGGGCTACTACCAGCAGGCCCTGGCCTTGCGCCCCAACTACGCCTACGCCCTGGCCGGCCTGGCCCGCGTGGCCGCCGCCCACCAGGATTATGCTACTGCCATCAAAAACCTGAACCTGGCCCGCGCCACGGTCAAAGACTACGCCTTCACCGACGAGCTGGTGGACGTGTACCGCCTGAACAAGCAGCCCGCCGAAGCCGCCAAAATGGCCCAGGAATCGGTAGCCATGCTGGCCGACGCTGCCCAGCAAGCCAATGATAACGAGGAACTGGGCCACTACACCGACCGCGAGCTGGCCTACGCCTACCTCAAAACCAACGAGCTGGACAAAGCCCTGGAGCACGCCAAAATCGAGTACGCCCGCCGCCCCGATAACATCGACGTCAACGAAACCCTGGCCTGGGTGCACTACAAGCGCGGCGAGTACGCCGAGGCGCAGAAATACATGACGGTGGCCCGCCGCACCAACTCCCAAAACCCCGTGCTGCTGTGCCGCGCCGGCCTCATCCTCAGCAAAACCGGCCAGCCCGCCGAGGGCCGCGCCCTCATCGAAAAGGCAGTGCAAGTCGCGCCCTACCTCAACCCCGAGGTGACGGCCGAAGGCGAACACCTGCTGGCCGCGCGGTAGAACATGGCGACGCTTATAACCGCCTGTCATTGCGAGCGCAGCGAAGCAATCGCACCCGAACGGCTACGCTCGCTACCTGCCGATGCTACTGAACAGGTGCGATTGCTTCGCTGCGCTCGCAAGGACAAGCGGTTGTGGATACTCCCGCTTCTACTGCTGCTCGCCCTGCCCGCCGCCGCCCACGTCATCGACGCCGACCTGAGTAAGCTCTCGCGCACCGAGATTTTCTGGACGTATATCAAGCTGGGTTTCACCCATATTCTACCGCTGGGGTTCGACCATATCCTGTTCATTGTCAGTCTCTACATTCTGGAGCCGCGCCTCAAGCCGGTGCTGTGGCAGGCCACGGCCTTCACGGTGGCGCACTCCATCACGTTGGGGCTGGCGATGTACGGCATCATCAAGCCGCCGGGCAGTGTGGTCGAGCCCATTATTGCGCTGTCCATTCTGTTTGTGGCACTTGAAAATATTATTACTACCCGGCTCAGCCCGTGGCGGCTGGCCATCGTGTTTGGCTTCGGGCTGATTCACGGCATGGGCTTCGCCGGCGCGCTCACCGGATTAGGGCTGCCGCAAAAGGACTATTTTGGCTCGCTCATCTCCTTTAACGTGGGCGTCGAGTTGGGGCAGATTTCCATTATTCTGCTGTGCTGGGCGCTCATCGGGCGCTGGGCGGCCGACCGGCCCTGGTACCGGGCACGGGTGGTGGTGCCGGTGTCGGTGGTGGTCGGCCTGGTGGCCGCATACTGGACGGTGGAGCGGCTGCTGGCGTAACCGCCAATTTTGATTACATGAAAAGCGTCTGTCATTGCGAGCGCAGCGAAGCAATCGCATCAGAATGGCGACGCTTAACAAGTGCGATTGCTTCGCTGCGCTCGCAATGACAGAATAATTCACTTCTCTAGTACGATGCTGCGTCCGCTCCTCACCTGGCTTTTGCTGCTCAACTACCTGCTGGTAGTAGGGGCGGGCCTGGTCGTGAGCCGGCCGCCCGAGCCGCTCTTTTCGGCCGCGCACCCCTACGTGCACAGCCACGAGTGCCAGCAGCACAACTACCTGCGCCTCGATTGCTTCGAGCGCTGCAACGGTGACCAGGCCGCCGCCCACCGGCCCGTGCCCACCGGCACCGGTCTGCATTACCTAGCTCAGCTCAAGGGGCTGGACGTGCATTTTGTGGCCGCCGCCGTGGTGGCCATTGCGCCGCCGCTGCGGTGGACTGGCCTGGTGCGGCACCCCGCCGCGGCCCCGGTGGCCTGGGCCACCTGGGTCGGCCCCCACGACTACCCCCCGCCCCAACGCGGCTGAGGCTGCCCGCCCCAACGGCCGCCCGGCCGCTGGCTGCCCACTCGCGCCCCAGCCCAAGGCTGGCGCGGCGGGCTGGTTTTAGTTGAAGCTTAACGCCAGTAGTGCGCCTGTGCGGGTGCGCGCTGGCTGTTGTTATCGCGTTGGTATGCAGCTTAATAAACTACTTAAAAATAGGAATGCGTGGTGGGTTTTGGGGCTGGGGCTGCTGAGTGCGCAAGCGGCCGTGGCGCAGCGTCCGGCCGCGCTGCGTGGCACGGTTACCGACTCGCTGTCGGGGCAGCCGCTGGCGGGCGTGCGCGTGGGGCTGCTGGGGCAGCCGGGCGGCACGGCTACCGATGCGCTGGGGCAGTTTCGGCTGGTGGGGCTGGCAGCGGGCACCTACCGGGTGCAGCTGGGTGCCCTGGGCTACCGGCTCAAAACCAGTGAAATAACGCTGGTAGCCGGCGAAACGCGGGGCCTCACTACCGCACTCGCCACTACCAGCCTCGACCTGGCCGAAGTAACCGTGAGCCAGCCCCGCGACCCTAACCAGACGCTGGCCGCCATCTCGCACATCGACCAGACGCTGCGGCCCATCAACTCGGCGCAGGACCTGCTGCGGCTGGTGCCGGGCTTGTTTATTGCGCAGCACGCGGGCGGGGGCAAGGCCGAGCAGATTTTCGTGCGGGGCTTCGATGCCGACCACGGCACCGACTTTGCGGTGAGCATCGACGGGCTGCCGGTGAACATGGTGAGCCACGCCCACGGCCAGGGCTACGCCGATTTTCACTTCGTGATACCGGAAACGGTGGAGCAGCTGCGGGTGTACAAAGGCCCCTACACGGCGCGCTTCGGAGATTTTGCCACGGCCGGGGCGGGCGAGTTCACCACCAAAACCAGCCTCGACCGCAGCCAGGTAAAGCTCGAAGTGGGCCGCTTCGACACCCGCCGGGCGCTGGTGATGCTAGACCTGCTGGGCACGCACCACCTGTTCAGCAAAAAGCCGGAGAGCGCCTACGTGGCCGCCGAGTACAACTTCACCAACTCGTACTTCGACGCGCCGCAGCACTTCAAGCGCTTCAACGGGCTGGTCAAATACACCGGCCAGCTCACCGAGCGCACCGCGCTCACGCTGTTGGGCTCGCACTTCACCTCCCGCTGGGATGCCAGCGGCCAGATACCCGACCGCGCCGTGGCTGAGGGGCTTATCTCGCGCTTCGGCAGCCTCGACCCCAGCGAGGGTGGCAGCACCAACCGCACCAACGCCTCGGTAGTGCTCACTACCGCGCTACCGCACGACGCCGTGCTGCGCCAGCAGGCGTACTACTCGCGCTACAATTTCAGTTTGTTCTCCAACTTCACCTTCTTCAAAAACGACCCGGTGAACGGCGATGAAATCGACCAGACCGACCACCGCAACCTCTACGGTTACACCGCCACCTACGACCGCGACGACCGCCTCGGCCACCGGGGCCGCAGCCTGCACACGGTAGCGGGCCTGGGCACCCGCATCGACGCCTCCGACCTGGGCTTGCGCCGCGCCGTGCAGCGCCGCATCTTGGACACCGTGAGCACCGGCCGCCTCTACGAGCAGAATATCAACGCCTACCTCGACGAAATGCTGGAGCTGACCGACCGCCTGACCGTGAACGCGGCCGTGCGCGCCGACCTGTTCATCTTCCAGTTTCGGGGCCAGAAGGCCGATTCGGCGGCCGGGTTCGTGCCGCTCACGGGGCGCGTCACGCGCGGCCGGGTGTCGCCTAAGCTTAATTTTTACTACCAGCTGTCGCCGGCGGTGCAGCTGTTTGTGCGCTCGGGGCTGGGCTTCCACTCCAACGATGCGCGGGGCGTGGTGCAGGGCACGGGCAGCTTCAACGCGCTGCCCCGCGCCACCGGGGCCGAGGTGGGCAGCACCTTCAAGCCCGTGCCCAGCCTGGTCGTGAACGCCGCCCTCTGGACGCTGCACCTGCAAGACGAGCTGGTGTACTCGGGCGACGAGGGCACCACCGAAAGCGCCGGCCCCACCCGCCGCTACGGCGTCGATGTGTCGGCCCGCTACCAGCTCACGGGCCGCCTTTTTCTCGATGCCGACGTCAACTACAGCCACGGCCGCATCGTGAACGCGCCGGAAGGTGAAAACCGCATCCCGCTGGCCCCCAGCTTCACCAGCATCGGCGGGCTCACGCTCAAGAGCCCTAATGGGCTGAGCGCCAGCCTGCGCTACCGCCACATCGACAGCCGCCCGGCGCAGGAAGACAACACCATCCGGGCGCGGGGCTACTTCCTGCTCGATGCCGTGGCCAGCTACACCCGGCCGCGCTTCCAACTCGGCGCTACCGCCGAAAACCTGCTGAACGTGGCCTGGAACGAGGCGCAGTTTGCCACCGATAGCCAGCTGCGCGGCGAGGCCGCGTCGGTCAATGAGTTGAATTTCACGCCCGGCACGCCGTTTTTTATCAAGCTCAACGCCAGCGTGTTCCTTTAGCCGCAGTCATTTTGCCAAGTAGCCCAGCCAGGGTGCCGGAAAGCAGGTCTTTCGGTACCCTGGCTGGGCTTTTCAGTGCCAGCTAATAAAGCTCAACTGCTTACTGCTTAGAGAGTGGGTAACTGTATAGTGAATGCAGGATGAATTTTTGAGGATTTACTGAATGGTTTTTGTAGAAGGAGTACAATTAAGCGGTAGTGAGTAACAACGTTGGTAAGCCCGAATTATGTACAAA
This sequence comes from uncultured Hymenobacter sp., assembly GCA_964277755.1. Classification (GTDB taxonomy): domain Bacteria; phylum Bacteroidota; class Bacteroidia; order Cytophagales; family Hymenobacteraceae; genus Hymenobacter. The sequence goes on from CAXYJY010000060.1 coordinate 13,454, forward strand.
AAAGTTGGTTGAAATATTTTTCAGAAAAAAGTTCATTTCCTAAAGTCCAAGTCGAGATTAATCCCGTAGATGTCAACACTAGGGAATTTATATGTATTGGTAGGTTGACTAGCAGCTATTGATGGTTAATCAGTTAATTGGCATAGTCTAACGCGCAAGCTTTTTGTGCGAAAAAGGAGACGGCAAAAACCTGCTTTTTTTAGCGCAATTGCACGTGCCTGGACGATTTGCGCGCCCCTTTTCTCACTTTTCACGCGAGGTTAGTTTAAATTTCTTCCTCACTGCCACCGAGTTTTTTCAGCGAGTTGGCGATGCAGGAGGGCTTGCTATTATCTAATTGTTTCCCCGCAAGCATCTGGGTGCTGCGGGGCCGTGCTGTTGGCTGATTTTTCCTACCCTTTCACCCCTTTTTTTCACTCCATGAACAGATTTACCAGACCTCTTCAGTGGGCGGTCGGGGCATGTGCAATCACGGCGCTCGCTACCTGGGGCACCGTGCAGTACACCCCGCTCGAAGCCAGCAGCCACCGCGAGGCGCCGCTGATTGCCGACGACCCGCTGGCCGACAACACGGACGTGTACGCCTTCAAGGACCCCAATAATTCGGAGCGGATTATCCTGATTGCCGACTACATCCCGTTTCAGCTGGCGCAGGGCGGGCCCAATTATTACACCTTTGGCGAGAATATTCGCTACGAGATTCACGTCAAAAACAACGCTTCGACCACGGGCGACGACATCGTTTACCGCTTCACCTTCACGCGGAGCAACGGCGACCCGACCACGTTTTTCAACGCGCGGCTGGGGCAGCAGAACCTGAAAACCACTTATACCTGCGAGAAAATCGTGGCGGGCGGCACGCCGGTTACCATCGTCAGCAATGGCGTGGTGCCGGCGTATAACATTGGGCCGCGCTCCATCAACACGGGCGTGGGCTTGGCGCAGGCCTCGTACACGGCCTACCGGCAGGGTGCCGTGACCAACGCCAGCGGCGGCGGCGGTGAGCAGGTGTTCTGCGGCTCGTCCGACGACCCGTTCTACGTGGATTTGGGCGCGATTTTCGACCTCGCCGGCCTGCGTGCCAACCGCGGCGCGCGCGATGGCCTGGCCAAGTACAACGTGCATTCGATAGCCCTGAGCATCCCGGTGGCTACGCTGCAAAAGGGCGGGCAGCCGGCTTCGGCGGCGGCTAACATTCTGGACAGCAACTACGTGATTGGCGTGTGGGCCTCGGCCAGCCGCCCGGCCATGCGCACGCTGAACGGCGGCACCACGGGCACTACCAGCACCTCGGGCAGCTACACGCAGGTATCGCGCCTGGGCATGCCGCTGCTCAACGAGGCCATCAACCCCATCGGGGCCAAGGACGCCTGGAACCGCACCACGCCTTACGCCGAAGCGGCCATCACCGACGACTACCTCTCGAACCCAGAGCTGGGCCTCTACATGGCCGACAACACGCCGGTGAACGGCGCGGCCCCCAAGCCCACCGGCCAGACCTACTTTGGCGAAGCAGTACCGGCGCTGAGCGCGCTGCGTATCCAAACCAAGTCGCTGGGGGCGTTTGACTTCCGCAATGGCGCGGCCGGCCTGTCGGGCCTGACCAGCGCCCAGCGCGCGAATACCGTCTTCGCCGACCCCACATTCGGCCCCTACCTGCTGGTGGCAGGCAAGCCGCGCTCGGTGGACATCAAGCCGATTTTCCACACCGGCGTGCCGAACCTAGCGCCGTACCAGCTGGCAACGGGCAAGAATGGCAACCCACTGGCGGCCGGCAAGCCGTTCATCAATAATTTCTTGCCGACCCTGGGCGACATGCTGCGCCTAAACATGGCCGTGCCAGCTACGCCGCGCAACTCGCCCGATTTCAGCAACCAGGGCCTGCTGGCTGCGGCGGTGCTGGGCATTACCGACTCGCGCTACAACGCCAATACGAACCTGCAATTCATCCCGAACATGGACGGCTTCCCCAACGGCCGCCGCTTGGAGGATGAGGTAGTGAAGATTGAGCTACAGGCAGTTAGTGGGGCTGTGCTGGCCGCCATCGGCCTGTGGTACGACGACTACACGCCGGGCACCTCGCCCAGCCCCGCTACCTCGCAGCTGAAGGGCGTGTTGAATTTCACGGCGGGCGTCGAGAAAAACGACACCACGTTCAGCGCCAGCTTCCCCTACGTGCAAACGCCGTGGCAGGGCACGCGCGTGCGCCGCTAACTCATCGTCTCACTTTGCTATCGCCTATTTAATATGACTACCAACCAGTTACGCACCTACGTCGCGCTGCCCACGCTCGCGATGGCGGTAGTCGGCGGCGCCCTCTGGAGCCAGCTGCGCTACACGCCCCTGGAGGCTTCCTCGCACCGCGAGGCCCCGCTGATTGCCGACGACCCGGTGGCCGACAACACCGACCTCTACGCCTTCAAAGACCCCAATGATGCCGGCAAAATTATCATCATTGCCAACTACATCCCGTTTGAGCTGCCGCAGGGCGGGCCCAACTACTCGACCTTTGGCGAGAACGTGCGCTACGAGATTCACGTCAAAAACAACACCGCCACCACCGGCGATGATGTGACGTACCGCTTCACGTTTACGCGGACGAACCAGGACCCGAGCACGTTTTTCAACATCCGGCTGGGGCAGCAAAACCTGAAAACCACCTACACCTGCGAGAAAATCGTGGCTGGCGGTTCGCCGGTGGCAATTATTACCAATGGTGTGGTGCCGGCTAATAACATCGGGCCGCGCTCCATCAACGGGGCGGCGGGCTTGAACTCGAACATCTCGTACACCGACCGCCGCCTGAATGCCATTACGCTGGCCTCGACGGGTGAGCGCGTGCTGTGCGGGCCGTCGGACGACCCGTTCTTTGCCGACCTGGGAGCTATTTTTGACTTGGCTAATATTCGCGGCGCCTCGGGCGGGGCGGGTACGCCCACCGATGGACTGTCGCGCAAAAACTGCCACAGCATCGCGCTTAGCATTCCGGTGGAGAACCTGCAAAAGTCGGGCAAGCCCATCAACCAGGCGGCCAACATCCTGGACCCCGACTACGTGATAGGCGTGTGGGCCTCGGCCAGCCGCCCGGCCATGCAAACGCTGAGCAGCACCGGCAACCCCACCAACAGCGGTAGCTGGGTGCAGGTGTCGCGCCTGGGCATGCCGCTCACCAACGAGGTTATCAACCCCATCGGGGCCAAGGATGCCTGGAACGCCCGCACCCCCGGCAACGAGGCGGCCGTGACCGACAACTACCTCTCGAACCCCGAGCTGGGCCTGTACATGGCTGATAACGTGCCTGTAAACGGCGCGGCCCCCAAGCCCACCGGCCAGACGTACTACGGCGAGGCGATTCCGAACATCTCGAAGCTGCGCATCCAAACCAAGTCGCTGGCCGGGCGGCCGGGCTTCGGTAATGGCTTCGACTTCCGCAACGGGGCGCCGGGTTTGAGCGCCTTGTACAGCAGCGCCAGCGGCGCCAACGCGGGCACGGCCTTCGCGCCGTCCCCGGCGGGCTTTGGCGAGTACCTGCTGAATAGCGGCGTGGCCGGCAGCCCGCGCTCGGTCGATATCAAGCCGATTTTTCATACGGGCGTGCCGAACCTGATTCCGTACCAGCTGGCGACGGGCAAGGGCGGCAATCCGCTGGCGGCGGGTAAGCCGTTCATCAACAACTTCCTGCCGGTAATCGGCGACATGCTGCGCCTGAACATGGCCGTGCCGGCTACCCCGCGTACTTCGGCCGATTTCAGCAACCAGGGCCTGCTGGCCGCCGCCGCGCTGGGCCTCACCGACGCGCGCTACAACACGAATACCAACCTGCAATTCATCCCCAACATGGACGGCTTCCCTAACGGCCGCCGCCTGGAGGATGCCGTGGACCAGATTGAGCTGAAAGCCGTGAGCGGCGTGGTGCTGGCCGCCATCGGCCTGTGGTACGACGACTTTAGCGCCACCGCTACCAACCCCGTAACGCCGCAGCTCGGCAACGTGCTGGGCTTCACCACGGGTGTGGAAGCCAATGATACGACCATCCGGGCCGAGTTCCCGTTCGTGCAAACGCCCTGGGTGGGCACCGGCTCGGCCAGCGGCCCGACCAACACGGTAGCGGTACCCGACCTGACGATAAGCACGACCATGAACGTAGAATCAGGCACGTATAATAACGTGACCATCACCAGCAGCGGCGTGGCGGCCTTTAACGGCCCCATCGTGGTAAACGGCACCCTGCGCGTGCAAACGGGCGGCGTGATGAGCACCCGCGGCGTGCTGGCTACCAACTGCAACCCTATCACGGGCTCGGGCAGCTTTATTCTGGAAGCCGGCGCCACGCTGCGCATCTGTGATAGCAACGGCATCACGATGGCGGGCACGGCGGCGGGCGCGATTCAACTCACGGGCTCGCGGCAGTTTTCGACCGATGCCAGCTACGAGTACATCGGTACCGAGGCACAGGTTAGCGGCAACGCTCTGCCCAGCCGCGTGCGCAACCTGACGGTGAACAACGCGGCCGGCCTGACTTTGAACAACGGCGGCGTGGGCGTGGCCCAGGTGCTGGCCCTGACTAACGGCAACCTCGCCAGCAGCCAGGCCCAACTGGTAACGCTGCTTTCGACGCCGACCAACGGCACGGCCCTGGTCGTGAACACCAACGGCGCAGTAACGGGCCTCGCTACCATGCAGCGGGCCATCGACCCGGCCTTCAACAGCGGCGCGGGCTACCGCCACTACTCGTCGCCGGTGCTCAGCACCATGCTCAGCGACCTGGCCAGCAACACGCCGAGCTTCAACCCAGTCTTCAACCAGGCTTACAACACGGCGGCGGACCCCACGCTGGTCACGCCCTTCCCCAACGTGTACGCCTACGACCAAAGCCGCGTGACGATGGCCGCCAACACCTCGGCCGCCTTCGATATGGGCTTCGTGGTGCCGCAAGCCAGCGACGTGATGACGGTGCTCGGCGGCTACACCGTGAATATCCCGGCCAGCGCGGTAGTCGACCTTTCGGGCAACCTTACTACCGGCACTATCACGCGCGGCGGCCTGGCCCGCGGCACCCAGCCCCAGAGCGGCTGGCAGCTGCTCGGCAACCCGTACCCGAGCCCGCTCGATTTCAGCCAGACCAGCGCCATCACGCGCACCAACCTCGACGATGCCGTGTACGTGTACCAGAGCACCGGCCAGTACACCGGCCAGTACCGCAGCTACGTCAATGGCTTCGGCAACCCGCTGGTGGCCGCCATGCAGGGCTTCTTTATGCGGGTAACCACGCCCGGCACCAGCAACGGTAGCCTGGCCCTCACCAACGCCGCCCGCGTCACCACCTTCAGCACTTCGCCGAGCTTTAACCGCCCTACCGCCGACCCGCGCCCGCAGGTAACGCTGAGTTTGCAAGGCAACTCGCTACAACTGGGTGATGAAACGTCGGTGTACTTCGAGCAGGGCGCTACTGCCGGCTTCGACTCCAAGTTTGACGCCTACAAGCTGCCCAACTCGTCGGGCATGAACGTGGGCAGCTACAGCGCTGGCGAAGAGTTGTCCATCAACGGCCTCACACCGCTGAACGTGGCCGTGCCCACCATCGTGCCGCTGAATGTGCACGTGCCTTCGACCGGCACTTACACTCTGAACGCGACCAGCCTCGCCAACTTTGCCAGTGCCACCACGGTGCTGCTGCTCGACGCCGAAACCGGCACCCGCATCAACCTTGCGCAGCAGCCGCAGTATAGCTTCACGGCGGCCACTACGGCGCTGCCGGGCCGCTTTAGTTTGTACTTTGGCCCAGCTACCCCGCTGGCTGTGAGCAATGCCGCGCTAGCGCAGCAGGTGCAGCTCTTCCCGAACCCGGCCCGTGGCAGCTTCACGGTAGTGGTGCCAGCCGAGCTTGGCAAAGGCACCGTAACCGCCACGCTCTACAACCAACTCGGCCAGGCCGTGGCCCAGCGCAAGCTCGCCATGACCGCCGCCGGGGCTACCTCGCAGTTCGACGTGGCCGGGATGGCACTGGGCGTGTACACCTTACAGTTGTCGGGCAGCGATGCCAAAGTGACTAAGCGTCTGGTCATCGAGCAATAAGCAGACCGGCCGCATCCTAAGTTAGTAGCGCGGCCTGGGATGCGGCCAACTGGTTTTTACTTCAGTCTTCTCAACTTTTCTCATGAAAAAATATACCATCTTACCCACCCTGGTTGGCGCCCTGGTGGCTGGCCTGCTCGCCGCCGCTCCAGCGCTGGCGCAGCCCGGCACGGGCGGCCCCGCGCCCGGTACGCCGCCCGCCGCCGTGCCGCTCGATGGGGGCGCTTCGCTGCTGCTGGCCAGCGGCGTGGCCTTCGGCCTCAAAAAGCTGCGCGACCGCCGCCGGGCACATCAATAGTAGGCTGCTTCCTATTTGGTTAGTAAAAAGCTAGTCGGGTCGTTGCTGAAATTCTCGGTTGAGAATTT